>NZ_CP036264.1:2475408-2848339 GCF_008035925.1 Stieleria maiorica
TTGGCGGCTGCGGTACAGGTCGCCACGCACAGTAACGGCAGGTGCCTTGGCAACTGCTGGGGGCAACGTGTCCGAGTCGCCAGATGCCGGTTGCGTGTCCTCACAACGGCACGTCACGGCGGACCACACAAGGGCAGCCAAACAGCAGGCGATCCGACCGGAACGTGAAAGATTCATGATTTCTCTATGGTTTTGACGACTTCGGTACTGACGAACCTGGAAACTTAAAGGATTGTCCTGATCTTAATTTCTGAGAACATAGGGTGCCAAACCGGCTTCTTTTGTTTTCCTAACACCCCCATTTTCATGGCAGGTCGCATGGATTCACCCTTGATCCTGATTGACGACAAGCACGTCCCACTTTATCGCATCGTCTGGGTCGCCGACCTACCCCATTGGTGCGGCGACAAGGATTGCGAGCGCGAAGGCGAATACGAAATCCGACTGGATGTCGAAGAGTCCGTTTGGACCAGCCTGCGCGGCCGTGACCAGGTTTTGGAAAGCCTGAAGAAATGGTGCGGGGACCCCGAAGACGACCACGACCCGTTGTTCTAGTGACTCCCAACTCCCAACTCCCAACTCCCCCGTCTCCATGCCTGCTGATCGAATCCTTTTCGAATCCCATTCACACACGCCGCTCTGCAAACACGCCGACGGAATGCCGACCGAATACGCGGCGGTCGCCGAAGCGCGTGGTCTGCTGGGCATGCATGTGACCTGCCACAACCCGATGCCCGACGGCTTCTCCTCCGGCGTCCGGATGGCGGAATCGGAATTCGACCAGTACGTCGACCTGGTGGCCGAAACGACGGACCAATGGCGTGGCCGCGTCGATGTGCGTTTGGGATTGGAAGCCGATTACTTCGAAGGCCACGAAGCGTATTTGGAGAAACAACTTTCCAGCGCGGACTTTCATTTCGTGCTCGGGTCGGTGCACCCGCAAATCGGCGAGTTCCGCGAAACGTATTGGCAAGATGACTTGGTCGAAGTCCAACGCATTTACTTCAACCTGTTGGCCAAGTCGGCCGAGACGGGGCTGTTCGATTCGCTGGCCCATCCCGATCTGATCAAGAACTTTACCAGTGAAGCCTGGGACCCCGAATCGATTTTGGAAGTGATCCGTCCGGCGCTGGACCGGATCGCCAAGACCGGTGTGGCGATGGAACTGAACACCAGCGGCGTCAACAAACGCATCTCGGAAATGAACCCGTTCCCGGACATGCTGGCCGAGATGAAGACCCGCGACATCCCGGTCACGCTGGGCGCCGATGCCCACGTTCCCGAGCGAGTCGGCGACGGTTATGAAACGGCGATGCAATTGCTGCAGAGCGTCGGGTACACGCACGTCAACTTCTTCACCAACCGCCAACGCCGATCGGTAAAAATCGACGACGCCCTGGACTCCCTGATCCCCGTCGGCGAAGCGACCAGCCAGAGCACGCGGTAGTGGTGTTCGAGTAGCAATCGCGATGCGTTATGAGTCGGTTTGATCGGACCACTTGGCCTCACCGACGAAACGCCTGCGTCGTGGTACAACGCCACAGCACGGTCGCCAAAGCCGGATCTGAATTAACCCACGGATGGCAGCGCGTACCCACGGATCCCAGGCTGTATGAAATCCGTGGGTACGCGCTGCCATCCGTGGGCTTTCTAACTCGTTGCAGTGTTCCGGCTCAACCGGCTAACTTTGCCAGCGCGCGTTGCAGCGGGCATTGTTGGGGATCGATTGGTTGTCCGCTTCGATAACCTTGCAACACGCGGCGTGATTCTGCGGCCAACATGCGTCGCACCTCGCGGCGTTTTCCTTTGACGCGCGGGATCACCAGGTTGTCGTAGGCGGTCGTCTGGTGACGCATCCAGGCGATCACCGCGGATTCCGCGCGTCGCTCCACGGGAATCCGCTGCGTGCGGGCAACCGTGCCGCTGCCCACCGGCGTGGCGTGCTGGGTCACCGCGACGGCCAATTGTTTCGCGATGCCGCGATGGGAGGCGTGAAAACCCAAGAACGTGATCACCGCGTTTTCGAATTCATCGACATACTCGGCCTGCTTTTTCTCCCGCCTGGCGACGTCACTCTTTCGCTTGCGTGCGTAGGCGTCGGTCGATCGTTCGGCGTCCAGTTTCGCTTTTGCCGCGGCGATTTGCCCGGCGTCCGCCCACACGCCTTTGGAAAACACGCGGCGCCCGCGACGCTCCTTCACCGTCCACGTCGGCCCGGCCGCCTTGACGCGGCGGGTCAGCCCGGCATCGCCGGGGGGCAACAAGTCCCAGCCGGCCGGAACCGCAAGCGTGTCGCCGTCGTCGTCGATGACGTGTCGTGAATCGGGGCCGGGGCCAACCACACGTGTTTTTTCAGGCATGGAGAAGAGAGCTGCAAACGGAACGGGGAGAAGCGGTCAAACACGAGGTACACCGATTGAATCGGCGACCGATGCGGGGCAACTTGATACGACGAATCCGATTTCGCATCAAGCAGCCCATGCCAGCACGCAGCGAATGCCAGCACGCAGCCGATGCCAGCACGCAGCGTAAGCAAGTGGCCCAGGACCTCCACCACACGCCGCCGCCCCCATGCCGCCGCACGCTTTCTGACGCTTCCCGCTGGCATCTCTCTCCCATCGTCTTGCCCGCATTGTTTTGCCCCGTCCTTTACATCCGCAATCCCGGCACGGGCCGCTCGCTGACGCTTCCCGCTGGCATTTCTCTCATCGTCTTGCCCGCATTGTTTTGCCCCCGTCCTTTTCATGCGCAATCCCTGCACGGGTCGCTCGCTGACGCTTCCCGCTGGCATTTCTCTCTCATCATTCTGCCCCGCATTATTCTGCCTTCTCAAACCGCGCTCACGCGTCCCGCTGACATGGTCGTTTATACTGGCCGCATGACACCCGCCCCTCCACACCGAGTCCAACCCCAAACCCCGCCGCACATCAGCCTGGGCAAACGGCTGCTCTTTTCCGGCGTCATGGCGGCCCTCGTGCTCTGCGTCGCGGAAGTCCTGCTGGCCTGCTTTTGGACTCCCCCGCCACCGACCGATCCCTTCGTCGGATTCTCGCCCAGCGTCCCCTTGTTGGTCGAATCCCCGCCGATCGATCCAAACGCATCAACGAAAGAAGCCGGCTTTCGAATCAATCCCGCCAAACTGGTCTGGTTCAACGACCAATGGTTCCCGGCGACAAAGTCACCGGAGGCTTACCGCATCGTCTGTCTGGGCGGGTCGACGACCTACGGGCGACCGTTTCATGATGCCACGTCGTTTTGCGGTTGGCTTAGGACGATGTTGCCGATGGTCGCACCGGACCGTCATTGGGAAGTCATCAACGCCGGTGGGATCAGCTACGCCAGCTATCGTATCGCCGGTGTCATGCAAGAATTCGCCGCCCACGACGTCGACCTGTTCATCGTGTACACCGGACAAAACGAATTCTTGGAATGGCGAACCTACGGTGATCTGCTCGAATCCTCGGACACGCCGGGAGTGATGGCGACACGCTGGCTGGGGACCTTGGCCCGCAACACCCACCTCGGACAATCGCTTCAATCACTGGCCGATCGGATGCGATCCTCCGCGACAGACGAAAGCAAACCGATGCTGCAGGGAGAGGTCGATGAGATCCTGAATCACACGATTGGACCGGCCAGCTACAAACGTGACCCACACTGGCATCGCGGCGTGGAGCAACACTTTCGCGTCAACCTGCGGCGGATGGAACGCATCGCCCGCGACGCCGGCGCCGAAATGGCGGTCATCGTTCCGGCGTCCAACCTCCGAGACTGCGCGCCCTTCAAGTCCGACTTCGGCGACGACATCGACGACACCACGCGCCGGCGTTTGGCAGAAGACCTGGAAGTCGCTCGCCAAATGCTCACCGACGGAGCCGCCGAGCAGTCGCTGGAGGTTTTGGAACTGATCCTTGCCGAAGATCAGCGAAACGCAGACGTCCACTACTTGCGTGGTCGAGCCCTCTTGCAAGTGGATCATGCGGACGAAGCCCGTAAGAGTTTCCAACGCGCAATCGATGAAGACATCTGCCCGTTGCGCGCGACGACTCCGATCAAGCAGGCCATCGAAACGTTCATCGGCGAAGGGGCCGTCATCCCGATTGATTTTGAATCCCACTTGAGCCGATTGAGGCGAAACGAAGAGGGGCATGCTTGCTTCGGCGCCGAGTCGTTTCTCGATCACGTGCACCCCACGATCGATGTGCATCGCGAAATCGCGTTGGTGATACTAAGTGCGCTTGTCGATCGCGAAATCGTCCCCGAAGTCCCCTCGCCGGATCAGATCGCCGCGGCGACGCAAACGATCCACGGCAAGCTTGACCGGCAAACCCAAGGCGTCGCGTTTCGCAATCTGGCCAAGCTGACGCATTGGGCGGGCAAGTTCGAAGAGGCCAGGCGGAGTGCCAACGACGCGCTGCGGTTGCTGCCGGAGGATCTGGAAAGCCGCTATGTCTTGGCGGATTGCCTGGTGCACGAGGGACAGATTGACGCGGCGATCGAGCAGTACAGCGAATTGTTTCGCATCGGACATTTCGACCGAGCCTGCCAACCGTTCGGAGAGTTGCTGGCGATGCAGGGCCACCACGACGCGGCCAAGGGGTACCTGATGCAAGCGATTTTCGTCAGCGAAGGCCCGCGCCAAGCGTCCGCCTACCGCTCGCTCGGCCGCCTGCACGAGACACTGGGGGAGACGGAATTGGCCGCCGAGTGCTTCGAAAAGGCCGCCGAACTGCGGCCCTGACCTCCCGCTCGACATGGGGGCAATCGCCCCCTGTAGCGGAACTCGCCAAGAGTTTCGCATCCCGGCGGCCTCGCCGCACAAACCGAAAGCCTCCGCGGCTTCCGCTACCGTCCCCGCCAGCATCAGCACCATCAAAGACCATTGCCCCCGATCCCCCCCTGCCCAAAACAAACGTCACATGAAATCTCTGCAGAAAACACATCGGATTTCAGAATTCCGCACGCCCTCCATTGTCTAGGGGTTGCCACCACGTCACACTAGACGGGCCGGGAACGACTGCGCATGCAACCGGCTCGATCGCCCACGCGATTTTGAGCAACACATTCCCGCCAGCTGGAAAAGGCTCGCCCGCGGTAGCCGCCTTTCCCCGCTTAACTGTTTAACCACCGCATGACGAATTGGACGACCGCGCCGGCAAATTCGCCCGGCGTTGCGAGCCGTACTGTGACGTCTTCGGTTCGCCGAGTGCGTCCGCGGCCCGGGTGATTCGATGCAATCACCCGCCACCGATCTCCCTTTTTGACTAGCCCGAACGAGCCCATGACAAAAGCGTCCATCACCGCAACTCCCCTGCCCGACATCCAATCGACGGGCGACCGACGCAAGGTCGCGATCAATAAAGTCGGGGTGACAAATGTGCGGTACCCGATTTCGCTGCGGACGCCCGGAAAGGGCCAAGGCAACGAATTCATCCACACCGTCGCGACGATCAACATGTTCGTCTCGCTGCCGCACGATGTGAAAGGGACCCACATGTCGCGGTTCTTGGAAGTGCTGAACGAGTACCACGAGGAACTCAGCAGCGACGCCTTGCCGCTGGTCGCCAACCGGATGAAAGAGAGACTGGAATCCGAAGACGCCTATCTGGAGCTGAACTTCCCCTACTTCATCGACAAGCAAGCGCCTGTCAGCGGCCAGTCCGGAAAGCTGGACTTCGATGTCGCCTTTGAACTGGCCAGCAACGGGACCGACGACTTCGTGATGACGCTGAAAATCCCGGCGACCAGCCTGTGTCCGTGCTCCAAAGAGATCTCGGATTACGGTGCCCACAACCAACGCTGTGACATGACGGTCAAAGTTCGCATGGCCGAAGGCGTCCATCTGTGGATCGAAGAACTGTTCGGAATCGTCGAACAATGCGCCTCCACGCAAGTCTTCAGCGTTCTGAAACGCCCCGACGAGAAATGGGTCACCGAACGGGCCTATGAAAACCCAAAATTCGTTGAAGACATCGTCCGGGACTTGGCGGTCGCACTCAACAACGATGACCGCATCGTCTGGTATCAAGTCAGCAGCGAAAACTACGAATCGATCCACAATCACAATGCGTACGCGTTCATCGAACGTGATAAACGCGAAGAATAAGATTCCGCGACGCAAGGACGATCGGTGACAATCGTTTTCCGCCGCAGTTCAATTGGCGTACTTGCCGATGCGTCCGGACATTCGCCGTGTTCTCCGAACTCGGCGGATCGCGTCAGCGATGCTTTACCCCGCGCCGACCTCGGAGAGGACGGCGACTGTGTCCAGCCCGAACGAAAACTAGGCTTCGGCAGACAACGAGCGGCGGGTTAGAATAGGCGGCATTCAACCACCGCCTTTTGTCCTCCCCGCCATGAAACCATTCTCGTTCCACACGCCGCGACTTCGCGACGCGGCGTCTGCTGTTCTTCTGACAGTCGGTTTGTTCGCGGTTGCGATCGAGACCGCCGCCGCCCAAGACTCCTCTCCCCAGAACACTGCCGCCCAGGTCACTGCCGCCCAGGTCACTGCCGCCCAGGTCACTGCCGCCCAGGTCACTGCTCCCGACGGTGTCGAGGTGCTTTCGGACATCCAGTACGCGACGACCCCGCATGGGCCGCTCCTACTGGACTTGTACCGGCCCGAGCAAATCGATCGCAACTTGCCGGTCATCGTCTTTGTGCACGGCGGCGGATGGAAAGGTGGCGACAAGCGATCGGGGCTCAAGATCGCAGCATGGCTGGCGGGCGAAAACTATGCCGTGGCGAGTATCAATTACCGCCTGTTGGAAGTGTCCGCCTGGCCGACGCAGATCGACGATTGCTACGCAGCGGTCCGCTGGGTGCGCGAGCACGCCGAACAGTATCGGTTCGATCCCGACCGCATCGTCGCTTGGGGAACGTCGGCCGGAGGTCACTTGGCGGCGCTGATGGCGACGCGTCCGTATCCGGGGAACGAATCGACCAGCAGTCGTGTGCATGCCGGCATCGATTGGTTCGGCCCCACCGACCTGCTCACCATGCCTCCCAACGTCGTGTCGCAATCGCGGAGCTTTGAAGACGTTGCGAAATCCAATGGTGCGCGACTGCTTCAAGCACCGGTCATGACCGTCCCGGAGTTGGCAAAGACGGCCAGCGCCTTGTACAACGTGACGCCCGATGACCCTCCGATGCTGATCATGCATGGCGACCAGGATCCGGGTGTCCCGGTCGACCAAAGTGTGCGACTGGCCGAGGCGCTCAAGAAAGCCGGGGTGCCCGTGCAATTAGAAATCATCCCGGGAGCCGGGCACGGTGGGAAAGCGTTTCAAACACCCGAGGTCCGTGCTGCAGTCAGGCGTTTCTTGAAAGAACATCTCCAATAATCGACGCGATTCATCTTACGGCGACTCCCGAAAATGAACTCCAAACTGCTCCTCCGCGAAGATGCGATCATCAAAACCGTTGCGGCGTTGCACCAGCGGATTTCGGACCGGTTTCCCGACAGCGGGCTTTCCAATCTGTGCACGCAACTGCTGGAGGTCGCCGAGAAGTCGGCCGTGCGTGCCCAAGGGATCGGCGAGTCGGTTTGGTGGATCCGTATTTGCGGCTACCTGCTCGCACTGTTGGTGGTCGTGTTGGTCGGCGGAATGATCTGGTTCACCACCCACTCGGTCCGCTTCAAAGACGAAGCGATCGGTTGGCCTGATTTGATCGGGACCTTCGACGCGGGGACCAGCGGGCTGATCGTCCTGGGCGCGACGATCTACTTTTTGATCAGTTTGGAAATCCGAATCAAACGCCGTCGCGCATTGATCGCCGTGCACGAACTGCGGTCGATCGCCCACGTGGTCGACATGCATCAATTGACCAAAGACCCCGAGCGGATGCTTCAGCGGTACCGGCAAACGCGAAACTCGCCGGCCGAGGCGATGAGTCCGATGGAGTTAAGTCGCTACCTGGACTACTGCACCGAAATGCTGTCGCTGATCGGCAAGATCGCCGCACTGTACGTCCAACGATTCGACGATGCCGCATCGGTCGCCGCGGTCAGCGAAGTCGAACAGTTAACCACAGGCCTGTCGCGAAAGATCTGGCAGAAGATCGTCTTGCTCAGCGACATCAGCGAATTCCAAACCCGACATGTCCGCGTCGATCCCCCCGAAGAAAAAGAACAACCGGACATCACCACACCACCCGACGACACGCCCCACCAAATGTAGAACCGTTGTCCCCAACTGTTCCCTCTGCAATTGTCCCAATTGCCCCCCGGCCACCAAAACCAAACCGCCCCCAAGAAGGCTTCCCGCTCCCTCCCGATCTCCTGCGTAGCCAGTCTAATCCGCTCGCGTTCACGCCAGATCCCCCGTCTGCACCCGCCCTCACGCACCGCATCATTCTGCCTCCTTCGTTCGGCACGCAATCCCGGCACGGGCCGCTCGCTGACGCGTCCCGCTTGCATCTTTCTCCCATCATTCTGCCCCGCATCATTCTGCCATGCCTCTGCTGCCTGCCACCGCCGGCATGTGCAACTTCATTATTCTCTTACCCCCAAAAATCTTCTTCCGATCCGTTTCAAAACGCGTCCGACAGACACAATCGGCATCAAAAAGGGCTCCGGTGCCGCGTTCGTCGCAGCTACAATCAACCACAGTCCCACCCGACCGTTCCGCCTGTCGATCATCATGCCGCGTTTGTTGTCCCAGTGTCGCCCTTGTAGCGTCATCTTCCTGTCGTTGTGCCTGGCCTCCGTCGGAATCGTTTCCGCCCAAGACACTCTGCAGTTCAACCGAGACATTCGTCCGATCCTGTCGGAAAACTGTTATCACTGCCACGGCCCGGACGCCTCGGCGCGGGAAGCCGACTTGCGGTTGGACACCGAAGACGGCGCCAAAGAATGGGCGATCGTGGCCGGAGATGCGGACGCCAGCGAAGTCGTCGCTCGGATCGTCAGCGACGATCCCGACACGTTGATGCCACCGCCGGACAGCGAACGATCACTCTCGGAAAATCAGAAACAGTTGATCCGGCGTTGGGTTGACCAGGGCGCTTCTTATCAAGCCCATTGGTCCTTTCAATCACCGATCGCACCGCATGTCCCGGTGGTTGCCGACGATCATGCCGTCAACCCGATCGACCACTTTGTCATCGATCGGCTGCAGCAGAACGCCTTGCAACTCGCTCCGGCGGCGGATCGGGAAACGCTGTTGCGACGAATCACCTTCGACCTGATCGGATTGCCGCCGACGATCGCAGAACTGGATCGCTACTTGGCCGACACGTCGCCCCGAGCGACCGAAAACGTCATTGATCGTTTGTTAGCCGACCCACGTTTCGGCCAGCGGATGGCGGCCGACTGGTTGGACGTCGCACGTTACAGCGACACGTACGGCTACCAGGTCGATCGCGATCGTTTCGTTTGGCCCTATCGAGATTGGGTCGTCGACGCCTTCAACCGCAACCTCGGCTACGACCAGTTTCTTCGTCAGCAACTCGCCGGCGATCTGTTACCCGATGCTTCGCGCGAGCAGATCCTGGCGACGACCTTCAACCGACTGCACCCCCAGAAGGTCGAAGGCGGCAGCGTCCCGGAAGAGTTTCGGATCGAGTACGTCGCCGACCGAACCCAAACCGTTGCCACCGCTTTTTTGGGACTGACGATGGAGTGCTGTCGATGCCACACGCACAAGTACGATCCGATCACGCAGACGGAGTACTACCAGTTGGCGGCGTTCTTTTCCAACATCGACGAAGCCGGCCTGTATTCCTATTTCACACCGTCGATCCCCACGCCGACACTGGAATTGCCGACCGAGGACCAAGCCCGGCGAGTTTCGAAATTGCAAACGGAGATCGATTCGCATCGGGCCAGCTATCACCAATCGCTCGAAAACCAAATCGACATCGAAGCGTATCGCGAATTGTTCGACACCCCGGCGGATGCTGATGTCAGTACCGACGATGAACAAGCCGGCGCCCCATCGTCCGCCTTGCTGTTCGCGATGCCGATCGAGGCGTTGGAGTTCGAATCCCCGCCGTCGGCGCCCAACCGGTCGGTGCCCGGTGTGGCCGGGCAAGGCGTACGTTTGACCGGAGACGACGTCGTCAATTTAAAGACCGGTAACTTTCGCCGCGACCAACCGTTCTCGGTCTCGTTGTGGATCAAGACACCCGATGTCAAAGAACGAGCCGTCGTCTTTCACCGTTCCAGGGCCTGGACCGACGCCGCCAGCCGCGGCTATCAACTACTGATCGAAGACGGATACCTGAGCTGGTCGTTGATCCATTTTTGGCCGGGCAATGCGATCCGCATTCGCACGCCGGATCCGATCCCCGTCGACCGCTGGGTGCACGTCGCCGTCACCAACGACGGCTCCAGTCGCGCCGATGGATTGTCGATCGCGATCGACGGTCGGCGCGTGGAAGCGGTCACGGTGCGCGACCATTTGACGAAGCAAATCACCGGGGGCGGAGGCGACAATCTGGCGATCGGGCAACGTTTTCGCGACCGGGGTTTCACGGGCGGCGAAGTGGATTCGTTTCGCGTGTTCGATTGTGAACTGACCGACCTGGAAATCCAGCGTCTGGCCCGTCCCGAGGAAACACTGCCCTGGGTCGCTTCGTCACCGCCTCAGTGGACGTCGACACAACGACAAACCGTGGCCGACCACCTGCTGCGGAGACACAATGCGGACGTCGCCCAAAGCCGCCAGCGACTGACGAAGGCCCGACGATCGCTCTCCCAACTGCAAGACCAGATCCAAGAGATCATGGTGATGAAGGAGTCGCCGGGAATCCGCACGACGCACCGTTTGGAACGTGGAGCTTATGACGCGCCGGCCGAAGCGGTCACGCCAGGAACCCCCAAGGCGATTCTGGGATTCGACGCCGCAACGCGTCCGGATCGACTGGGGCTGGCCGATTGGATGCTCCGCCGCGATCACCCGCTGACCAGTCGCGTCGCGGTCAATCGGCTCTGGCAATTGTGCTTCGGCGTTGGTTTGGTTCGCACCCCGGAAGACTTTGGCAGCCAAGGCGAACCGCCGACGCACCCGGAGTTGCTCGATTGGCTGGCAATCGATTTCATCGAGGGCGGCTGGGACGTCAAACGAGCGATCAAGCAGATCATGATGTCCGCGACCTACCAGGCGTCCAGCGAGCACCCGGATCCGGACGTCTGGAACCAAGATCCCGAAAATCGCTTGCTGGCCCGACACAACGCGTACCGATTGCCCGCCGAAATGCTGCGTGATCAAGCCCTGGCAGTCTCTGGCCTGCTGGTCTCCAAACTCGGTGGTCCGCCGGTCAAACCGTATGAGGTCGAAGCGTCCTTCAAACCCGTCCAGCGGGATCAGGGCGAAGGCCTTTATCGCCGCAGCATTTACACCTACTGGAAACGCACCGGCCCGGCGCCCGCGATGATGACACTTGACGCCGCCAAACGCGATGTCTGTCGCGTCCGTCGCGAGCGGACGTCGTCGCCGTTGCAGGCGTTCGTGTTGCTCAACGGTCCGCAGTACGTCGAATCGGCACGGGGCTTGGCGTTCCGGTTGTTGGATCGACAAGGTGACGATTCCGAAGCGGTGCTGCGTGACGCGTTCCGGACGTTGACCAGCCGATTCCCGACCGAAGCGGAAAAGCAAGTCGTCACGGATTTGTACGCCGACCAACTGGCCTACTTTGGCCAGCACCCGGATCGCGCGAACGAATATCTAGCGGTCGGCGAACTCAAACTTGCCCCTCAGTCGAACGACCGGTCGGTCGACCCGGCAACGTTTGCCGCCACCGCGGTGGTGATCGGAACGTTGATGAACTACGACGAAAGCGTGATGAAGCGATGAAAGAGAACCGTTCAATGAATTTGTTTCAAGCACCGTTGTTGCGTCGTGAATGTTTCGCCGCCGGCGGACTGGGGATGGGCGCGCTGGCGATGGCCGCGATGGCCGGTCGCGAAGCGATCGCCGCACCCGCGATCGATCCGTCACTCGCCGCGACGGGCCTGCATTTTCCGCCGCGTGCCAAACGCGTGATCTATCTGTTTCAATCTGGCGCGCCCAGTCAACTGGACCTGCTCGACCACAAGCCGCTGCTGAACGAACGACACGGGACCGAATTACCCGCTTCGGTTCGCGGCGGCCAGCGTTTGACCGGGATGAGTGGGAATCAATCCAGTTTGCCGCTGGTCGGTTCGCCTTGGAAGTTTTCCCGTCACGGCCAGTCGGGTGCCCAGCTCAGTGAGCTGATGCCGCATTTGGCAGGCGTTGCCGACGAACTGTGCATCGTCCGATCGATGCACACCGAAGCGATCAACCACGGCCCCGGCGTGACGTTCGTGCAAACCGGCAGCATGTTTCCCGGCCGTCCCAGCATGGGCGCTTGGTTGGACTATGGGCTGGGACGCGAAAACGACGACTTGCCTTCGTTTGTCGTTATGGTGACCAAGAACAAGGGCGGTCAACCACTCGTCTCGCGTCTTTGGGGCAGCGGCTTTTTGCCCAGTCGCCATCAGGGGGTCCGTTTTCGCAGCGGCAAAGATCCCGTGTTGTACTTGAACAACCCCGACGGGATCGACCAGCAGAGTCGTCGCAGCGCGGTCGGGGCGCTGTCCAAGTTGCACCAGATCAAACTGAACCAAACCGATGATCCGCTGGTCCAAGCCCGCATCGCCCAATATGAACTCGCCTATCGGATGCAATCCAGCATCCCCGACGCGACCAACTTGAACGATGAACCGGAAAGCACCTTCAAGCTGTACGGCGATGACGCAAAGAACCCCGGCACGTTCGCCGCCAACTGTGTGCTCGCGCGGCGGTTGGCCGAGCGTGGCGTCCGCTTCATCCAACTGTATCATCCCGGCTGGGACCACCACGGCGGATTGCAGAAGGGTTTGCCGCGACAGTGCGCCGAAACCGACCAACCCTCCGCCGCGCTGGTGGCCGACCTGAAACAACGCGGCATGCTGGAAGACACCCTGGTCATCTGGGGCGGCGAATTCGGACGCACGAATTACTGCCAAGGCAAATTGTCACCCAACAGTTTCGGACGTGACCATCACCCGCGTTGCTTCAGCGTCTGGATGGCCGGCGGCGGCATCCGGCCGGGCATCACCTACGGCGCGACCGACGAATTCGGTTACAACATCGCCGAAAACCCGATCCATATCCATGACCTCCAGGCCACGATCTTGCATCAATTGGGAATCGACCACGAGCGGTTGACGTTCAAGTATCAAGGACGCAACTTCCGCCTGACCGACGTCCACGGCGAAGTCCAACACCAACTGATCAGCGCGTAGCGGTCCAAGTACGATGTCCCTCCACGCGTGTGCCCCAAGTACGATGGCCCTTCCGGGCCGTCGAATGCAGGAATTTCATCGACGCTTCTAAAGTGGAGCGACGATCTGCAGGCCACCTGCCACCGGGCAACGCGAGATCGTCAGGAGGCGCCGTTGACCACCCGTCGACGAGCCCCATTATTCTGCCCCGCATCATCCTGCTTTCCTACCGGGCCGCTCGCTTACGCTTCCCGCTGGCATTTCACTCTCATCGTTTTGCCGCCATCGTTTTGCCGCCTGTCTGTATCCCCCGAAACCGTTCACCTCTCCATCGCTTCACGCAATGCGTCGGACAACTCACGAAGCTCCGGCAAAGAAAACGTCTTCTTCCCTGCCAGCCGCGCGGCCCGTTTCGTCCACGCGACGTCGATGCCCGGCGGCAGGTCTTCGAGTGCGAACGCCAACTCTCCCGGCACGCCCAATAAGTTGAACTCGTCGGCGTCGACGTGGATTCTGCGGGTTTCGTTGCTGTTCCACTTCGTCACCCGCATCGGCTGATCGATAATCGCCATCGGATGCTCTTCGTCGGTCGGCGGAACCAGCAACCACGTCACCATCGCGCCCTGGCCGGTCGCTTGATCCAAATAAACGAAATGGCGCGTCAAATACTTGCGGTGTTGTCCCTTGCGCAGCATCACCGAGGGCGCGTCGAACAACGCCAGCGCGGAGGTTTTGCCGATCAAGGAAACGTCGGCGAGTTGTTGCTCGTTGGTCCGCAACACTTGACGGGCGATAAACCCCAGCGGAACGTCCAAGTCGGACGCCGTGTCCGACGAGACAATGATCCGTCCCTCGGGGCCGTCGATGCTGTAGCCTACGCCGACGCGTTTCAATTCGAACCGACCGTCGGGGAGTGGTGTTTCGACTTCCGCCATGATCGTCAACGCGCACTTGGTCGCCGCGTCACGGATCGATCCGCTGACCGAATCGACATCGCCGCTGTTGATCTTGGGTGACGCCACCAGAATCTGCCGATTCCACGATTCCTGCCCGGGGGCATCCAGCACCCGCGTGCCCGGAGCGACGGTCTGGATCGGGGCGACTTGAAATACCGCGTCGTCGGCCGACGCAGCGGAGCACAGTGCCACGGTCAGTGCGAGTGCCACTACAGCCACCACCGAGGCAATCGTTCGTCGTCGTGGGGGTGGGATGTACTGCATCGCATCGACATTCGTTAGAGTGTGAGTTTGATTCCTGACCACGTCGATCACGCCGATGCCCCAGCACCGTTCCGAACCCCGATCATCGCAAGCGGACGACGTTCCGTCACCAGCATCCGACTCACCCACCCGTCAATCAAGCCGCGGCGGCGACGTGTTGATCGAAGCACAGGGACTTGGTCGCCACTACGACGAAGGAAACGTCGATGCGTTGGCCGATGCATCCTTTTGTATCCGCACGGGACAGTACGTCGCAATCGTCGGCAAAAGCGGGAGCGGAAAAACCACCCTGCTCAACCTGATCGGCGGCCTCGATCGCCCCACCCGGGGTGAACTCCACTATGACGGCCGTCCCCTGGACGCCCGCAGCGATCTGGATCGCCACCGCTGCCGCAACGTCGGCTTTGTGTTTCAAAGCTACTACCTGCTGCCGAATCTGACGGCCGCCGAAAACGTCCAAGTCCCGATGTTCGAAGCCGACTACACGCCGGCCGAGCGATCGGCGCGTGCGAAAGAATTGCTCGAACAGGTCGGACTGTCAGGACGCGAGGACCACATGCCGTCACAACTCTCCGGCGGCGAAGCCCAACGGGTGGCGATCGCCCGGGCCTTGGCCAACGCTCCCAAGCTGATCCTGGCCGACGAACCGACCGGCGCGCTCGACAGCGAAACCGGCGATTCGATCCTGCGCCTTCTCGAAGAACTCAATCGCACCCAGGCGATCACACTCATCGTCGTCACCCACGACGAAGCCGTCGCCGCCCGTGCCGACCACCGCCTCCGCCTCGCCGACGGCCGCATCGTCACGCCCTGAACCTCGCGCTGGTGTCCAGGCTTTTGGGACCGTCCAGCTCAGGACAGAGGCAAAACGCGACGTATCCAGATGATCTGGACGGTTCGGTAAGAGGTGGTCGTTGAATGGGTGTACGACGTCCTTTCTAGGTCGTCGCGCTGAGCCCCACGGGCGACGGCCCGGAAGGGCCATCGTACCGCGAGAAAAGCATCGCCCTAAGCTGGACGGTTCCTTTCGCCGCCCCTTCTCACCGTTTGGGTTGTCGATTTTAGATTCTCTCCCCCCGGGAGAGACGGCGTTTGCGCAGCAAGCAAACGCCAGAGAGGGGCCGCGCTGCAAAAACGCCGTCGACTTCCGCTACGATCAAATCCCTCACTCACACAATCGGCGTTACGCCACCTTCTTCCCACAAGGCGCGCGCAAATCGAACAACCCAAAAATCTCTTCGCGACTCAGCCCCACGTTTCGCGTCGGCGTTTCGCTCGATGAAAACAGCGTGTCAAACATCTCGCGCTTTTGATCCAGCACGTCGTTGATCCGCTGTTCGATCGTGTTCATCGCCATCATCTTGGTCACCGTGACGGCCCCGGCGGCGCCCAATCGGTGCGCCCGGTTGATCGCCTGGTCCTCGATCGCCGGATTCCACCAGCGGTCAAACAAGAACACGTATTCACAGAACTGCAAATTCAATCCGACGCTGCCGGCTCCGTAGCTCATCAAGATGACGTGGCTGTCGGGGTCGTTCTTGAATCGGTCGATCACCGTGTTGCGTTTCTTTTGCGGAATCTTACCGTGGTACTCCAGCGGCCCGAACGGCTCCAGCGCGTCGCGGATCTTGTCCAGGCTTTTGACCCACTGGCTGAACACGATCGCCTTCTTGCCGCTCGCGGCGACTTCTTCCACATCCGCGACCAATCGTTCCAACTTCGCACTGCTGCCGGTGACCGGATCGAAGTTGCAAATCTGTTTCAGCCGCAACACCAGCTCGAAGACGTGCTGGATCGTCAATGATTGTTCCAGGTTCTCCAGATACAGCACACCTTCCTTTTCCGCCGCTTCATAAGTCGACCATTGTTCCGGTGTCAGGTCCAATTCCGCGTCGCGATACAGTTTCGGCGGCATGTCGTCCAACACCATGTCTTTGGTGCGGCGGAGGATGTAGTCCCCGGCATGCTTGGCGATTTGGGGCATCGGCATTCCGGGTTTCAAATAGCCCGGCGAAAGGAACTCGAAAATGCCGACCAGGTCATCCGGACAGTTCTCCACCGGAGTCCCCGTGAGCGCCCAGGAGCGTGTCCGCGGGATGCTGCGCACGACCGTGCTGGTGGTGCTGCTGCGGTTCTTGATCCGTTGGGCTTCGTCCAACACGACCAGATCAAAATGCATTGAATCGTCGGTCAGGATCGATTGGTCCCGCATCAGCAACTCATAGTTCGCGACCTTCACGGGAACCTGAGGCGAACGCCACTGGAACTCGCGTTTGGCGGAACTGCCTTCGATCGCCGCGATCGGAATCTCCGGCGCCCACACGCTGAATTCGCGCAACCAGTTCGTCACCAGTGGCTTCGGACACACCAGCAGCACACTCCTCACCTCGCCGCTGCACAGCAACAATCGAATCGTGCTGATCGCCTGCATTGTTTTCCCCAGTCCCATTTCGTCGGCCAGGATGCCGGCGTAGCGGGGGAACAGAAACGCCATCCCGTCCAACTGATACGGGAACGGATCAAAGGGGAAATTCAGCTGCCCGCTACCGACCAACAGGTCCAATGGCGGCTGCAGCAAGTAGTACAAGCGGTCTTGCAGTTTGACGATATCCGAGGGCGGCTTGATTCGGTTGTGCTTGCGTTTTGAATCCGGCTTGCGTTGCTTCTTCGCCTCGGTTGCCGCGCCGGCTTCTTGGTCGGGCGTTGAAGTATTGGGTGGGATCCAACGTGCCGCGTCGGGGAATTGAAACCCGCGCACCTGTGTCGTCAGTTTCGGCAGCCGGATGGGGATCGCGACCGGCTCGATGCTTGGCAGTGGCAGCTCGCAGGTTTCGACCGCAAACATCGACTCGGCGACCCAGGAGTGGAGCGGATCGATCTCGGCGGTCAACTCAGCGGCGTCGGCGGTCGTTGTGCGCGGTCGGGCGGAAAAAAAACTCATCAGGCCGCTTCCGAGTTTTGCCGCGAGAGTTGGGAGTGGGCTTCCTTGACCGCCTCGCGAATCCGTTCGAACGGTTCCACCGCATCGGGCAGGTCGTTGTAGAAGTCCGCGATCGCCTCCAGTTCGGCATGGCGTTCCATCGCGACCACAAAGGTTGCGCCGGCGATGGTCACGGTTTCCGATCCCGCAATCGAGTCGGCGGAGATCGGGTTGCGGTCGTCCGATGCGGCTTCCAGGACCAGTGTGACCGGAGACTTCGTGAACGATTCGACCTTCAGTCCTTCCGGCAGGTCACAGCAGATCAGCGACAGCGGCGTGCGGCACTTTGCAAGCAGAAGTTTCCCGATCACCTGCGCGACCAGATGCGACCGCAGGGTGGGCCCGAACAGGATTTCATGGGCTCGCGTGGGGCGGACCGGCAGGGTGCATTGGAATTCCAGCGGGCGACCCGCGCGATCCAAGACCAGCAGACCGCCGGTCCAGCCGGTCCGTTCGTCATTGACGACCGTAAAGTAGCCGATCGTCGCGTCGTTTTTCTTAGGCAAGTTGTCAGGCATTCGTTCCGAAACCGCGAACTGAAACGGGGAGGTTTGCGGTGTTTTGATCGCGAGAAAGCTCGCGGGCGAATCAGTGGTCACCGCACCGGTAGACTTCGGCTTTCTGCTTGCGTTGACTTTAACGGTCACGCGGCCGCCGAGACGACTTGTTGGAAATGAAGAAAACCCGCTTCTGCCGATTTTTCCTGGCGGCGGCGGCGATTTTTTCCGGGCAGTTTCCAATTAATCGACAAGCCCATTTTTGTCGGGTTATACTCGGGGTTCATTCGAGACATGCCGGCGGGATTTTTTGTCCGCTAGCAAAGCAAAGTCGCAGCTCCCAAGGATTTATCGCACATGTCGTCATACGAGCACGAACCGCTTTCGCCAGTCTTCCGCATCGATGTCACGGCAGAATCAGACAGCGAGCCTCGAAAATCGAAAGACCAGGTGGTGGTCGACCTGCTCCGCCATTTGGTCGCCGGCCAGCAGCAACAGAATCAATTGTTGGAACGCTTGATCCAGCAAAATAATGCGATGAATGAGCAGCGCGCCAACGAACTGCAGCAGTGGAAGGAAGCCAACCCCCGGTTGGCCCGGTCCTGCCGAGCGGCCGCGGAGACGCTCAGCCGGGTGCAGACGCAGTTTTTGGACAATTTGACCGAGGAAATCTGCGACAGCGAAGAGGGATTGGAAGAGAGCGAGTTCATGCTCAACGAGTTCGTGGACCGTTTCGGCCCGCGTTTGGCCCATCTCAACGGCGTCCTGCAAGTCCTCGCGCAACTCGGCAACGGCGAACCCGCCCAAGTCAGCTAGCGACAATTGTAGAGCCATTGTCCCAATTGCTCCCCCAACGATTGTCCCAATCGTTCCCCGGACCTGCCCCGTCGTGCCCTCCGGGGACGCGGCTGGACGAACCGAATCTCCGCCATCATCCGCCGGCAGGGATTTCAGAAGCAATTCGGAGCGGTAGAAAAAACGTGCGCCAGTGAACCTTTCGCTCGGCGTCGATCTCCGGTATCTTGCCGCCACAATCGCCACTCGGGGCGTAGCTCAGCCTGGCAGAGCGTCTGGTTTGGGACCAGAAGGTCGCACGTTCAAATCGTGTCGCCCCGACTGTTGCGTCAACATGATTGACATCGTTTTTTCCCGGCTGAAACGGCAACAGTAGCCGTCCCCGTCACGCCGACGTGCAGCCCGTTTCCAGAGTTTTTCGGTAAAGACTACCGAAAAACTCCTGACAGCGGAGTTCGCACCATCATGGCACGCCCAAAAACGGCCCGACCGGCCTATCGTTACCACATCTCTGGTCAAGCGATCGTCACCTTTAACGGTCGCGACTTTTACCTTGGCGAATTCAACTCTCCCCAGTCTAACGCTCGCTATCTTGAGCTACTGAGCATCTATCAGGCCAGTGGTCTGCGGATGCCCGACGACGTCCCGACCCACCAGCAGGACACCCCTATCACTGTCGGCCAGTTGATCGGTGAGTGGAAAGAGCACGTCTCGGGTCGATCCGACCTCGTTCGCTACAAACCCTTGCTGGATATCTTCGAGCTCGAGTACACAACGGTTCCTGTTGCCGAGTTCGGGCCTCGCAAGCTGAAGGAAGTCCGTGACACGTTGCTTTCCGATGGCAACCAATCACGGAAATGGATCAACGAGCAAATCCGTGCCGCGTGCCGCATCTTCAAGCACGGAGTGAGCGTCGAACTGATCGAATTCGACGTCTACAACAAGCTCACGACGCTGGAGCCTCTCAAACGCGGCCACACAACTGCTCGCGAACAAGAGCCAAGGCAGCCAGTTCCGCTGGCCGATATCGCCGCCACCGTCGCCGAACTCACGCCAGTGCTGGCCGCTATGGTCCGAATTCAACTCGCCACTGGCATGAGATCCGGCGAACTGTGTCGGATCCGCCCCTGCGACATCGATCAGTCGGGACCCGAGTGGATCTACCGCCAATCTGATCACAAGACATCGCACCACGGCGTAAAAAAGGCAGTTCCGATCGTCGGCTATGCTCGCCAGATCTTGACCGACTACATGAACCGCCATCCGGAGAGCTACTGCTTCTCTCCAACCGAATCCGACGAGTGGCACCGGTCCATGCGGCGCAACAAGCGAATTACCCCGCTGAAGTACGAGAAGCGAGAGTTCGCTTACGATCAGAAGAAAAATCGATTCTACAACTCCAATAGCTATCGCCAATCGATCCAGAGAGCCGCCAAACGGGCTGGGGTGACGAAATGGACACCTGCCCAAATCCGCCACACGACAGCTACCGAAATCCGAGCGGCGATCGGCCTTGAGGCCGCATCGGCGCTCCTAGGACACACTACAATCGGGATGACGGAACACTACGCTCGCGAATCAGAGGCGAGGGCGATTACAGGAGCTCAAGTTGCCACGAACATCGCTCGACAATCACTTTCTTCAAGACCTTCCGTCACATGATGTTGTTTATATCAGACACTCCTTACTTGTGAATCCATGGGCTCTGTGAAAAGAACCGAAACCAGGCTGACGAAGTCAGCCCCCTGTCACTTGCTTCAGAGCAGATGGATCATAGTGCTAGGCCGATGAAAGAACTCTCAAGATCGATGAAAGAAGTAAAAGTGGGCATCGATAGACTACTGAGCTCAATCCGAAGATTCGTCGAATCCGTCAGTTCTTACGGCACAAACGTCGGCGACAATTGCGTGATTGTTCTCAACCCGGCGAGGGATCTGTCGAACCTGTGGGAGGCAGAATTGAACTCGATCGAGAGGCTCGTCACTCGCTCAACGTCGGAATCTGCGGAATCCGTATTATCTGCTGTTGAACGATTTCGAAGCTTTCGCCGCTATAAGTTGGTTTCCGAACTGAATCGCAATGATGCTCTAGCGAGAACCACGTTTGATGAACTCGTTGGTTGGCGAGAGGAGTGGGAACGCATACTGAATTCCCTCGAAGGTCCGTCCACGAAGAATCGGACTTCATCGCAGCGGCATTCACGAGACAGAGGTTGGATAAAGCCCGCCCTGCGAATGCTGGCGGCGCATGGAAACCCCAAAGAACTCACCAACAAGCGAATCGCGGAAAAACTAGGAATCGATCCTTCCAACCTATCCTCAGACACACTATTCAGGCCTATCGCCAAGGCGATTAAGTTGGGTAAGCCAGTTGTGGAGGTCACTCGTATTTACTCGGACGAACTCACAAGACTCCCCGATTGGAACGAATTGACCAGCAAGGACGACGACCCGCTTTTCAACAGATCACGCTGATCAAAGCAGACCGTCATCCACGTCAAGTGCGATGCTAGTTCTCTTAATTCTGGTGAGGGATCTCGGTTACGCTTGCAGTACGTACCCCACGCTGGTTCCCCGCGACTCAATTCAATTGTCGAACTAATTTTCTGCCGTCAACCCAATCTGTGGCAGAGATAATTCAAAAAGTTCTTGATTATTGACGCCGCAAATCGCGGCTCGAAGACTCGCCCTCGCAGAAAACTGATCAATTGAATTGAGTTGCCAATTCAGTTTTTCGCTCCCCGAAATGCTCGTCGCGTTGGCGGGTAAACTTCGCAAACGGGAGTGGGAAACGTGCAGGAAAATGACCAATCACCCTGTCTTCGCGTGCTCAGCGAAGACGTAATTTCATTGAGCAAAGCTGCTCGCCTTTTGGATCGACATATCGCAACGATCCACCGCTACAGGACCCGAGGGATCGAGGGCAAGAAGCTTGAAACCTGTCGAATCGGCGGACACTTCGTGACCAGCAAACAGGCAGTCACACGATTTCTCACCGGGATTCAGCGCTGACCGCCGGAGACGTCATGCCTGCTTTCGGCCCTTTAAACACCATTCCTTCACGGCGATCGAATAGCACATTGTCGAAGCGCCTTTCTTGGAGTTTTTTTCATGTCTTGCGACGACGTCGACCAACAATTAGAGGCGTTCTTTTCCGCTACGCCTGACCACGACCAACAATCCGCGGAGAGCGGTGCACCCAATTTCAATAATTGGGATGCCATTCTACAAGGCCTGCCCGAAGAAGGTCCCATCGCCATCGGTCGGATCGAGATACCGCACCCAGCCAAGGTTAAGCTGGCGATACTGGCTCTCTCTCGCCTAGGGCGGAAGAATTTCGCCGACCTAATGGACCATCGCGAGGTCCAACTGTACCAGCACAACGGTCGACTGGCGCATGTTGTACCGCGTCACGGAAGTAGTCCAGCCCGCGTTGCTCCAATCGGCAAGGATCGGTTGAAAGAACTACTTCCCGTCGCGATCTCGAACCTAGAGTTCATCAAGCCGAGTGAATGGAGCTGGCTGATTAAATCCGTCGACGCGGCCAATACGTACACGCCGATTGTTCCTGAACTGAAAGGCATCGCGCGGGTTCCGCGTCTGGCCCTTGATGGAACCGTCCAGGATCTAGCGGGCTACGATGGGCACGGATGGTATTGCGATCTAATGGACGAATGGGAGCCAATCCAATTTGTTGCAACGGCGGAAGACGCGAGGCAGTTAATCGATGAAGTTGTTCTCGCCCCGTTTGAGGAGTTTCCGTTTGAAACTGGGGCTGACCGATCAGCATACCTGATGCTGCTCTTTTCCGCGGCTTTCGAGTACCTCATCGACGGTCGGACCCCACTGTTCGCGATCGACGGTGACAGGGCCGGGCTCGGCAAAAGCCTGTTGGCCGAGTCGCCCTCGCTACTGGTACACGAACGAAAGCACAATCGGCCGGCCAATCCAACCAACATGATGTTGGAACTCCTCTCGATTGTGCGTAAGCGTATGCCAATCGCCTTATTCGACAACTTGCGGCTTGCGATCAATTCAGAGGCGCTTGAATCATTCGTCACGTCGTCGCACTGGTCGGGCCGAGAGAGAGGGACCATGGGGATGATCGACGAGCCCAATCATACGGTCGTGATCGTTACCGGCAATCGGTTGGCCTATCGCGGTGATCTGTGGCGACGCGTGGTACCGATTCGATTGAAGCATCCCGGCGATGATCGACCGACAAAGTACAAGGTGCGGGACGTTCACACGTACCTAGCCGAACACCGCTCCCAGATGCTCAATGCGACGGTCGCGGCAATGCAGAGGTTCATTTTGGACGGCATGCCGCAAACGGATCGGGATCCGTTTCGATCATTCGAACGGTTCGATTATTTGATCCGCGGGCTGGTGCTGTATCTGGGCTATCCCGATCCGCTGGATCCGGCCCGCCTGCCCAAGGAAGACACCGACCAGCGACGACTCAGGCTGTTGATCGCCGGCCTGGCAAAAGCCGGAGCGGACGAGAATCCTATGACGGCGGCCGACTTGATCAACCGTTTAACCGAATCTCCGGACGACCAGCAAGTGCTCGGCGAGATTGCTGAGTTGATTGCGCGCGGCAAAGATGGCAAGGTCACACCGACCACGCTCAGCCGGGCCCTACAAGAACACGTCGGGCTGCGCTACGGGGGCTACGTGCTTGTGGCAGGACGGAAAAAAAACAACACCTGCACGTTCCGCATTGTCCGCGCCCCAAGGGAAGAGCATTGCCCCTAACGATTGCAGACGGGATGCCGGACGGGGTGCGGGCGGGGGCGAAACGGGTATGAATCGGGGGCGAGCGGGGTGTCAACCGGGGGCAAGCGGGGTTCAAAAGGGGGTGAGACATGCAAGTCTCGCCCCCAATCCGCACTCACGATGACCGCCATCAAACTGATCTGGGAATGACTGGAAGGGGCTCCTGCCATTACGCGATGGGGAAAGGTCGGTTTGGACCACTGGGAGCAACAGGCCGGCAGCTATGACTACGATGTCGGCCAGGCCCAGCAAGACTGGGAGAGCATGGCTATACCCCGATTCCGATCGAATCCCCAAGGAAGATCTTTGAGACCGGTTGCGGGACCATTACGGTCACGCTGGATCCGGTACGCGCAAGTCTGATTCAAAACAAATTGACGAACTGCCTGTCTTCGAGGATGACAATGCGGAAATGAAATGAACGCAGCTCCTCGCCCTGCTCTCCCACGCGAGAAAAGTGGGAAGGTGGAAGATTTTGCGAAACGTTCAACTGTTGCTGAAATGGCTGATGAACTCGAGGAGTCGCCTCGATCGCAGATTCAAATACTCGCAGACCAACAGTCAACATGAAGACCGAATCCCGATGCCCGGCAATGGACCTACTCACCGAAGACCTCATGCCGCTCGCGGAGGCCGCAGAGCTCGTCAACGTTCACACCGCGACCGTTCATCGGTGGCGGAGCCGAGGCCTAAACGGCGTAAAGCTCGAAACGCTGCGTCTGGGAGGAAAGATTTCCACCAGTCGGCAGGCGCTCACGCGTTTCATCGAGCGCACTCAGTAGCCACGAAGTCGACCCTACGACTCCTCGCATTGCCTCACCGTCGCATAAATTTGGACGAGAAGAGTGTCCTCGCAAATGTGACGCTACCGAGCCACATTGGACTGCGACGACGGCATCGTCGTTTCTTTCGGCAGTGATGGCTCTCGCGACCCGCTGCAGCAGCTCGGACGACGTCCAAACGGTTGTCCCGGTAAATCGACGCTGGAGCCGCCAGCAGCCCGCGTCGCCCAGGCCGGCTGCCGAGGCAAGCTGGCCCGTTGCAGTCGTCCCGGGGACGTATGACGCCGCTCTGGCGTTCTCTCGCGGGCTCACCTTCGAGCGATAATAAAACGCGTCGGCGAAGCGAGCCAGCATGAGCACTCCGAGTAAGTGGTTAGGCGACAAAAAAACTCCCACTCGAATGTACGAGACCTAAGGGAGTTCGGTCGGTCAGTCGCTGCCCATATGCTGATCGAGGAACTTGTACAACTCAATCGTGGCCGGATCGTCGGGCTTGCCCAAGTCATTGTTCAGCCGGCTGTGATTGCTGTCGCGTGCTCCAAAAGCCTTTGCCGGAATGTCGGCGCTCTGCAGCACCTCCTCCAAACGCCCCGCCTGGGCCCGCGTATCGGGATTGCCAGAGAAGTAAAGGATCAGAAACGGCGGAATGCCTTTGCCATTCTCAACGTGCGTAACTGCGGAAAAGTCGACGTGTTTTTCCGGATCATTTCCGAACTTTTGGCGATGCCCAAACGTGAACATCTTGCCGCCGTAGAGCATTTGGCGCAGTTCGGCCGTCATGATGATCTTGGGAATGTCGTAGGTGTCGCCATCGACGGGAATGCAGCCTTTCAGGATATCCAGCGAAGCCCCCACCTCTTCGACGTACCGCTCATCGATGCAGATCAAGGCTGCCAGTTGCGCACCGGCTGAATGGCCACCGACAAAGATCCGCCGCGGGTCACCGCCATACGTCGCGATGTGCTTGTGTACCCAGCCCAGCGATTTCGCGACATCCCTGATCAGTTCCTCCATTCTGACCTCCGGCAATAGGCGGTAGTTCGTCGAAACGAAGATGAAGCCACGCTCGGTCAATGCCTGCGGTTTGACGCCGACGTCGCTCTTGTCGCCGACCTGCCAGCCACCACCATGGATCCAAAACACGACGGGCAGCGGTGCGGATGCCGCCACCTCGGGCGTGTAAATGTCAAGTTTGTGACGCAGATGGCCATCGTCCACATAAGCAACGTCCGAATCGACATTCTGGCCCAAAGCCGTGCTACCACAGGCAAGACCCATCAATAGCGCCACGCTCAATCTCATCTGCATCGTTGAATCCGCCTGGAAGCATGAGGAATCTGACGAAGGGAACCCTGTGAAGCATGACGATCACACGACGGTATCGAGTCAAGGACATCAGCTAGCAGGACAGGGTATCCGACGCAAACGGCGTGTGCCACCGATTCCGTTCTCGACGGTCGTCGCGGAACATTTTCCTAGAATTCTCGGCATCCTGCTGCCTGTTCTTCATTCGGTCAGACACCGCCTGCTCTGCTTCAGGCCAGCAGTTAAGATGATCCATGTCGGTACGTCGTCGGGGAAGTGATTTCGTTCGGGATGACCAGGAATCAGATTTAGCTGTGCTGCACACCTGGCAGCCTGTGGGAAGGCGGTTCAGTTCTAACGCGCGGGTGGCTTGAGGAACGCATGATGAAGTTTCGCACGATGTGGCGAGCCGTTTGCCTGAACATGCTGTTATGCCTGACGAGCGGTGTGGCGGGCGTAGCGGCGGTGGACGCATCGCAACTCAGGGCTTTTCCGGGCGCGGAGGGTTGGGGCTCCGTCAGCGTCGGGGGCCGGGGAGGCCGTGTCATCAAGGTCACCAATCTGAATGCCAACGGACCGGGGAGCTTAGCCGAGGCGTGCGGCGCGCGGGGCCCCCGAATCGTTGTCTTTGAAGTGAGTGGTGTCATTCGAGGCGATATCCGAATCAAAGAACCGTACATCACGATCGCCGGTCAAACAGCTCCAGGCGCGGGCATCACGATTGAGGGGATTGTTTCAAGTTACGATCACGGTGTGCATGACGTCATCATTCGCCATCTCCGCGTCCGCCGAAAACGCGATCTCGGTGCCGGCGGCGACTGCATCCAGCTTGGCGGGCTCGGCCCCTCGGGTTCCGGAACCTACAACATCGTCCTCGACCACCTGTCTCTTAGCTGGGGCAACGACGAGGTCATCGATCTGTATCACTCGCACCACGTCACCGTTCAGTGGTGCTCGATCGAGGAATCTGACGATCAGGGGCACAGCAAGGGTGCCCACAATTATGGGATCATATCGACGGCTGAAGACAGCGGAGCGGTTTCATTGCACCACAACCTGTGGGCGCATCAATCTCGCCGCGTTCCGTGCCTTGCGCCTTATCGCAAATCTGCCGCTGGCGACTTTTGCAACAATGTGATCTACAACTGCCGTGGCGGCTATAGCGATGATGGTCACGGAGCCCGTGCTGGCAGCCCGGTGAATCTGCACAAGAACTACTACCGGCGTGGGCCTGAGACGCAGGACCGGCTTTATCCGTTCGCGTTGTCGCCACACATGGCCTACTACGTTCGTGACAACTATTTCGAGGACTGGGGATATCAGGGGCATCCCCGACACTGGCGGTGGGGAAGTGGGCCGGCCGGCGTGCCACGCTGGATTCAATTCAACAATAACGGTCTTGAAGTGGACAGTCCTGCCGAGACACCACCAATCGATTTGGTGGATGCGAAAACCGCACTGGATCAGGTACTTGCCAAGGCCGGCTGTTGGCCCCGCGACAGGACGACGCTGAAGACCATCAACGAAGTCAAAACCCAAACGGGCCGGTGGGGGCGCGATGCGCCACCCGCTCCCGACGACGACTGGTTCTTGAAGGGGCTCACCCCGACGCAGTCACCGGTCGATACGGATGACGACGGGATGCCCGATTCATGGGAGAGGACGCACGGCCTCGATCCCAACAATGCCGCCGATGCTGGAAGGATCGTCGCGGCGGGAGACTCACCCGGCGACCGGCACCGCGGTTATCCCTACCTTGAATTCTACCTCAATGAGCTTGCAGACAGGTTAGTCAAACATTGACACGCGGCATTGGATGAATGCCGCCCAGAAGAACCGAGTTGCTGGTGGCGCGAAGAGGACGAAACGATCGGTGAAATCGCCTCGCAGCTTGCGACCCTTGCCGACTTGGCAGGGATAGACGCGGACGAAGACGGGAGATGGGGACTACGGCGTCTAGGTGCCGAGCGACGCCGATCGATCGGTACCCGTTAGTGCGGCGCGACTGTCAACCGGTCCGTACCCGGTTGATTTGCCGACCTGTCGGCAGTGCGGAAGTGTGAGTGTTGTTCACGTCAGTTTTGACATCGTTTCGTTGCTCACGCCTCGGCTGACCCAAGGGGTGGCAAACAAATGGTGCCATTTGTTTGCAACGGCCTTGTTGATTCCGACCGCAGTTCTGAGCTGGTTTTGCCCCACTTTCTGTAGACTGCATCGGCACCGATAGACCTGTTTAGGTTTTCAGGGGCGGATAAGTCAATTCGTTACCGTCAAACGCCCGCGATTGGTTCCCCGCTCCACTGTCTCTTTCGCGGGTTCTGGTACGCGCCGGTCGACGATCGGGCAGTGTCCGTATTTTGGGAATCCGCTTACGCGATCAGGAGAAGCCCTCCTCCGTCGGCTGGCACAGACTGAGACAAAGCGACAGCCCCGACTCCGTAGACACGTATAGCCAAGCGATCCATTGACGATCTGAGGCTCGTTGCTCAGACGTCAGCTGCCGATCGAGAGCATCATCGCTGAGCGGCATGTGCGGCCTGGATTCGGTGCTGCCGTGTGACGTAGGCGCCTCACACCAGGCAAATTTTTGCGTTTTCAGGCATTTGACTACAAATGAGTGCATGACCCCCATCCGTCATTGCGACGGTTCCCGTGCCCAAACTAGGTGCAATTCACTCCTTGTATCCCACGGGGAGGATATGTCGGTTCCATCAACAGCATGAAAAATAACACACACTACCCACAGTTCCCCGTCCGAATATCTGTTGGCGGCAAGCTTGAAACCGTTAATGAATTCGGCCGGCGACTTAACTTTCAACGAAATGCTGTACTTGCGCGTATCGCCAGCATGCGTAGGGACCAGTTCGACCCTTTGACGATTGACTATATCAACAGCCTTGCCAAGGCTCTCGTCTGCCGTCGTATCCTGGGCGTCGGAAAAAGAAACCTCGCCGAACACTGCGACGTGTGCGACCAGACCACAAGATGCGACCATTGCCGCCATATTCGGTCGAAGGAGCGATCCGCCCATCGAGCGGCGGGAGTTCAATACCGGTCACGCGAGCTTGCGTTTCACACAATTCTGACGACGCCAGCATCACGCTCGGCAAGCGACGAGATCAAGAACGTCAAGTTCATCGCAGCGGCCAAAGAGCGACTGATCAGCGAGATCAGGAAGGCTTCACGTCGCAAGACACAGCAGTTTCCGCTCATTGAATACGTAGTCGGAATCCACTGTAAACGAACGGCCGATAGCAAGTACCTCTCATGTCATCTACATCTCGTTCTCAGGACGGCTGCGGGTTGCGACGTCCCGACGTTCCGCTTCTCCATCGATGATCTCTGGCGGGAACTGACAGTCAAAGAATTCGGCTTGTCGGCTCACACGACGTGGCCCGTGCCTGGCTTCAGAATCAACAATGCCAAGAAACGGAGAGGGCGGTCCATAACGTCAACACGCTACGCCAATCTACTCGCTTACCCGATGCGAACGGCCGAAAATGATGACACGCCAGAAGTTGTAGCGAGGCGTGAGTGGCTATTCCAAACGGCGGGAATCTCAAACACATATTCCGGCTCAAATTCGACAAACGGGCAGTATGAGCAACCGACCAAGGCGAGCTTTGACCCCGTAAAACTCGGGAAGAAGTCGATCATTGTCTATCACATGGACGGACTCCCCGAACAAATGCGGACGTCCCTATTTTACGAGCAACGCGACTCAATCAGGGCGGAAGCGAAAGAAGTCGTGATGAACGCGTTGCCATCCGAGATTCAGCACGCTTGGGAAACATATGTCTGGAACACGAGTGCCCCGAGCTCTACCGTCCCGGTTTGACACGAGCAAATTGACACCTGCAAATTGACGTCAACGTACACGCAACACCGATCGAATACAGTTCGAAATACCCGCCCTGGAGCCTCCAAAATGCCGAGAGTCCGAAGAAACCCACTGAATCACTGGGCCAGCCCCGCGCCGTTTCAACTTGATCGTGTCACCGAGCTGGCTTCGACACTTGTCTTCAAAAAATCGAAGCTGGATCACGTGCTTCGGTGCCTCGTGACTTTCCACAATGCGGCGACCGCGCGTGACTGGTGTTTTGGCGGCGGGGAAACTCGGTGGTCATTGCAGGCGACAATCGTGACGCTCCGTAGCGAAATCAACCCGGGGCCGACCCTAATAATGGCAATTGAACGCCTGGCGAATTACGACGAGCGATTTCCAGTAAACAGCGATCTGTGCCCGGAAATCGTTGTTGAACGATTGTCTTGGCAAAATGCACTGTCGGCCGAACTTCGAAAGCGCGAACACCCGGCCCCGGACCGGACCCCAAGCCTGGCGTTCAATTGTATCGATCAATTCGATGCTCTCCCCGCCCGACTCTGTCAACGCTCCGTCCTGGCTGATCTCCGCCAAATCCAGCCGGAACTGACACTTCCTCACCTCCTAATACTCGTGAAGTACGCCCCAGCAACTCTTAAGCCGACCAGCCATCTTCGGGACGCCTTTGCTAACCTGGAACTGATCCGCCAAGAGGCAGTAAATTTTGGAGAACTTGCGGCTGCAAATCAGTGGTCGCCCAAGCAGTTGGAGAACGCGATCAAACGCTCTCGCGGCGCCCGTGGGTGCGGCAGACCACGCAACCAGTAACCCGCCAATACGCGAGTTTCGCGACGACACGCTCAAAAAACCAGCGTTGTGTCCCGCGTCACGCCGGAATAAAATTGGTGCCATTTGTTTGCGATCCATCCGCCGCGGTACACGCCGGCGGCGTTTTCCGTAGAATCGTCCTCTTTCCTGTCTCGCCGCATCCCCGCCCCTACTACACTTCAGCCCTTGAAATTGCCACGATTTAGTTGCTCGAGCAACCACGAGTTCGTTTGCGTTGGCGAGTCTCAGGGCAGGTATCCCCATCACCGCGACGTAGTCCCTCTTCGGCCAGTTCGCTCGCTAATGCCTTTCAGCGCTGAACGGATGCATCAATCTGGCGGTCGCTTCCGACGCCATTCTGAAATTCGCCGGATGCCCGGATGTGCCTGCCAGTGAGCAGCGGACGCGTCACCGCATATCGCACGAGGCGGGAAGTCGACGTCCCCGAGTTCTGCTGTCAGGCCGCACGATTGATTCGGACGGCCCGCCGTCGCTCACGGCCGCGTAGCCACTCTGACAGACCTTCCGGCGAATCTCGCCGCAGTCGCTGAACACGGCATTGGAAACCGCTTCAGGAGCCCACAGCGACGCTGTCGAAGACCTGATGCTTTCGCGCTGCGGACACCCGCGGACAGGGTCAATTCAACGGTCGCCGAAAATGCACCGGAGGAGGTGATTGGACGGAACTTGTAGCAGCGACCGACAGACCCTGTCCGCCCCTGTCCTCTTGCCGACGTCAGCCCCCTCAGCCCCGGTTTGACGTCGCCGCACTTCGTCCCGGGGAGGGGATCAATTCGCAAGAACTCCGCAGCCGCCATCCCGCCTTCAAACAAATGGTACCATTTGTTTGGCAACTCTGCCGCGTTTCTCCAGCCGCATTTCCGCTGCCTTGCTGCTACCCTGCTGCGCCCCCTTGGCGGCGCTGCAGTTGCATCTGCCGCCACTGCTAGGTCCCCAAGCTCTAGTGGCTCCGGTCATCTGACGATCTCTGCGATTAAGCGTGTCGACCGGCCGCAGGAGACGCGTCCTCTTCGCTGCGTCAGGATCTCGGCTGGTTGACTCTCGCCGGCAACCCGGCACTTGGCACCTGGCAGTGGCTAGCCTCCAGGCTGCATCCAGCCAGGCTTCGCCCGCTTCCGTCGCTGATGACCTGTCTGGCCTCGGCGTCGATGTCGTTCAGCGGTGCCCTCTGCGAATCACATCGTCGGCACGAGTTTCGTGTTGGTCATCTCGAGAAATCTCGCCGCGACCATGAGATTTGGGAGATGCCCCTGATTGCTGTTCAATGAGGCCGTGGCGAGCCCCGCTGACGACCAACTGACGTTCGTCGCGGGCGAGTCGCACAACCGAAAAGCTACCGTCAAAAACCGGAGTCAGAGAGAAATGGCTGATAACCAAGACAATCAAAAATCGATCATCGAAACAATGAACAAGGCCGAGGAGATCCTCGCCTCGCGTCCCAGCAGCGATCAGATTGGATTTTCCCTCGATGTGACGAACCACTGCTCCTGCCTCACTGAGGGTCCCACCGACCGCGTCCGGCTGCAGTACGGATCGATCAACAATCAGCCCAAAGCGTGCCTCTACCTGGAAGTGACCGCCGAGGACGGCGCCACACTCCGCTGCGTCGCCGTCCGTGATGGCACGATCCCCGACCCGGTGCGAAACGCGATAGTCGGTGTACTGCCGGGGGATCTTGCGATTACTCAGTCGTCTCCGCAGCGTGAAGAACAGCCGTCAGAGCAGCGACAGCAGAAAAAGTCGATCAGCACCGCTGAGGCGGTCGAGAGGGTGACCGAAGGCGCGCTCGCGTACCGTCGCGAAGTCGAGCGACGCCGAGGAACTCGGAAGCGTCGTGATCGTGGTCGTGCCTGACGCCTGCCGCTGACCGCCGACTTGGCTAACACGACCAATCGCGTTCTTCTCGCGGCCAAAATACTCGGTATCGACACCTCACATGTTTCGAGGTGTCGCTCTCTCTGTGGGGGGATTTTCTTCTCGCAGACGTCCGTGTCGCCGTGCTGACGGCCCGGCACTCCCTCCAATGCAACGACGCCCCGCTCTCGCACACGCCGCCGTAGAGTTTTGGTGACCGTAGTTTTCACCAGCGGGTTGCTGAATTGCTCCAGCACAGAGGGTGCTCCATACCTGCTGCAGCGACCTGTGCCCCCGCATGTGTGATCCACCCAGCGTGCCGCAATTGACCGCCTGACTTGAACCACTCGCCGGCAGTCAGGCGATCGAAAAAAGCGGCGCTGTTGACTTTTGACGCCGGGGACCACCATCGTGACTGGCGAGTCAAATCCCCGCCTTGTCAGCTACTGCGAGATCCATGCCATGATCGTCAGTGATTCCTACATCGCCAATGCCTTCATCGGCTTCCATTACGGGCGAATCTACCAACTCGGCGACGGAACGACCTGGAAGATCGTTGATGTCCGCTGCCGCCTGGGCAGCCAAATCAAACCCAAAGCCACCGTTCGGAAGCGACGAAACGACTACGTGCTCAAGGTAAGTGCAATCGGGCTGGCGGTTGAGGTGGTCCCCGTTGAAACGCCGTACTTTGACGATCCCATCGAGCAGTTGCCTGAGAGCCCGGCTGACTTCCAGCAATGGCTCGCCAACGCGATTCAAACCGAAGTCGCCATGCTCAAGCGAGCACGGGCCAAACGATCTCACGATTGAAATCTGCCGGCGATTTTCAGCCCCGCCGCGGCGCAGCGACACGGCCAAACTTGGTGGAATCTCGAGATGTAGTGTAATGCGGTGATGCACTTGTCCTGTTTTCTGCCATCGAAATCACACAGACGAAAAACACGAAAATGACCGACACAGCGACGAAGGAACGCACTGGGCGAAGCTACACGGCAACCAACGGCCTCCGCGATCCGGATTGGCGTTGGCAGTTTGCCAGGAAATCCGTGCCGATCGCTGATCCGGCTCCGCTGCCGGACGCGACGTGCTGGGACCTCGCCGAGTTTCTTGAGCACGGCAAAAAGTGGATTACATCCCTCGACGGCGCTCGACAGTTCTCGATCGGGCCGCTGCTGGCGATCCACAACGATCGACTGAAACGTCTGACTCTGGAATCGCGTGTTCTTGCCGTTCGCGACCTCACCATTGCCGCCGAGGCATCCCGTCTCCCCGTCCAGGTCGCCCACGACTACTGCAGCATCTTTTTCGACGTCGGCGATCGATTGCACGCGGTCCGGGCGATCGACGGCAAGATCATTCACGCGGCCGGCCACCGCGACGACATCGTCCGTCGCGAGCTGTACTGGCACGCGTACTTCGGCGGGCCGCTGGTCGCCGAACACTGGCTGCTGCATCTGCCTTTCATCGGATGCGGAGTCGAACACGATCTGAGAACCGCAGAAGGCCGACAGCGAGAGCAACTTGAATTGACGATGGCATCCCGCGAACCGGCGGCCGAGTTCTACGACAGCAAGCTGCTGCCCTTCTACCGGCAGCTACTCGACCGGGAGCCGAATACCCGTCCCTACGCCGAATGCGTCCTAGATCACGTTACAGACGCCCTGGAGGCCCACTGGCGACGTACGCCAACCAAGGCCGCTCGCAGAATCCTTGACCCACGAATCGCCGCCTAGCCATCGACGGAGAACTCGCATGTCCATCAACCTCCGCCGAATCGGCGTCAACTCGTTTGTGACAGAAGTCTCACGCCAACAAGGGAAGGTCGTGCAGCGTCACCTCGGGAGCTACAAGAACCCGTTCGTTCGCTTCATCTACCGGAAATCCGAGCTGCAAAAAGCGCTCACAAAGGTGCTCCGAATGGAAATGAACGCGATCCGCCAAGAGTGCCGCGAGATCGAGCAGACCATGAAGCTGCTTGAAGCCCTCATGAATCACTTTTTCGTGTTCCTACGACTCGCCGATACCCGTTTTAAGGAACCGTCCCCGATGTCGAAGCCAGACGCACCGGGCCAAGCAACGCAGCCCGCCGCAACCAAGCCTGACCGGGAACGAATCGACGAAGCCCTGAAGGTCCTTCCCGCCAAATACGCATTCGGCAAGCTCTGCAGGCGGGCCGACGCGGGAGACCCAGAGGCCATACGGCGGCTCGATGAGCTGATCGAGCAAGCGCCCGAGATTCTCGAATCGACGGCGGACCTGATTCGGTTTGCCAAGCAGGCGGTGCTGAGCGGGATTTCGAGCGACAGCATCGTATTTACCAAAGCGATGATGGCCAGACTCCAGGGGATCGAAGACAAGATCAAGGCGGAGCACGTCGAAGATCCCATCCTGGGCCTGATGGCAGAGGTCGTGGCGATCAGCCAACTGGACGCGATGCGCTGCGCATTGCTCGCCCTCAACGGACATGAAAACAAATCCGACGCGGATCACATCCGAAAACTTGCCGACCGATCGTTTCGACGCTTCGTCGGCATTCAGCAGACGTACCAACGTCTCGTCCGGCAAAGCAGAAGCAGACGCGTCATTTCCTACTCGCGCAAAACCAAATAGTCAGTCTTCCGTCACCCCGAACCGAACCCAACCCCATCACGACTACTTCGCCTCAACCCGCGGGCCCACCCATGCATTCTCCAAACGCAGAATCCCAAAACCATCTTGCGGCGATGAATGACGCCGTTGCTGTCGCCGAGAAATTCCTCGCGACGCTGCCGGGGAGCCGTCACAGCAGCTGTGTGTGCGAACTGGGGGAACACGCCGCCTTATTATCGCGACGATCCCTCGGACCGCGTATGCCTGAGGTATTGGCGGATTAGAAAACGCTTCCCCATGGAAAACTCTGCGAACGTAGAGCAGTGCCTCAATCCGCTACATAGCACGCGAGTGCACTACGGACTTCCCGAAAGACTTCACCTTGTAAACCGTGTCAGTTGCCTCAGATATAGAACCCGTAGCTCGCTCTCAGACGCACCTTATACCGACCGGCAACTCGTCGCCCTTGAATTTTGACGCGGCGTGCGATAACCCTGGTGTTGTGTTTGATGAAGTGGATCTTTCGCGTCTGACGACCATGAATTATGGCGTCGAACTTCCAGAACCAAGTACAGGATGGTGACCATGAGCAAATTAGCACTTACACAGACCGCTCGAACAACTGAAGCGTTCGAGCGAGTAGATCGGATGATTGAAATTGCCGAGAAAAACCTCGCATCGATCCCAGGGAGTCGCCACGAAAAGTGCTCGATTCAAGTTCCCGATGAAAGCGTCAAGTTCTTCGTTGAGCCTTACAGAAAGGTTTGTTTAGAATTTGGCCGCTTGGACGGCCATCCCAGAGGGTGTTTGCACCTCGCGGTCTCGGAACAGTACGACGGCGTCGATTACAGAGTTTGGCTGTTGGACGAAGAAGTACCTCCAGAAGCGAGGGTTGCAGTCGCCAGTCAAATCCCGGAATTGATGCTACTTGCAGTTAAAGTCAATGCGAGAATTGCGGAAGAGGCCGAACGGGTTGCTCTTGCAATTGAACTAATGGCGGAGGCAACGAAAACGTTAGTGCCCGATCGTCACTGAATTCCCCCTGACAGCACTGCTGCCGGTGCCGATGTTTGATTATGGTTCTCACGTCGGTCTGATTGGAGCTAACCAAAGAGCCCGGCGTAAAGAACGCCCGCGACTGGCCGACCAAAACCTGGGGCAAAGGCATTGGAACGAAAACCAGCCGCGAGCGATCGGTCTAATCGTAGCGTAAACGGGTGATGGGCCAAAAACTTCGCTCCGCCGAAGTCAGATTTCTGGGGCCCGGCTCGTTCGCAAAGCTCGGTCGACGCGTAATTTGTCGTGCTACAGGGACGAGAATCCCGAATCAGAATCCCGCGGCGAAATCGGCACCCGAGCAGGGAGTCGTGGCGGATCTCGCAGAAATCGTCATCCCTAGCTGACCTCGGGCTTGCTCGAGCTCCGTCGCGTTTAGTCCGTCACCAGGTCCCAAATTTGGTTCTGTTGAAGGAATCGGGTCAACTTGAGGTGTAGCACATGCTTTCAACGGCAGGTACTGACCTGTTGTTTCGATCCCGTTGTTTCGAATTTGACCAAAGAGAAACGAGATGAAATTCACCCCGATTGGCGTCCCCGTCGACGAACTCGATCTCGGCGATTTGTTTTGCTTATTGTGCGGCGATCAAATAGCGAACGAGGCTTACTATGCCGACGAATTCGAGGGTCATTTCTGCGGAAGCTGCGTCGAAGGATATGTCAACGACATTGAACAGGAGGCGGAGACACACGCCCGGGCCGCCTGCCGGATCACCGCGGAGCTGCCGGGATTTGACGCCGAAAACGAGTTTAGATGCAGCCAGGAGGACTATGACCTTGGAATGCGATGGTCGAACACTCCCAACTCGTATCTTTCCGCCTGTCGCCACGAATGCACGAACTACGACGACTTGATTGGGGCGTGCCACAAATCGTCGCAGTCGATCGCCGATCAGGTCTTTTACGCCGCGATCCGCGAGCGGACGGACAAGATGGTGATCGCCGAAATTACACGAACCCATCCCGAAGTTGCACACGAGTTTTACGAGTTCGACCACCCGCCCTACTGAAGACTGCGATCCAGCCAAGGCACTCCCTCTCGCAGTTTTCCCGGTCTGTTGCCCGCAGCAGGTTGCCGCGTTCAACTCGTCTCTCCCACTCGGCATCTGGGGCTTGTTTCACGGTGGACCGCACGTTCGGCGGGCGTGCGGCCTTGTCACCACTGATAGATCGGGCGCTCGTCCAGGGACGAACTGGGCCGGGCGGGCACTGCAGCACGCCCCAGACCGGACTGAAAGAGCGACGTCTTCTGGATTGCGAGCGTAAGGCGACAAATCGCTTGCCGCCGAAGAAGCTCAGTCGGGAGCCTTCGGGCGCGTCGTGGCGCGGGGACGCCCCCGAAACACAGTCACACGACCAGACCAGCCGATGAAGACGGGGAAAACCAAAGTGTGGCAAAACCAGTCTAAACGGCGACCGCAGAATGCGATCCGCCAATTCAAACAAATGGCACCATTTGTTTAGGGAGCTCTTGGATACCGAAGCGGGAGCCCGGGATTAGGCGGCGAGGCCGATCCGAACGAGGCTCAGTTCTTCGCCCGTGCCGACCGGTCGGCACGCTATAGTGTCACTGGCTGGTTGTCAGCGACGCGGGTCAGACGTGTCCATGGCGAATGCCCCTCGTGTGGACGAAGAGTCCAGCCCACAGTTTGAACGCAGGAAGGCACAATTACTCCCGCCATCAGCGGGGCCGTCATTGCGGTCCGCCGATTCGCCTGCCGTGATAAGTCTTGTGCCGATCCCCGATGCTTACTTCGGGTCGGCACCATGCGCTAGCTATCATTCACTGCCGTATGCACTTCCAAATTTTCCACTTTGCGAACGCCCGCTTGGTCAGCGTAGGTATAGCTAGCAGTTCCTCTAGTTCGTGTTTTTCGGGGCGATTCAGCGGCGTTTCAAGCACAAATCGAGGCAGGTGAACGGCTTCGACCTCCACCGTGCGTCGCATTCCTTGCACTGCCATGAAGTGTTGGCCTCCCCTGCGAAAAACGATGGCACGAGGGGACTGTTCCCTCCGAATTCTGCAGATCGGCGAGCTGGTCCGCCAAATGGTACCATCGGCAAGGCAGTAGTCCTCTCCGCCGATGTACCCATAGAACTGGTTTGCGATGTGGGACTTGCTAACGACGTAGATTTGGCAGTCGTAGCGCTGATTACAGAGAAACATACTGTGGCTCTTTCGGGTGAATGGATTTGGAAAAAAGTCAAATCCAATTGACATTGCGCCGCCCAAAACACCAAAAAATCGGCTCGTCCGTCGGCCCGTTGATGCCTTGGAACGCGGTCGCGACTGGCCCTACCCACTCAACGCGAACGCTCATCTCGATCCCCCCGCATCAAATACCAGCGGCCGCCGCCGTGAAGATCCCGTGCGAAGATCAATGCACTCTGTCGGTAGCTGCCCAACGTGCGATGCTGTGCTGAGGACGCCAGTCTCAGGCGTGCCCTCACGAACAACGTCTGCACCGCGAAACGCTGAAGACGGCCTTTCGATTCCGACACCTGCGAGTCGCTACAGCCGCTGTTCCAGTCGAAGCATTACTCGATCGCCAAGGTCTACGGCGAGTCGACCAACGGGTGCCGCGGGGATACAAAGTGCGGCAGAACCAGCCAGAACTGTGGCCACTGTGAAAGAGTTAATGCCGCAAACAAATGGTACCATTTGTTTTAGGCCCTCCTGGGATACCGAGGTGCGAGCTCTGGATTGGGCGGTGTGGCTGACTCGAAGGAGGCCCGATTCGTCACGTGTTGCGAACCGGTTGGCAGACTGCCAGGACAGTCCCGGGATCCCCGCAATTGGTCGACCATCAGGGCAGTTGGCGAATCGGTTCATTTGAAGGTCGCCGCGGCTGACGTTGAATTCACCTCGGATCAAAATAAAGATCTCTCAGGCCAAGTCTTGTAGGACGGCACCCGCATTATCGTTCGCGGCCGACGAGCTGGGAGCGTGTCGCACGAACGGCATTGACAAGCAGACGACTCGCTCCATCGCGTTGAGAACGACATCTCCAACTGACCTTTAGGTGGGGCAAATACCGTCGAGCACTTTCGGTTTCGGTGCGAGAAATTTGGTGAATTCGAACTGTTTGCTTCCACTTGCAATGACGCAAAAGAGATCCAGTGGCAGGCCTCGCCTAGCCTCACATTCACCTCGTGGAAGTAGAAATCATGACGCTCACTACAATTGACGCCCCCGTCCCAGGACTTGGTTCTAGCGATCTGTTTTCCCGATCGCAGCCTCGCTCGGTACTGATGCCCTCTACTCCGACAGACGGACAATGGGCCAGTAGCACGTTGAGACCTTACCAAATTGAAGCGATCAAGCAGACCGAACGTGCACTTCGCAGCGACCCGGGACGCGTGCAAGTCGTCAGCCTGCCAACCGGATCTGGAAAAACGTTGGTGGCCCTCCACATCGCGTGCCGTCACCTCAGACGTCATCCAACGGGCAAAGTTCTTTGGCTTGCGAATCGGTGGGAGCTTGTGGCGCAGGCGTCGTGCGGATTGATCAACACCGACATGATTGCTTCATCCAATATCGGGAGAGTCGGCAAGGGCCTACCACAATTCCGCGAAACGCTCGACGCGCGATTCGTTTTCTCAACCGTTCAAACTTGGTGCTCGCGGAGCGCTGGCGGTCACGTGTTTCCCCTGCCAGGGCGAGACCCCCTCCTTGTGGTGGTGGACGAGTGCCACTGGGCTGCAAAGGCAAGGCTAGGTAAAGAGTTGCTCAGCCAGTTCCTCGGGAAGGCGAGCGTCCTTGGCCTATCTGCCACGCCGAGCCTGGACACCACGACGCATCGCATCGCCTACGCAAAGTCTTTTGCCGATCTTTGCCCTGAGTACCTAGCGGTCCCCACCGTGCAGGCGGTCGCAACGGGTGAAACGTGGAACCCGATTTTCTCGGGCGACTGCATTCGATCCGATGCGCTAGCGGATCTAGGCAACCGCGAGGATCGGAATGAGAAAATCGTCTCGACGTTTCTTCGCGGCTATGGCGCGGGCAAGTTCGCGCGGACCGTTATCTTCGCGTGCGATGTTGAGCATGCGAACAAGTTGGCCCAGCAGCTCTCCCGGAGGGGAGTCGCTTGCCGTGCGGTTCATTCATCTCAGGTGGCGGAGCGGAATAACAAAGCCATTGCAGACTTTCGGAATGGTCAACTAAACGTGCTCGTGACGGTCGAGATGCTCACCGAGGGATTCGATGTTCCCGAGATCGACACGATCTTCCTTGCGCGGCCAACAAGCAGCCTAACCCTGCTCGCCCAAATGGTAGGTCGCGGAGCACGAAAAACCGAAAAGAAGGACAAGTTTCGGATCATCGAATTCACGGACTCGGTCAAACAAATGGGCTCTCGCCTGTTTCATGCCGAAGATTACGTAAACACAAAGCCGACCAGGGCTTCATACCGGTCAACTGGCAGGGCAATACGACATGCCGAGCCTGAAGACACACCGAAATTTGAAGATCTTGTTCTTGACGGTGTTGTGGGGATACCTTTCACAAAGGATCAGACTTTTGGCGTAGAGATCGAACTCTCGGCACGGGGATCCTACGAGCCGGATATAGATCACACGTGGGCCCGCACTGCGCAAGAGATCATCCGCTGTATTCAGCGAGTCGCCGTTTTGCCGGTCTGTGACCGCCCACTAGACTATCACCAAAGCAGTGACACAACCCAATGGCGCGTCACGTATGACGCCTCGTGCGGTTGGGAAATTGTCTCCCCGATCCTTGTCAATGCTGAAGGGTTTGCTGAACTCGCGAGAGTTTCGGAGGCGGTGACCGACCTCGTTGAGCGGTCACCAAACCTTCGTGTGAACGCCCAGACCGGCTTGCACATCACACTTGCAACTCGGCTCAATACGCCAGAACGCAGACACGGCTTTGCCGCAAGGCTCACCCGGCTGGAGGCGGGGCTTTTTACTCTTGTCGCGCCGTCACGGCTTTTTCAATGGCTCGGCAATAGGACATACAGCAAACGGAGCCGCAATGAGTACTGCAAGCCTCTACGCGAGTTGACCCTGCAAACCTTCAACCAGTGCGTGCGTCAGTGGTCTTTCCCGCGATATCATTCGATCAATCTGCGGCGAATGAACGCCAACGTTCAGTTGCTTGAGGTGCGAATGCATCAAGGAACGACGGAGTACCAAAAGATCATTCCGTGGATTTCCCTATGGATGCAGATATTCAATCATTCACGTTATGCCTGGGAGGGCCATCCCGAATTTGGAAAGGTTTATCCTGGCGGAAACCGGAGTATCGGACGCGAAACGGCGTCGAAAGAGGATATCTTTCGGCTCCTGCAGCTTGAGGGCATTGTGCTTCCGGTAGCTCTCAAACGCATGCTCTGGGAGCGGCGTGAACAGCTTCGATCATCTTGGATGCATGCTGTTCCGCGGCGGGTTCAGGTGTGGACCGATGCGGGCTGGTATGATGCCGAATACCAACCAGCATGAGCACCGTCGTCAAGATGAGGTCGGAGCCATTGTTGATTGGGTGATTTCATTTCGGCGTTCGCACAGTTGCCGCCGCAACACGCGGCTTGTTCGCCGTCACGATTCGAGCGCGAACTGACGCCATGCACTGTTCTCAACAACTCGGACTGGATTGGAAGGAAGCGGCATTGGAATGTGGACCTTGTCTCGGTTACGTGACTCAACCGAAACACCGATCCAGTCTGCACAGAAAGACCGGTAGTGGCGGTATTTCCGCGCGAACTAGCACCGGGTGGTATGATACTTGCGATAGTTGAGCGTCGCATTTGTCCGTCGCAGTGCGGTCACGAAGTTGGGCCAAAGCATAGGAACTGGTAATCATGTCGCGAATCCACTTTCTTATCGGTGTCTGTGTTTTTTGCCTTGCAGACGCGGTTGTTGCCCAACAAGCCTCCGTGCCGAAACCGGATTCAGTGAAGGTCGCCGCTGTGCAGGTCAGTGGCTATGACAAGGGCGAACTCCCACGTGATGAATTCGACCCGTCGGGCAAGTTGGTGCCCTATATCGATCGCGCCGGTCGCGATGGAGCTCAGCTGGTCGTGTTCCCTGAGTATGTGCTCGGACACATCGAAGTGCCTGGGCCGGCGACCAAGCCGATCTCTGAGGCAGCTCGCAACAATTCCATCTATGTGATCGTCGGTTGCTGGGAAGAGTCTGGCGACGGCACGTTTGCCAATGTGGCCTTGGTCTTCGGTCGAAAGGGAGAGATTATCGGCCGCTATCGAAAGACACATCCGGCCATCGACCACTTCGAGGGCGACGATCCGTGGAAGCGGCCGCCCGTTGGCAAGAGCCGCCGGTGGATGCTTGAGCACGATCCAGAATGGGTCATGCAAGCAGGGGACGATTTGCCGGTATTCGAGTTGGACTTCGGCCGAGTCGGAATCATGACCTGTTATGACGGCTGGTTTCCCGAACCGCCGCGTGTTCTTTCACTACGTGGTGCCGAGTTGATCGTTTGGATCAACGGCCGACGTGGTACCGTGGAGGACTTCATCGTCCGCTCGATCATGTTTCAAAGCCACGTCGCCATGGTTACTTCCAACCAAGCCTACGGCGGAGGCACAATGATCGGAGACGGCCGTAGCCAAATCCTTGCTCAGAGTCCCCCGGGGCAGGAGTCGTACATCACTGCAACGATCAACATGGCAAGGGTCCGTCACGTGCGGTCGACCAGCCGCAATTTCGCCCAGCGACGTCCCGACCTGTATGGCGAGCTTGTGCGGCAAGACGATACTCGGAGCGCGACAGCCGAATGACTCGCTGGGAATACGATCTGGCCATCATGCTCTGCCGATCGATGCGAACGAACTCGGTCGTTGGTTTCGTGACGAATTGCATTGCAGGACTGACCGCGTTGCCAGGCCACCGACCGCCACCTGCTGAACAAGTCAACCACAGGGCCGTGCCTATTGGGAGACACAGCTTGCAGACTCTGATCACGTTGGCAAGTAGAAAGGCACGGGAGTGAATCCCAATGGCACAAACAACAAGCTGGCCCAACCCAGAAAGCTCCTGCCAGTTCCCAAGGAGACAGCATCTTCTGCGGTTGGCGGATGTACGGGCCCCATCCACACCAACAAGATCAGCATGAGCGTCCAGCCCCAGTAGCCCCAGAGGACGACCGCCACCGCGGCAGCCAACAGCAGACCTTTGGCCAACGTGTGGGCCCGCCGACGCAACAGAGCGTACAGAACATGTCCACCATCCAGCTGTCCGATCGGAAAAAGATTCAACGCCGTGATGAAGATGCCAACCCAGCCAGCGAAGGCGACCGGGTGCAGGAGCACGTCCTGTCCCTCTGCCAAAGAACCAAACGTGAAGTAGATCAGGAGCTTGAACAAGAGTGGCTCACCCAACATCAATCCCATTTGATTGTCGGTAACGACCACGACCTCTGACCATTGCAGTCCCAGAATGCAGAACAGCAAGGCGGGCACCAGTCCGGCAAGCGGTCCGGTAATCGCAATGTCAAACAGTGTTCGGCGGTTGCCCATGCCGGGCTCCATCAGGATGACGGCCCCCATCGTGCCGATGGGACTGATCGGCATGGGAATAAAGAGAGGCAGGCTTGCCGGGACACCATACCGTCGAGCCTGAAGATAATGCCCCAGCTCGTGGGTCAATAAGGTAGACATTAGGGCCAGAGAAAAAGCCAGACCGCCTGCCAGGTACGTGCTGAGGAAGGTGGCGACGAAGAGAATGATCGGCAAAAGCCTGCGCAGACGAGATCGGTACACAGAATCCTGGGGATCGACAAGTTCGGCATCGAGGTTTGTTTCGCTTGTCCGAGGCAATGGTGCTGGCTGCTCTGCTTGCATGCTGAAGACTATACCGCGCTGGAGTGAGCACGACATGTCTCACTGCTCGCTTGCGGATGGCGAGCTCGCCGGTGGTCAACGCCGGAACCAGGAAACGCCGAACGTAACCTTGCGGTTCCGACTCCTGCGCGTCGCTACAGCCGCTGTTTCAGTCGAAGCATTTCAGGGCTGCCGAGGTCTACAGCGAGTCGACCAACAGGTGCCGCGGGTAACAGAAAGTGCGAACCAACCAGCCAAAACGGTGGTCGAAGTAAGCCGACCGCCGTCCAAACAAATGGTGCCATTTGTTTGCGCCCTACAGGAATACTGAGGTGCGAGCTCTGGATTGGGCGGTGTGGCTGGCTTAAAGGAGGCTCAGCTTGTCGTGCGCGCCGACCGGTCGGCAAATTTGATTTCGTCAGCTTGGCTTTCAATTGCGGCGCCCAACCCATACCGATCGAGCACCTTCGCTCTGTTTCCGGATTCCATGGAGCGCCCCCCTTTTTCGTCCGCGACTTTCCCGGCCAGGCCACCAAACGGTGGATCTTTTGTCTTCCCCCCCCAACGTTCGCAGCGTCGTCACACTCGGGTAAGTGCGTTAGGGTTTGCAGAGTCACGGGAAGGTTTACCATGGCTGGCTTAATGGGCCGGAGAGAGCGAGCGTGGTATTCGCTGGGTGCGTTCGGCGACAGCGAGTATGCCGATTGAATACGGTGTTCGGGCGATGTCCTTGACACTTGATTCTGGAACTGCGGTGAGGCCGAGGGACGTACGGACGCGTCGTCGATCACGCACGCGTTCTGCGCGGCAAGAGCTTCGGACCGGCAATCCACCGTCATCCGGCAGCTTCATCCATTCCAATGCTGCCCCCGGCGCTGGCGAGTTGGGATGACCATCGACCGTGTGGAAATCCGCGTGCGAGTGGAGTAACCTCGCCGGTGTCCGATTTGGTCCACGACATCGAGATTGCTGGAGACTGTTTGGCTGATGATTACTTGCGGGAGAGGGGCGATGCGATGGCTGCTTGCCGTTGGGCTGATGGCGACCGCCGTGACCATGCGGGCCGCCGAACCGCGACCGAACTTTCTGGTGATCGCCATCGATGATCTGAATGACTACGTCGGCTGTCTGGGCGGTCACCCGAACGCGATCACGCCGAACATCGACCGATTGGCTGCCCGCGGTGTGCTCTTCACGCGGGCGTATTGCAACTCGCCGGTTTGCCAGCCGTCGCGGACGAGCCTCTGGACCGGGTTGCGCCCGACGACGATCGATATCACGGCGAACCGGTCCAAATGGTTCCGAGAACAGTCGCGGCGGCCCGACGCTGTCTCGCTGCCGAAGGCTCTGGCGTCGGCCGGGTACAGCACTCTTGGGTTCGGCAAACTGTTCCACGTCGGCCGCCCGGACGAATCGGCCGTCGAGTGGCAGCGATCCAACATCTCCAGTTACGGTCCCCGTCAAAAGCCGAAACTGAACTACGACCAGGGCGATGCAATCACCGACTGGGGTGTTCCGCCAAAGGACCGCGACCATGCTGCCAGCTTCGACCCGATCATCGCCGATCGCACGATCGCGGCGCTAGGTGATCGCCACAGCCGGCCGCTGCTGTTGGGGTGCGGATTCTACGGACCCCATACGTTGCTCTACGCGGCCGGCAAGTGGTTCGATATGTTTCCAAAGGCGACGATCAAACTGCCCAAGACACCGCCGAACGACAATGACGACTTGGTGTATTTCGGCCGACGCCCCCGGCGACCGCAGGACGTCGAAGCGCCTGGGGTCTTCACACAGGACTGGACCGAGAGGACCGGCACGTGGAAGGACGTGCTGCAGGCTTACTTGGCATGCACCACGGCGATGGATTTCCAGCTGGGTCGCGTATTGGAGGCGTTGGATCGCGGGCCGCATGCCGACAACACGTACGTGATTCTATTTTCCGACCACGGCTGGCACCTGGGCGAGAAACGGCACTGGGGTAAAGCAGCGTTGTGGGAGCAGACCACCCGGGTGCCGATGATTGTGGCCGGACCGGGAATCCCCAGCGGCGTCCGTTACGACCAACCCGTCGATCTGCTAACGATCGCCCCAACCATCCTTGATTACGCGGGCGTCCAGCCGGCGGGTAATTTGGACGGGAACTCCCTGCGGCCGGTGCTGGAAAACCCGAAGCGCGACTGGCCGCACCCGGTGCTGACGACGTTCGTCGATCACCACGCTCTGCGTACGCCCCGCTGGCGGTAAATCCGATATGCGTCCGGCGAGTAGGAACTCTACGACCACTCTCGTGACTCGAATGAGTTCGAGAACCTGGCCGTGAACCGACGTGGCTTCGACGGTGTCCAGTCGATCCTGGCCAACTCACGCAACAAATGTCGGCGTTGCTGCCGCGTTCAAACGAGAATCGTGTGGTTTGGTCTACATTCAGAACGCAATTCCGGGTGAATTAACAGCTCTTCCCGGTATTTCCATCGCGTTAGGGTTTCATCCAGTATTACCCCAAGGACAAGTGGCAGCAGCGTCAACTGCCGTAGCCACCCAGGAAACGCTTGGCGACGCTTTGGGCTTCAATCATCACCTATCCGGCGCCCTTGAATGTATTTCAGTTTTGGCCCTGCAATTGCCTTTCAGTTCAGCCGCCGGTTCGGATCCCGCGGGCGTGCGGTGTCACTCTCGACGGGAGGATTAATCGGAGTCCCATTCATCGATCGTGTTGGGCTGGCTGTTGCGAGTTGCGAAATCAGTCGTTCGCTCCGTAGAGGGCAACTCCGTTTCATGGTAGAAGTCTGCATGCGATAAGAAGCCTCGCAGTCTATCAACGCGCCCTCAACACAAAACGATCAAGACGCTTGCCGACTCCAACTTCGCAATCAGAGTCCTCTACCAGCCAATTCCGAGACGAATCGAATTCGCCTGATCTGTTGCTGCTTGCCGGTATTCTGCTGATAGCGATCAACTTGCGACCGGCGCTATCGAGTGTTGGGCCGTTGGTTGAACCGATTCAGCAATCGACGGGGCTGCCAAATTCGTTGATCGGGCTGTTGACGACGCTTCCTTTGGTTGCATTCGGGATCGTTTCCACGTTGACGCCGTTGCTGACCCGTCGCCTCGGGATCGGCGGAACCTTGCTCGGAGCAATGGTCTTATTGGCGATTGGCACCGCAATGCGTTCGGTCTCGTCGGTGTTCACACTCTATCTCGGAACTTTACTGTTGGGGGTTGCGATCGCATTTGGCAATGTCCTGCTGCCAAGTTTGACAAAACGAAACTTCGCGTCACGCGGAGGTGCCGTCACAAGCCTTTACTCCGCGACGATGGGCTTAGGTGCCACGATTGCCGCGGGGGCCAGTGTTCCACTTGCCGATGGGCTGGGGTGGCGTGGGTCCCTTGGCAGTTGGGCTGTTTTGTCACTCTTCGCCGCTGTGGTGTGGATTCCCCAGGTCAGTCGCCTCACTCGCTCGGAGCCCAATCGTAGTTTTATCAGGGCGATGAAGGATCTGGGGGCTTCGAAATTGGCCTGGCAAGTCGCTCTCTTTATGGGCTTGCAATCGCTTACGTTCTACGTAGTGCTGGCGTGGTTGCCCGCGATCTTGACGTTTCGCGGATATACACCGTCGTTTTCCGGTTGGATGCTCTCGCTCTCACAATTCATGGGAATTCTCGGGTCGTTGATCATTCCGACCATCGCCGGCGCGATGCGTGAGCAACGCGGCGTGGTGTGGTTTTTGACCATCGCCGAGGCGTTTTCGCTTGTCGGAATGTTGATTGCTCCCAACGGTCTTACGGTCGTTTGGGTATCGGTAATTGGATTCGTGCTTGGGGGAAGCTTTGGACTCGCATTGTTGTTTCTCGTTATTCGATCACACGATGCAGAATCGGCTACGGAGTTGTCGGGAATGGCGCAGTCGGTCGGGTACCTGGTTGCCGCGACGGGGCCGACACTGTTCGGTCTGATTTTCGACTATACGGGAGCCTGGACGTGGTCCATCACCATGCTATTTCTGGTGGCAGCACTCAAGCTTGCGATGGGATTGGGGGCGGGGGTAGCGAAAAGTGTCTAGTGTCTTGCCGAGCCCTGCCAACATCGATTGACGTTTGTGTCCGATCGTTGACGCGACGCAGACACCCGCAGACGGTTCCCAATCGAGGGAACGCTTACGTTTCACAACGTATTCGAGCAAGTTTGAAAGACCTGTGGCAACCGGTACACGGTTTGCTTGAGCGTAGCTGAAGGCTGTACAACGCCGAACGCATGTCACCTGAGAACAGCCTTCCGTGCCGATCTCGCCCGGTGCGACGCGTTCGCCATAACCCAAACGGCTCGGCTCGCCGCACGCTCGGGTTTTGGTCGCTTGCCGTCCCGGTGAGGCGAGTTGCGATGCGAGCGGCGAGGTCTGTCAACCCTTTTTGTTTTTTGTTGCTCATTGACCCGGAGAGATTCCCAAATGCAAATTCTTGTCACATCGTCGATCGACAAAGTTGGTAGCGAAACTAGGGATGCAATTCGTCAGTTGGTGCGAAACACGTTGTCGCGATTTGCGCCACGCATTGCAGAGGTTTCTGTCCTGGTAAACGATGAAAACGGGCCGCGCGGAGGGGGCGATAAAACCTGTCGAGTCAGTTTGAACATGCCGGGATTTGCGCCTGTTTCCGTTTACGCAAGGCATGAAATGGTCATGGCAGCCGTTTCCGAAGCCGCCCGACGCGCACGCCGCATTGCGACAACGAATCTCAAGCGACGGCAATCCGTTCGTATACGATCTAGACACCAAGCAACAGTCGCGGACACCGCCGTGGGTTTCGTGAATGTATAATACGTCGCCATCGTGATTGGCAAGCGCGTTGCACGACCGTTGGGGAATCGAGTGTGCGACGCTAAGGACGTCAAAAGATATAATCCGCGTTTGCGCCAAACGTTGACGGGCAAGGGAGTGGATCATAGCTGCAGAAAGCGATCGTTAAATCACGTTTGGTACCGATTGGAGCAGGCGAACTACCTTGCTCTAGAGAGTTTCGGTCTGTGAAACCGAGTAGAAAGCTCACCGTGAACTTATGCGTGGATCACTCGGCGCCGCGTGCGCCCCCCACACTCCCCGGCGGCGTGAATTGCAGTGGTCAGACACTCGCGTTACATGCGCGGACAAAACTGAGAATGGCGGTACGTCGCTCAATCATTTGTTCTCAAGAAAAAGGCCATCAGATGCCGGATCACGTTTGGATCGATGAATTTACGATGCACTGCGTGCGGCTATTGATCGCCGTATCACTTGGAGGTGCCCTCGGCTTGGAACGCCAATTGCGGGGCCAGTGGGCGGGAGTCCGAACCCACATGATGGTATCATTAGGGGCGGCGATTTTTACGATCGCCGCCGTCAAAACCGCGCCGGACGATTCCAATGAAGTCACACGCGTGATCCAAGGGGTCGCGGCAGGGATTGGATTTCTGGGTGCGGGGACGATTCTCAAGCTTGGCCCTGAGGTGCAGGTGAAGGGGCTGACCACCGCAAGCTCGATATGGTTGGCGGCGGCCCTCGGAACTGTCGCTGGACTGGGCCAATACGCACTGGCAGCGGCCTCCGGTTTGATTTCGCTCCTAGTGCTCGGACTGCTCCGGCCACTTACAAAGACCTTCTTCCGCAACAGCGACACGTCGAACCAGTCCGTTCCCCACAATTGACCGCGCACCACCGTGGATCGCGGTGGGCTCTGGCGACGCGTCGATCACGCCGGGATTGTCACGCACCATGAACTGAAACTTGATCCCAACACTCCGTCGCGGCGAACCAATCCCAGAACAGTTTTTCCGGCTGATTGCCAACTGCACATACGACTGGGAGAGTTGGCTGTCTTCCCACGGTGAAGTACTGTGGGTCAATGAGGCCCTCCGACGGTTCACCGGGTATTCACCAAACTAATGTCTGGCGATGGCAGACTATCCGCTGCCACTGATGGTGCCTGAAGACCGTGTTCGAGTGGCCAAGCACTTGCGTGATGCGTCGGCCGGCAGCACGGAAAACAACATAGAATCTCGTGTGTTGCATTGCGACGGCATCAGACTTTGGATGGCCGTCTCGTGGCAACCGCTACAAGATGACTGTGGCAATCCCCTCGGGTTTCGAGCCAGCGTGCGGGACATCACCGAAAAGCGACGGCTTCGCGAACAACTTCGGCTGCACAACAAACATCTGGAACAGCTTGTTCAAGAACGCACCGCTCGTGTCGCCGAGCTAGAAAAACATCGCGCCAAGATGCAGCAGCTCGCGGCACTCGGTGAATTGGCGGCGGGCGTCGCCCACGAGATCAACAATCCAATTGCCGGGATACGAAACGCACTGTTGCTGATGAAGCGTCATCTCCCCCGCGACATTAGGCACTACGACAAATTCGAGTTGATCGATCGAGAAATCGATCGAATTAGCGGCATCACACATCACATATATCAACTCTATCGACCGAGCCAGCAGCAACCGACTCGGTTTTCTGTTCGACGGACGGTGGATGAAGTCGTCTCTCTTTCACAACCATTGGCCCGCAAACTGAATGTGGAAGTGGTTTTCAATCTTACGGGGAAAAAACCGTGCGGCGAACTGGAATCAGACGAAGTCGAGTTGCTGGAAGGAGAGCTGAAGCAGGTCTTACTTAATCTGGTCCACATTGCGGTGCAGGCATCCAGGGCTGGTCAAACGGTGGAAGTGATCCTTGAAACGCGGGAGACATACCTCGTGATCGACGTTGTTGACCAAGGACAGGGAATCGCACCCGAGCACTTGGATCATATTTTCGATCCTTTTTTTAGCACGAAGACCGAGAAGGTCGGCCAAGGGCTGGGGCTGGGGCTATCGGTCAAGCGTAGCTTGGTCGAAACGATGACAGGTTCGGTGCGAGTTGAAAGCGAGATCAACCACGGAACGCGTTTTACACTTTCATTGCCTCGGCCTTTGCAGGATGAATAATTAGTCGCATTCGGCGATTCATTCGTGCGGGGGCAGATAATTCCGTTCACCTGCCACTTTTTGCGAGTCAGATTCTCCCTACTATGCCGCCCTTGAGCGAACAGTTCAAACGCATTCTGATTGCTGACGACGAACCGTTGTATCGTGACACAACCGCTGAATTGTTGCGTGACGAGGGGTACGAATGCATTTGCGTCAATGATGCCAATGGCGCGATCGACGTTCTGCACGGCCACTCGTTTGATCTGATCTTGTCAGACCTAAACATGCCGGGCAATTTAAAGCTTGAACTGTTGAAGGAAGGGCGAACCAAGTATGCACACATCCCAATGATTGTAGTGACCGGCGTTCCGTCGGTTCCCAGCGCGATCGAAAGCGTGCGACTAGGGATCGCCGACTACCTGCTGAAACCGATTAAGTTCGAGGAGCTGTTGGCTGCAGTCTGTCGAGCGATCCGGCAACCGGTGATCTTACCTCGCGAGCCCAGCTCAACTTTCTACGACTCAGACACGCTCAAGGAGTATCCAGGGATTATCGGTCGTAGCCAACCGATGTTCGAACTTCTAGACCTCGTGGGACGAGTCGCGGCAAGTAGCCCCAACATCTTAATCACCGGTGAAAGTGGGACCGGAAAAGAAGTGATCGCCAAAGCCATTCATGACCACAGCCCACGTGCCGATCATCCAATTCAGGTCATCGACTGCACCGCGGTCCCGGAGTCGCTTTTCGAATCAGTCTTGTTCGGTCACGTCAAAGGATCATTCACGGGCGCGGTCAAGGACCAGAAGGGATTGCTACGCAATTGTGACGGCGGAACCGCGTTTTTTGATGAACTTGGGGAATTGCCGCATACGTCTCAGGCCAAATTGTTGCGTGTGATTCAGGAACAGACTTTTACGCCGGTCGGTGAGAGCCGCCCGGTTCAAGTTGATACCCGCTTCATCTGCGCCACCAACCGCGATTTGCAAAAGGAAGTGGACGCAGGCCGATTTCGACAAGATTTGTTCTACCGACTTGCCGTCATTCATCTTGATCTGCCGCCATTGCGAAAGCGGGGCGACGATGTGGTACTGTTGGCCGCGCATTTTTTGAATCAACTGGGCACCGGTCGAACAGATGTGAAGGGATTGTCGCCGCAAACTCTGGAGTGTTTTCGTCGCAATCATTGGCCCGGTAACATTCGAGAGCTCCGCAATGTCATGGAAAGAGCGATTGCATTGGCTCGCGGAACGAAAATTGAAGTGGACGATTTGCCGCGCCAGCTTCTTGACGGACCACGCCAGTCGGGGCCGGAGGCTGAGTTATCAGAGATTTCCCGCGATGAAGCGCTCGACTATGCGGATCGCGAATGTCTGGCGGTTCTTCTACAAAAACACGACGGCGTGATTGCCAGTGCGGCTCGGCAAGCCGGTTTGTCACGACAAGGGTTGAACAAATTGCTCAAACGCCATGGAATCTGCGTGGATGAGTACCGCTAAGCCTCGATAGGTTTTGTGACCTGGGACAACACCTCAAGCCGAGCGTCCGGTTTCAAAGGGTTGTGGGCCGATCACCAACCCGCATGTCTGACAGGGGATGGCTGCTACCGGTCACCGTTGTATTCGCCCATTTTTTCCTGTGTCGGTAGCATCTTCTTCAAATTAAACTTCGGCCGTGGATGAGAATTCACGAAAGCCGCAAGGTCGAATGCTTCCTGGTCGCTCAAGTGCGGATCATCTAAAGGCATGGCAACCTTCAGATATGATGCCAGCTTGGAGACGCGGCTCAGTCCCGCCCCGTCGTTATACGATTGCGGCCCCCAGACCGGCGGCCCTTCGTTGCCGCCAAGCCCGTCGGCTGCATGGCAGGAAGCGCAGTGTTCCGCGTACAGCGTGCGGCCCCTCCTAATACTTGGAGCATCTTTAGGGGGCTCCAGAGTTGGCATGTGGTTGGGGCCCAACGGTTTGTCACGATTGACCTTAATCGGCTGGCCTTCTGAAAGCGATGTAATGTAGGCTGTAATCGCGATCGCCAATTTGCTGCCGACCGGAGGTCTCGTCCCATTCTGACTTCGCATGAAGCAATTCAGGACGCGGTCTTGCAGTGTGATGACTCGCTTTTCACGAGGGGACCAGGCCGGGTAGGCTGTCGCGATTCCAATGAAACTGGCCGCCATCGGATGTCGGCCATTTTCCAAATGACACGAGGTGCAGTTGAGTTGATTGCCAATATAGTCGCGCGACAGTGGGTGCTCACGTGTATTCTCGATAATGGCTTCGCCCAACCGAGTGATCTCGGCGTACGATTGAGACGTGTATGTTTCCTCGGAATCTTGACTTTGTGCGATCGTCGCGATTGTCATCAGCAGGGAGATCCCCAGGAAGCGGTGGGTTGTCAAAGCCCAGTCGCAGCTCAAGGAGCGGACGCCGGTCAGCCATGCGGCAGAAAAAAGTCTTTCAAATATGGGATTTGGCATTTTGTTCTGCAAAAATGGTTGTCGGAAATGGATCATCGAGTGCTCCAACCGGCAATCCGTGGGTTACGTGGTTCACACGGAGATTTGCGACGCTCGCCACATTGGGCAAGTCTTGGTTGGGTATGCATTCGACCGCGAGCGTGAACTCATCGTCACGGGGGATCAGCGAGCATCACTTATCGACCGAGCCCTGCTGGGGAGCACGTCGCGATAGGTTCTTCGTCATGCACCGTGCAGCGTACTGATCGCCCGTTGAATTTAATTGACAGGATCGCCCAGGACGATTTTCGCTGCGAACATGATTGGCGTCGACGCGATCACCACCAAGTCGGCTGTCCCGCGCCGGGGGCTCAACGTTGGTAGTGTTCGGGTTGATAAATGAGGCTTGCGATTTTTGTCTGACGCGTCCCGCGCGGGGTCGGCCACGAAACGGTATCGCCGACTCGATAACCAAGAATCGCAGTCCCGATAGGGGCGAGAATTGACAGCATGTTGTCTTTGACACTCGCCGATTCCGGATAGACCAGCGTGAAAACCCCGCGCTCACTGGTATCGGGATCGAGAAGTTCGACGACCGAATCCATCGTGACAACGTTGTCTGGAACTTCCGACGCATCAACAACGTTGGCGCGGTGAACTTCATGAAGAAGACGGTTGAGATGACTTCGGCAGCCGACGTTATCTCTGAATTCACGGTTTAACAATTGGATCAGACGTGTTTGATCGGCGGCGGTGATGATGATTTGCCGATCTTCGGCGGTGATCACCACGTGGGGCGGATGTGCGATGGACATAAAAAACTCGGTCAAATGGATGTGCGCTGGAAGACGTCAGGACTGTGCCCAGGGAGTCAAATAAATCTGCACGAACGGCTACAAATTGAATGCCCCCACCCGTTCGGGCTGGAATGTAACTCTTTCAACGCGTTTGCGTAATTCTCGCCCCCAAACTTCCAAGGTCACAATTTCGCCGACGCGCATCCCAAGTAGTTCTGAACCAAGTAGCGAAAGGATCGAAAGTTTTCCTTCGGATACGCATGTTTCCTCTGGATAGACGAGCGTCAATGTTTCTGCTTCGCTGGGATCCAAATCGCGGACCTTGACAGTGGAGTTCATGGTAATGACGTCGGGGAGCATCTCGTGGGAATCCACCACCGTGGCTTGCGTCAGACGTTGTTGCAGCCGATCCAGGTGTGGACGATCACCGCCCAAGCCGAGGGTCAGTTCGCGTCGCAACAGATCTTCCAATCGAGTTTTGTCCGTTCGGGTGACGGCAATCAATTTCGTAAACATTGTTTTCCTAAGGGAACGACCGGGGCTACCGGTCAATTACTGTACTGAAACAAAAATACTGTACTGATACACAAAATATACGATTCGCGTTGGACGCTACTCGTAGGCGGTTCCCGAGCGCAGTCGATTAGAATCAGTTTCACGAAGCATTGGGATCACGCAGGCCAGACAATCGCGCCGTTTCCGGCGACGCATTCGACATGCACGAAGGTGCGATCCATTCCGGAGAACTCCGTTGCGAGAATCCCATCAAGAGGTTTTGCAACCGCCGGTGCTATGCCAGGATGCCTTCACGCTCGGGCTGGAAAACAACCGCCTCAACCCGCCACTGTCCCTCACCGCTGGGCACGGTCCAACGGACGGTATCCCCGACGCGATAGCCAAGGATCGCGGTACCGAGTGGTGCCAGAATCGACAGTTTTCCTTCCGCGATATTTGCCTCGTCGGGATAAACGAGCGTGAATATTTTGAGCTCCCGGCTTGCGATGTCTTTGAGCCGCACAATCGAGTTCATCGTGATGACGTCACCAGGGACATCTTCTCGAGCAACGACCGCTGCGTTGGCCAATTCGTTTCGCAAAGCGTTCAAGTAGGGCTTGTCGCAGAATGCCCCTGCAAACGAACTGACCAAAACGTCTTCGAGACGCCTGCAATCTTCCGCTGTCACGATGATTCTGTTTTTGCGATTCATGATGGTGTGCTTCATTGGTTGGGAGTGGGACGATGGCCAACAAAAGCAATAACTGTGCCAATAGGACGAATCGGCGACCGCCACACCGCAACAGCCCTCTTTCGGCCCTATTCGCTTGCCCTTCATACCGGTGCAAGCGTCAACTCGTGACGACATGCGTTTGGCGGAGTTGACACCGTCGCGTCCTTTCGCGATTCGCCCCGGTGGGCGATGTTGAATTCCATCATTGGTCCATCGACCCTTAGAAGCAACGTAATCTGTGGGAAACGGGGGCGGCTACGGCTGAAGATTTGAGTGGTATGGATCGCGAGTTGAACCGCGTAGAAATTCCGAGCCCAACCTTCAAGGACGACGCAATCGGGTTGGGCGTCGATCGAGATTTCGCGAATTAAGCGATGGGTGCCGCAGTCAAACGCATCGCTGAATTCGTTGAGCCACTGGTTGTCGAGGCTCCAGGAGTCACCGTGCATTGTTACCGTCCTTGAGGGGAATATGAGGGATAAAGTTGATTAATAGAATCCGTTGATGACGCTCGTTGGCGACAACCCGCCCGCACGCGTTTTGGCGTAAGTGGAAGCCGACTCCATCGCAACCATTGCAAATGGCGGTCCATTGCAGCGCTGGCTCGCGTCTGCCCACAGGACTTCAACCGAAGCTAATTCGGCGCGGACGAGGTTCCGGGAGGCTTCCGTAGGACTGACCCCAAAACGGTTTGCTGGATTTTCAGTAAACGCAATCGAGCGTGTCGCGGAGTCGTCTGCCGGAGCCAAACGGCGACGGATTTCCGGATCAGAGTGTCTCCCTGCGTTGCCCGCTCGATCCAGCAGTTGACGTTTTTGCCTCCCCGTTGCAGATTTGTCTGCCACCTTTCCCGACAGGTCGGTCATTGTGGCGAATTAGAAGGTGCTGGTCCGACATTTGCAATTGTGTTGGGCTGTTTGCGGGAACGCATCCGGCAATTTCTTGGCATGCCTTCAATCCCAGTAGAGAACATCGTGTGCAACGGGTTACCTGTCATTGAGATCACTGTCCAAACGAATCATGGCTTGACCTACGTCGTCGCGGTTCCATGCCTCCCGACCGTTCCGGATCACGTCGCATCAGACTGGCGATCTCGTGTCGTCTGCGGTCCAGAATCGGAACACATTCAGGATTCCGAACCTGATCAAACGGCGGTTCACTGCCGTCACCAGTCCGCCGCGCAATGAGGTTGGGGTGACAGGCGGCGTGTTGGACAGGACTGGCTGTTCGCTTGCAACTTTCTTCGTTCTGGTTAATGGCTCTTCCGTTTCCTCTCTCGTTGAATCTGAAAGGACCAATTTGATGTTCGAATTCAACCGCATCTTGGTGTCGGTTGACACCCGAATGGATGTCCGCAACATCGTTGACAAGGCGGCCTTGATCTCTCAACAGTGTGGAGCGTCCATCAAATTGGTCGATGTCGTTGCGGAATTCCCACGGGTTGTTCGTCTGATGCTTGCCGGTCATCAGGAGATTCGCGAAACGATCATCAAAGAAAAACGCGAACGACTATCGGCCCTGGCGGAATCACTTCGCGAGCGCGGCATCGATGTTGAGATTGATGTGCTGAGCGGCACGACGTCCACCCAGGTCACAAGTCTTGTCGCAAGTGGCGGCCATGACCTCGTTGTGCGGACTGCAAAAGGAAGAGACAGTCGACGTAGAGGTGGTGTCGGAACGACCGCCATGCGGCTTTTACGAGAGTGCCCCTGCCCGGTTTTGCTGATTGCGCCAAACGCGTCGGCAAACTATGCGCACGTGATGGCATGTGTCGACACGTCCAGCGATGAACTTGTCGATGCCGTTTTGAATGATCGAGTTGTGGCTGCGGCGACGCGGCTGAGCCAATGGCACCAATCCAAGCTTTCGATCTTTCACGCATGGTCGATCTATGGTGAAGAGTTCCTGCTGGTGCGAACAAGGGATGGCGACTTCCGTGATTTGTCGGCACGTGTGCGGGAACGCAGCGAGAAGATGTTCCATGATTTCTTGCAGATGCATGGACGAAACGCCGGCGATCAAAATTCCTTCATCCGGAAAGGGGAGCCGGCGACGATGATTCCGGCATTCGCATCTGAAAACAATGTTGACTTGATTGTGATGGGATCGTTTGCACGGAGTTGGCTTTCGGAAATGCTTCTCGGCAGTACGGTCGAACGTGTGTTGAGCGTAATCAACTGTTCTGTGCTAGTCATCAAACCCGATCGTATGGCCATGCCGATTTACGGGGGCCAGTTCAGCGAATGGGAGTCCATCGTATGAAGCAGACGTGATGGTTTGGACGGCGGTGTTCCGATTGGCACGCGGTTTGCCTCCGCAATGAGATCCGAAATTCCATTGATGAATCGAACCTGCAAGACCGTTGCGGTTTCAAACGCTAAAACCAAACGGAGTATCAGATGTCGACGGTGACCTCCAAACCCATTCAGCGCATCCTTTTTCCGACAGATTTTTCGCCCGTCGCAAACGCTGCGTTCGGACATGCCGAGCGTCTCGCGGCTTCGACTGGGGCCAGGTTGATCGTGCTGCACGTTCAACAGGGCTTGGCAACGGTAGGGCCTATCAACGACGTGGATCGAGAGACAATCCGGCAATTGCGAGCCGTTCGACCGCGACACAGGAATCTTGATGTTTCTCGCCTAGTCTACGCCGGATCACCCGGCGAGACCATCTGTTGGATTGCACAAGAGGCGCAGTGCGATCAGATCGTAATGGGAACGCATGGACGCACCGGTCTGATCAACCTGCTGATGGGCAGTGTCGCAGAACACGTTGTTCGTCACGCCCGATGCCCCGTGTTGACCGTCCCCACCCGCGCTCGCAATGAATCTCCCCTACCAGACCCTGCCATCGAACTTCGGATGCCGCATGCACAGCCTCTTTAGGAATCGTTTCCTATGTGATTGCGAGTCATCGCCACCGACTATGACGGAACGGTTGCCCGAGACGGCGAACTGGCCGCCGTCGGTCGCTACATCGAACGAATTCCCACTGATCTTCGATTGTCGATCGAAACCATCGTTCATCGCAAGTTAATCGCCGAGGATATCGAAGGCCAGGCACCGTTTGAGATGGTAATTCGTGGTCGAAATGTGTTGGTCCCTGGAGACAGCAAGAGCGGCAAGTCTTGGTATGGGGCTTATGATCGCATCACGAGCAAGATTGCAGCAGTTATTCCGTCCGCTGACATTGAAAGCCCGAGCACCGCAGATCGATACGCCCCATAATGCCGATGTTATCGAACTGTGATCTCGTGTTAATCGAATGCGACTCAATGACGACTTTTCCGCGAATCGAGGCCTATCGCGAAGTGAGCCGGCAGCCACCGATCGCTGCTAGCGACACGTTGATTACCGCTATGATCAGCGACGGCGTCGTTGACGTCGGGGTTTCGATTTCGAGGCGATATCGATGCCATCGCGCAGAGAATCTTGCAACTCGTCAATAATCATTGATGCTGCATTGATTCTGGACTGTAGGTCACGACTATCCAGCCGATTCGATCTCTAGGTTTGGAAATCTTCTGCGGTACAACAAGCGTTCTAGCCAAGTGGCTTGACGCAGATTCGGGTCGTCCGCCGGAACCTGGTCTTGCTTGCCTTTTCGAGCGACCAGCGTTACCGTGCAATCGGCGTGGACCACGTTGACAGACCAGCATTTCTCGACGACATAGAGGTGGCTGTCGCCCCTTATACTTGGGCTAATCTGTTTCGCTCGCGGTCCAGGTGCGGAACTGGATTTCGGTTTTCTGTAGACGACGTTGCTTCCGGCGATCATAGTTTATAGGGAAAGGTGACGCTCTAGGATTGTGTTTTCATCCAAATCCGAGAACTCGCTCGTCGGTGCTTCAAAATTGACGCTGACCATTTGCGAACGCACTATCGGCTCTAGAACCCACTGGGGTGCGTGCAACATGATTGAATCTTAACAAACTCTCCACGCCACAACTCGGAAAGACCTTACGGATTTTCCCACGTTGACCAAGATGGTCTTTGATTTGGCTAGGGGGCCCGGAAAGTTTTTATTCGGCATGAAGCACCTGTCCGATGGCATGCAAGCGGTAGCGGGAAATCGTCTCCGCCGCCTAATTAACAGCGTGATCAACAACCGCATTTTTGTGACAGTCGTGGGGACGATTGTCACCTTCATCGTTCAGTCCAGCTCGATCACGACCGTCAACGAGATCGCTGGCGCTATTGGGGGCTCGTGCTGGTCGGTGTGGGGATGGTGTTCTTTGGCTTGGAAATCATGAAGGGCGCTTGCGCAATGATCACGGGAATGCCGTTATTTGAAGACAGGTTTGCTCGATATGCGGTGGTCAGCTATTTCGGTGTCCTGATTTGCGCACTCGTCGACTGCTTGCTGACGACGCTTGTGTAGTTCTCGTCGGCTACGCTCGAAATCACAGTTTCGCTGACAACCCAAGGCATTATCAGCTAGCCCACTGCGGCGGCGTTGATTCTGGGAGAGAACGTCGGAACAACCATTACGGCTTTTCTTGCTTCGCTTGGTACCACGACCAATGTGCGCCGAGCGGCGTACTTTTTCGTCGATCTCAATTTGAGTAGTGTGTTTGGGATCACACTCATTTTCCACTGGTACATCCGATTGATTCACTCGATCATCAGCGTCGATGTCAATCAAGTGGCCATGGTCGACGACGTCGAAACCTTCCCCAACACGGTCGCGGCGATCGCAGCGACGAACACGGTGTATTACGTTTGCAACACCTTGCTGTTCCTGCCATTGGTGACGCCGATGGTCCGCTTGCTGGACTACGAATTCTTTTCTACGTCGAACCAAGACATTTGATTGCTCTTGCAGCGAGAACGATCAAGCCCCAGTTTTTCGTTATATCGCATTGGATTGCGATTGCAGTTCCGCCGTCAAATTCGTTGGTTGGACACGCCCGCGACATCGTCGCTGTAAGTAGCGAAAGACAAGCCATGATGCCGCGGCCCATGTCATGCCGAATAACCAGCCAGCGGCGACGTCTGTCGGCCAATGAACGCCCATGTAGACGCGGCTGATGCCGACCAACAACGACAACGCAATGGGAACGACGATCAGGAATACTTTCGTCCGGCGGTCTCGTTCGGTTCGCGCCATGACCGCGCCGAGCGTCAGAAACACCAGCGACGACATTGCAGCATGGCCACTCGGAAAACTCTTTGTGTAGATTCGCGTTTCATGAGGCACCAATTCCGGTCTCGGCCGATCGAATCCCAACTTCATCAACGTACTTACCGCCGTTCCACTGAGAATCGCCGCGACAATAAACAAGGCGACCCAGGGCTGCTTTTTGAAATAGAGATAGCCCGACATCGCAGATGTGAAAATCGTCAACGCAGCAACGCTTCCGAGCGCCGTTACGTCTCGCCCGCCTTCCTCGAACCAGCTTGGTCCGATCGGATCTGTCGGGTCGCCAGGAGCGCGCATGCTCAACAAGAGTTTTTCGTCGAGTAGGCGACTATCGCCTTCGACGACTCTCTCGGCAATTGAGACAAAGCCCCAGACACCCAGCCCCACCACAGTCAGCAGCAGCACGGTGGTCAATTCATGGCTAATGATCCAGCGGTAAAGTTTTGCAAGTCGGCTTACAATCAAATGCTCTCTCTCCGCTCAAGTGATTTCGGCTGCGATAGGATTGACAAGCACTTTCCGCATGTCAAAACTGCCATCTGCCTGTCCTCGCCCAACTGGATGAACGCCGCTGGCGAAGTCAAATCGGTCTACTGTCGTGATGTTGGCAGGAAAGCTTCGGGGCGATCAAGATTGAAATAGTGTCCGTGGTCGGCCGTTAGAATCAGCACGGTGTCGTCCCATCCACCGTGCTCTTCAATCCAGGATACGATAGCGGCAAACGCATCGTCGCCGCTGAGCACCGCGCCAATCGAGTTGTCAATGTTGTTGGAATGATTTGCCCAATCAACGTCGCCGCTTTCAACCATCAGCCACCAGCGGTCGGAACGCGACTGAAGAACGTCGAGTGCTGCGATCGCCATGTCTTCTAATTTGACGTTCTCGCGGAGGTCCGCTTCACTATACACCTCGGCCTTCGCGGGATCAGGGGTGCCGAAGCTGACGACCGGATCATAGTTTCCGTCCGCGGTTTGAAATGGCAAGTGGCCACCTTCGGCCCCAAAAAAACCGAACAATCGGCTGCCGCTGTCTTTTGCCTGGTGGACGGCTTGATCGAGCACCTCCGCCCCCTCAATTCCATTGGTTCGTTGAGCGATCACGTACTTGCCACCGTTTTTAACGTCGATCGCGGAAAGGTCGTCTGCTGCGATGTACTTGTTACCTGGGACGTAGTTCTTGCCTTGGGCGGAATCCTTTTCTTTGTCAATTCCCCATCCGGCGCCGATCAAAACATCAACGCCCGGCAATCCACCAGGGTGATAAATTGATGGCCGCCCGATCAGGTCACGGGTCAAATCTTGGTAGTCGTTTCGATGCACGTTGTTGGCATAAGCGCAGCCTGGTGTTGCGTGGCTGATCGGCACGCTCGTCACAACGCCAACGGCAAAGCTTTGATCTTGCAGTGTCCTGGCGATCGGAAGCACTTCGCGTCCAACGAAGTCGACGTTCATCGCATCGTTGTAAGTCTTAATTCCACATGTCAATGACGTCGCAGTCGCTGAGGATTCGGCATAGGCATGTTTGGTTTTTTCGCTCCTTCCGATTGGATACGCGGGGTCGATGATGAGAGACCAAGGCGTTTCACCTCCGAGTGATGCGTCGTAGCCGCCGCGTACTTTGCCCTCGGGATTTGCGACCGTTTGAAGATTGACATCGACGTCTGTGCCGTCGCACCGTGGGCTGGTGACACAATAACCGAAATCTGTCGTTGTGCCGCGATAATCCAAGAATGCTAGACCACTGCCACGTCCCTTGTCATAGATTTGTCCGGAATTGGCGATCGCTGCAACCCGAGTCGTGTCCCAATCCATTCCGTCAAACACAAATAAGATCACACGCTTTTTGCCTGAATCGACGGCCATCTTTTGAAGTCGGTAGACGTCCGTCTGGTCAAAATACGTCGCATCAGGATTGAACGTGTTTTCCGGTGAAAAACCATAGAGCGCTTCAATTTTTCCGGAATCGCGGTACAGGCTTCGTTCCCCACGAACCGAGTCGAGATCGATTCCGAATGTGTATACCGGAATCAGGCGATTGCTGTGTGTTTTCCAACTCGAGTAGGTCTCCGGATCGGGGCCCCAATTACCCCAGTCCGCTCGCCGCTGCCGCACGGCATCCGATTGCATCTTCGCGATCGGATCGGTGGCATTTACCGCCACAGTGCGACCGTGCATTGCAGCGAATACCAGGAAACAAACAAACGCTCGAAACAGGGGGGATGGTAGATGCATATGACGCAAATTGCCTTGGGGTGGGTAAGGAAGGGGGGCATGGATCGTGAACGATGAGATGGCGATTTGATCAGATCGTGCTCGTTTTCGGAAGTCGCAAGTACATCAGCGGCAAGTCTAACATAGCGGTGGCGGATGCAAGCCTACGCATCGAACCAACGGTCGTCGAAAAGACACATGATGCCGTTGACAACTGCAGTTTCCGGTGGCAACGCCCGTTGACGCCTCGGCTGTGTTACTGCACCTGATCCAATCACGGTTTAAACACAGAACCGCGCGAAATCGAGGCTGAATCATCATCACAAGATGCCTCAGAGTCTCTACCAAGCAATTCAGGGGCCGGATGAAGTCCCAAGCAGTGCTGAGCAAATGCTGCTGAGGCGAGTCGTGAATTTGCCACCAAGGCGTGGCTCAATTTCGCGTATTGCAACAGGCAATCAGACACGTATTGGCAACGTCCGCAACTGGTCTGCGGTTGCGCGGAGTGACCGTCACAGCGGGGCGTTTCCTCCTTGCGCTACGTGACAGTTACCAACTGATACTGAGCGCACGCCTCCAGGCAACAGCCGCGACTCATGCATTGGCTCAGCGGATAGTTCTTCTCTTGCTGTGCGGCGCTTTGACGCGGCCCAGGTCCCATGTCAGCGTATCCGTCAACGGGGATCCAACACTCCCGTTTCTCCAGGGCGCGAAGCAGTCGGTGCCGATCGACGAACAGGTGGCGAATGACAGGAAACTTACTCATTGGGCGAAGTTCGATAGCACTCCGTTCCTCATCGAGCAGACGGTCAACCAGCAAAGAACAGGCTTGGCGTACACAACCGTAAATGAGCATGTTGCAGGACCCACATATCTCGTCCGGTCAGCCGGATTCGTACCCGATCGGCGGTAGTTTTTGATCGTCGATCGTGATCGGATTTGCGCAAATCAGTTGAAGGACGCTGGTCACATTCATCCCCGGGCGATAGGCCAACTCAAAGGACTGCCAGTACGACGGCCCTGACGGTTGGTCGCGTCTCTCGACACGTACTCGAAAAGTGTCAACTTGCACTGCAATCCTCGTCAGCTACGCTGCCAGATAGCAGCAACGCAGAAAATGTGCATTCGCATCTGGACTTTAGGGGTATCCCGTTACGTTGTCCACTATTAATTCGTATGGGCCAGCCCCTAACTCCGGCGAGTTCCCAAATCCAGTGAGGAGCGGATCATCATGACATGGACTCGCGTTATGTCGAACGACGAACTGCCGCCGGGCCAATCGAAGATGGTATTGGTCGGAAACACGATCGTTGCACTTTTCAACGTCGATGGAACGGTTTACGCCATCGATGATGCATGCCCGCACCAGGGAGCTCCTTTGAGTGAAGGCAGGCTAGATGGTTGTGTGGTATCCTGTCCTTGGCACCGTGTCGAGGTTGACGTCACCAGTGGTCGATTGCTCAGCGGCCCAGGAATTCGTGATGTCGCTTGCTACGCAATCAAAATCGATGGCGAAGTCGTCTGGGTCGACGTTCCTGATTCGGGCCCCTGCCGCAGGGCGATCGGCCGTTCAACCGGAGGCAAACAAGTGATCGCCACGACGGACGGTGATCGGAAAGGTGAAGCTATGAAAAATCAACTGCCGGAGATTGAACTTGCGAGAGCCTACGACGCAGTTCCTCAGGACAACCGCCATTACCGCGTGTTGGTGGACAGGCTCTGGCCGCGGGGGGTCTCAAAAGAAAAGCTAAACCTTGATGAATGGGCGAAAGAGTTTGCGCCCAGCAACGATCTGAGGAGATGGTTCAATCATGATCCCGACAGATGGGACGAGTTTCGCCAGCGGTACCTCAAAGAGCTTGATGAAATCGAGGGCGGATTTCGAAGCGTGATTGACGACGCGGGAAAACGAACGATTCTTTTGATCTATGGTGCAAAAGACGAGCGGCACAATCAAGCCGTGGTGTTGAAGGAATGGCTTTTGAAGCATCATGGACCACCAGCGGATGCATGAGCGGTCTGTGACCGATGGGCTGAATTGCATCAACGCCCCGTACGGCGGGGGCTTGAACAGCAAAGTCACGGAGAAAGGCAGCAAAGTGGAAGCTTGGGTTGCAGCGTAACAGCGGGCAGGTGCCGCGCGGTCTGCCTTGATTTTCGCACGCGTCAGGTTTGCTTTCGGGGCGAAAGAGTCGCAGGCCTCTGAGCGATTTTGCTTCCCCTGTTGTGTCGCTTGTGCCGCCGCAAGACGCCTGCAATCGTCACTTGTAAACTCGGTAATAGCTCTTCCTCGAACCAAGGGTTGGCTTTCAACCAACCATGGTTTCTTGGGCTGGGGTGTGGCAGTGGAAAAACAGTAGGACCGTACTTGCGCCAATTCGCGACGTTTTCCGTCAGCGATTTGCTGTGCCCCTCGGCTAGGTAACGGGATTGCGCATATGCCCCAACCAGCAGTGTCAACTCGATATTTGGTAATTCGTCGAGCAATCGACGGTGCCACAATCTCTCGCATTCTTTCCGTGGAGGCAGGTCTCCAGAACGTCCGCGCCCCGGATAACAGAAACCCATTGGCATGATTCCTACCAGTTTGGCGTCGTAGAACTGTTCGCATTCAACTCCCATCCAAGCCCGCAGACGCTTCCCGCTGGCATCGTCCCAGGGGATTCCCGACTGATGCACCTTTCGCCCGGGGGCCTGTCCGACGATCAGGATCTTCGCATCCTCGGCCGCTTGGACAACCGGTCGAGGCCCTGCCGGAAGATGCGATTCACATTCCCGGCACCTATCAATCTGCTCTAGCAGTGCGCACAGTGACATTCGCGCTCCTAGTCGATTCTCGTAAAGTTGGCAATTTGGATTCCTTTCGTTTCCTCCAAATCACGTAGACGTTCTGCCAAATGCAAGACGGACGGAGCGGCGCTGCACCCCTCAAGACGTTGAAGCAATTCATCAAGCCATCGATCCGATGTCAGTGCGCACATCAGTGCCTCTTGAAACGATTGTTGATGGTCGCAACGGCAGTCTTTTGCATGGGACACCTCCCGGCTGAGCACCGGACCCGACGTTAGAAACGTTGAATGCTTTTGGTCCAACTGCCCCAACTCAATGCGAACGACATTCAGTGAATAATCCTCCAGTTCCACAAGGTGCTCAAGCAGGATTTTCGCCATTGGGTCGATTGCCTGACCGGCGAGATCTTCGTAGGTAGATCTCCGCATGCAGTGGTAGTGTTCAAGCATTTGAAGCACCTCGTAAACCGTTCGTGGTTCTTTCATCACGATCGCTCCTCGAGTGTTGATTGTCAAATTCAAATCACGCTGAGCAATGCGAATGCCAACCAGGCAAGTTTGACCTTCAGTGCATGACGGCGTTTTGACGCACTGTGATGGAGACGCCGTCCGTGAAAAAATCGCGATGGCACCGTCAACTTGAGTTGTCGGCGAACATGCCCGGTGACAAACGCGGCGTTCACTTTGTCACAGGGCCATTACCTGCATTTCAGTGCCATAAAACGTGCTCCAGACCTTTATGGTTCAAGGCGTTACTGAAAACATCGTCCTCCGCTTCGGACGGAAGTTGACCTTGCAAACCGAGAGAGAAGATGTCGATTCCACATGCCGCTCCAGGAGTGCCCGTCAACCTGCGCACGCAGGGTGATGCGTTGGCTGGCAAACAATCGCGAGCCTTCATTAAGACCGAATCGTTCGAGGTGATTCGAATGGTCGTGTCGAAGGGCGACGAGGTCTGCCACAACCACAAGGTCGATGGCCCGATCACGATTCAATGTCTCGATGGCTGCATCAATCTGGAGCTCGACGGAAGTCGTCATGCCGTTCTTGCCGACCAGTGGACGTATGTGCCTGCTGGTCTTCGCCACACAATTTCGGGGGTCGAAGACTCGGTCGTGCTGCTGACTTTCATCTTTTCACAGGAGCTTCAATGAATCACGAAATCAGACCATCAATGCCGCTACAGCTTGATGCTGCTGGCTACCGCGCCGGTTTAATGTCCTCGCAGTTTCCATAGCGATCGCAGCATCGTCAGGAAAGTGAGTCCCCACGCTACGAGCGCAATGTAGACGAAGATGTTCGGAATCAACAACAAATATGGCGCGTCCAATTCCTGCGCCAAACGAATCGTGCATACGGCGTACATTCCGATCGGGAAGACGATGCTCCAGTACTGAGGGTCGTAAGCGAATGCAACCCGCTTGTAGACATGACGCCAAATGCCGAGCGTCACCAGCATGGGGATCCACCAAGTTGCCGTCGCCCAGAACAGCAATGTCAAGCCTTTGATGAACGGCAACAATTGAAGCAAAATGGGTGAGCTATCTGCCTTCGAGACTAAAGTTGCACCCGCCAGAGTGGAGATTGCCATGGCTCCCATGTTGATCCAATAGGGAGGCGACATCTCAGACGCACTCATCGCAAAAAAAGTGTAGCGATAAAATATCAGCGAGATGATCCAAATATAAAGCATACCCCCGGCTAACCACATCGAAGCGGAAAAGAACAGGGCGATCTCGCGGTGCGATCCCAGCCGTTCCGACAGCATGCCCCCCAGAACGGAAACCGCTTGCGTTGCGACGACCGAGACCAACCAATCGCCGTGAATTCCTTCGGCCAACGTAGGCTTGGACTGTTTCACCGTCAAACTGGTGAAAACCACATTGGTGAGTGCGAGCCCAAGGACGACTCCGACGGTCCACAGGGTGACGGAAGCCGCAGGAGCGTTGGCAAGCAGTAAAAACTGAATTCCCACGACGCAGCAGGCGGCAACGGTCGTAAAAAAACCGACTCCGCGCTTGTGATCAATTAGATCGGCCATTAGCAGACGCGGGAAAAAGATTGCCCTTAGGGCAGAGAGAATCACCAGCGATAGAAACGCGGCGATGTTGATACCGAACAAAGCAGTTGGGATCACAGGCAATTCCAGCAAATGGCAGGCTGTCGAAACGGTACCGGTTGCCATGACCAGAGCGAAGTAGGCAGGATTCAGCGTGGAACTGGCTCTCAGCAGTGATTTCATCCATGATCCAGTCATACATGGTGCCGCAACAACTCGATGTGCAAATCCAAACGGAGACGATTCGCAGCAGCGGCTGGCGATACCACGCCCCTGTTGCTATCCCTCCTAAGACACATGGTGGCCGTTAACAACCACAACGAGTACATCGATCTATCGTACTCCCGTCCGAATTGTATTCTTCAAGGAAGCTTGATCCGATGGTGACTCACTGGAAACGTGAATCGGCAGCAATGCATATCCGCTGGCCGGGTAGGCTGCAAGTACGGGAGCGACATCTGGTTGAAAATCGATTCCCGTCGTTAGCTCCAGTAGCTTTTCCATGAACACTTGAAGTTCCATGCGTGCGAGAGGTGCACCGGGGCAAACATGTAACCCTGCACCATACAACAAATTTTTATCCGGATTGCGGTCCAATCTCACGGTGGTTGGTTCAGCAAATACAGTTTCATCACGATTGGCTGATATCCAATTCAGTGACAGCCGCTCGTTCGCTTCAATCTGTCGAGCACCTATTTGGACGGGGCAGGTCGTAGTCCGTCGATTATTGACCAAAGGGTTGTGAACCCGCAGGATTTCGTCAATCGCCGTCGGTAGTAGTGTTGCCTCGCATCGCATTTGTTGCTGCAAATTCTGGTCGTCGGCTAATTGATGAACCAAAATTCCAATTGCGGCGGAAATCGTGCCAACTTCGCCGACCGTCCAATTGCGCAAGATGCTTGTGATTTCTTCATTGCTCAGTCGGCGACCATCAACGGTTTCGTGCAGTAGCGAAGCGGTCAAATCTTCGTGCGGTCCCGCAGACGAAGCAATGCGATGCTTGATCAAACCATCCACAATCGTCTCGAACGTGCGGGCCAATTCGGAAAGTCTCTTGCGATCGATCTTTCGTGTCGCGTCATGGTGCTTTACGTTCCAATCAATGAGTGTGTCATGCAAACTCACCGGCCAGCCGAGAAAGGCACATTGGATTTGAACGGCGAAGTGGCTGGCCACTTCCGAGATCAACTCCACGTCGTTTCCCTTTGAAACGACATTGCCTATCAGATCAGCGGCAATCCTGCGACACGTTGGCTCGAACGACTTGATACGTTCAGGGTTGAAGTAGGGCTCGATGACTTTGCGATAGACCGTGTGTTCCGGTGGATCCATTCCGTTGGGGACCGACAAATGCTGCGAGACATGATTGCTAAAGGACTCGGGATCATGCAGGACTCGCATGACATCAGCATGGCGAAACAGGGACCAGCCGCGGGCTTCGCTGTAAGCCACCGGACAACGACGTCGCATCTCGTCGTATGCAGCAACTTGATCGCATTGGACTTTGGAGGAATCGGGATCCCAATCTGACTTCACGTCATCGACCTTTCTGGGGGGCGTGAAAAACAACTCGAAAACTACAGCTTCGCTCAATAGACGCAATGTTTTCACCGTCTGGTGACGGCAGCTGCGAATGAGGGGTCACTGCTTTGTTCCGATACAGTAAAGACGCTGGCCGGTCCGAATCAGTAATCGATCTTGAGCGAATGCGACTCCGTACACGGCTGGGTCATCGTAGGAAAACAACTGGTGAAGTGCCTTTTCAGGCATGCCAGCCAACATCTTTTCAGGTCCGGTTTTTTCGGGTGCTTCTTCGGCGGGGAGGCGATTGGACTCGCGAGATTTTTTCGCTTCCTCCCGTGCCTGCACCATCGCTTCGGCGTCCCATAACTGATTGCGGGCAATCTGGTCGTACTCTGGGGCAGGCCTCAAAACCACGGTGAATCCATTTTTGGTGACGAAATAGATCAACTGGTTTCCAGCATCGTCGGTGACCCCAATGGCAGATGCCCAGCAGGGATTTCCGATTCGTTTGGCAAAGCAGCGTTCCCCCGTTTCTGCATCGACGCAGTAGAGCACACCTGATTTGTTGACATAATAGACATAACCCCCAAAGACAAGTGGCGAGGAATAGTACGAGTTTGCGCGTTCGGCTGACCATACAACGGTAGGCGCATTGCTTTCGCTTAGATCACCCATGTCAATCTTGCAATTCGATCCCGCTATTGCTTCCTCACTCGCGCTGGAATGAAACATTTGCGTCGATCCCGTGTACACCGATCCGTCCACGACCGTTGCCGACGGGATGTGATTGCCCGCCAACCCGGAGCGTTGCCAAAGCATCGCTCCGTTGTTCGCGTCGTACGCCTCAATCGTGTCCGCGGAACTGATAACGATCAGATCGTGATTTGCGACCGTGGTGGCGACTGGAGAAGACCATGACGGAACGCGATGGCCACGCTCGGTTTTCCATGCAATCGAACCGTCGGATTTGTTGATCGCCACGATGTACGATGGTCCGCTGTGATCGATGACTAGGATAACGTGATCGTCGGTTTGGCACGGAGAGCTGGCGGTTCCCCGTTCATTGACTGGCATGCCGAAGCGATCGAATAGTGCCACCGTCCAAAGAACCTCGCCTTGATGGTCCATCGCAGTCACATCGCCAGTGGCGAAGAACGAAACGATGCAATGCTCATCAACGACGCACGTCGGCGCAGCCCGGCTATTGCGAAAATAGTTCTCGAACTTTGTCGACCCGGAAACCTCGCGACTCCAACAGTGCTTGCCCGACTCCAATTCGTACGAATGAACGAATTGGCGTGTTTGCCATGGTCCGTCGCTAGAAGTCAAATAAACCGTTCCATTCCAAACAACCGGTGAAGATTGACCATAGCCGGGAATCGCGACTTGCCAAGCGATGCCATGGTCAGGTGACCAGCGAATTGGTGGAGCTTCTGACTCGACCACCGACGTCCCCCCGTTGCGGAAACTCGGCCAGTTGTCGGCGACGGCGGAATTGGCAAGTATGGCGAGAAAGGTGAGGCAAAAAACTCGACGCAAAGGCGACGGTGCGTAGGGATGCCTAGGGACGTGGATCCGGTCGATGAATCTGCTCCAGTGGTTTACTGTCTTTGGCGTCTCTAAGTCCGTTTGCAGCGAATCACGCATTGGACTTTGCTCCTTTAAGCAGATGAAGCAGCATGCGAGTCGGCTTGATCGCAGCGATACCATGAGGGACGTTCGCTTGCATATAGTAGTAGCTGCCGGCGACCGCGTCGGATTTCTGGTCGCCGACCGTCACATTTGCCTCGCCATCGAGAAAGTGCATGATCGCTGGCACGGCCGCGGTGTGCTCTGAAAGCTCTTGCCCAGCATCAAACGCGAATAAAACCGTTTTCAAGAACCCGTCCTGGTGCAATGTCTTGCTGACGGTGCTCCCGTTTTGAATTTCGATCGCGTTCGTCAATTGAATGGCTTGGTTGATTTGATTCATTGTTCTAGTGATTTAGTAGCTCGGCGGCTTCCTTATTGTCGAAAACCTGCATCGTTTGCGTCCGCACAAAACCGTCTCTTGCAAGTTGAACGAGCAGGCGTGTTGCGGTCTTGTCGTCGGGGGCTTCGAAAATGACACATCCATCAAACGCCCCAAGGGCCCAATACTGGGCGACTAGCTTGCCGCCCGCCAGTTCGACTGATCTCCCGAACGCCGTCGCCCGTTGGATCGAGTCTTGAACGTTCGACGCGCCGGTATCCGTGAATTTGATCAAGGAGTGGTATCGCAACATTGGAGTCTCTGTCGTGCTAAAGATGAAAAGGTTAAAGTGGCTTGTGTCCTGTCATGCTTACCGCGCAAAGGTGTTTAGCGTATCGTTTGAAGACACCTCGCATGGCCAAGATTCGGTGCCGGGCGACGGGAGTCCGCATCACGTTCATAGCGATTCGGGCAGCACCGAAGATTCCCTCGTCGGAAATCACGCGCCACGGTTCCAGTAGATGCATCGCAGCATTTGGGACACGTTCAACGGCGATATAAGCGGCTGGCCGAAACGCGAGCGTTAGCCGAGCGGTCGCCCCCATCCCGGGTGCAAGTTCCACAACGGTGTCGGAAGACGATATCGATAGCGAATCAAGCATCCGGCGGGTCATTTCGATACCGCCAGGACGCAGCACCCGCTTTCCCATTCGCGCCAGCAGCCAATGGCCTGGCATCTTGGACGCGTCAAGCTTGTCGCCGGGCAACGCGTCTGGCCGGCCTCCGGAATGCGTCATTGTAGTCATCATTATTCGATGGAGCTTTCTAGTGAAGGATTGGTGTTACTCAATCGCCAGCGCTTTGACGAATAGCACATTGTTCTCCTTGTGGACATGCTGGTGCATGTCGGCTTCAAGACGTTTCAGCGCATCAAGCATCGCCCGGTAAGTATTGCATGCCCATTCAGGTGGCGAGTATTGATCCGTGGATTCGCTTAGAGTCTCTAATAGCTTGCCGGCTTCGTCGTGTTCATGCTGCATCTGACGAATCGGGTTCGCAACACTACCGCAGTGGAACTCAGGGCGGTCGGACGATGCCTCCAGTTGCCGAATAATTGGAAATAGTATGCGTTCTTCTTTCATCATGTGTGGTTCCAATTCGGCTTTTAAGGCGACAAACGCATCACGAACCGTCTGCAGCCGCGGCTCATTGTCCCCGTGCACTCGAGCGACTTTCTCAGTCATCAAGTCCAGCCTCGGCAGCTCCTCCTTCAGGTAAGCATGATGCGTGGACTCGATGTGGTCGGCCAACTCGGTCAGCGTCATCCCATCGGCATCGACGAAACGATCGGTTTGGGCATCAGCGTTGCACTTGTCGAGTTGTTGCAAGACGTCGGCCGTGTCGATACCGCGTTTTTCGCAGGCACGCGCTAGCGTGACTTTTCCACCGCAGCAGTAATCAATGTTGAGACGTTCGAACACGCGAGCCAGACTGGGGCTTTGACGCACAAAGTCGCCCACGGTTTGATTGGGGTCGAGAGTTAACATTTCAGTTCCGTTGGGTCAAAGCTAGATGGATTAAGACGATCGCAGTTGAGGTTGGTCGAAACCATCGTCTTGCTTTGAAAACGAATGGCCGGTCCACAAGCCGAACACGAACCACACCAGTGCGACGGCTCCCAAGAAAAAGATCGTGTCGCCTGGGACACGCATCCAACGCAAGGTCTGCATCAGATCCGTCTGCATAAACTCACTGCTGCGGGCAAACCAATAACCGGTTTCGACAGAGGCTTTCGTTTGCAGCAGTCCAACGGGCAATAGGCTCAGCACGCACATCGCCATCAAACCGATGTTCATGCCCCAGAAGCCGACCTTCAACGCACCGTCTTTCCATGATCGAGCTGGGATCAGGACTCGCAAGCACATCAACATCAGTCCGATGCCAAGCATACCGTAAACACCGAACAACGCGGCGTGCCCGTGCAGCGGTGTTGTGTTGAGACCTTGCATGTAATAAAGAGCGATGGGGGGATTGATCATGAATCCGAACAACCCGGCCCCGATCATGTTCCAGAACGCCACGGCAACGAAGAAGTAGATCGGCCATTTGTATCGCCGAACCCACGGCGATGCCTTGCTGCGTCGAAGGTCCTCCATGGCGTCAAAGCCAATCAACGTTAACGGCACGACCTCTAAGGCGCTGAATACCGAGCCCCATGCAAGCGCCACCACCGGAGTGCCGGAGAAGTACAGGTGATGACACGTTCCGATGATCCCCCCAGCCAGAAAGATCGTTGCCGACAACAGTGCGGCCGCCGCGGCCAATCCAGGACGCACGAGATTCAGACGCATGAACACGAATGCGATGACGGTTGTGGCGAAGACTTCGAAGAATCCTTCCACCCACAAATGAACGACCCACCATCGCCAGTACTCGACCATCGTCAGGTGAGAGTGCTGCCCCCAGGTAAGGCCGGCTCCATAGAATAAGGCGATCGCACCAGTGGCAACCGCCAACAACGTGACCAGATGACGCTGCGATTTCGCCTCGACGTTTCCTTGGCCGGATGTTCCGATGGCTTTCAGCTCGGGACGGCTCCGGTCCACATCGAAACTTTGCACGGCTTCTGCGGTGTCTTCCGCGTGAGCGGCCTGTCGAAGGGCGGGCCAGAGTACTCGTAGCATGAGCACAAGCCACAGCAATAGTCCTGCCATCAAGGCGATCTGCCAAAGTCGGCCGAGCTCCACATACTCATAACCTTGATGTCCGAGATAAAACGAAACGGAATCGCTCATGTAGTTCTTGACGCTGAGCCATTCTCCAGTCAATGAACCCACGACAACTAGCAACAAGGCAGCGAACAAAACGTTGACGCCTAGCCGCTGGAACTTGGGTTCGTGATTGCTGACCAGTGGTCCAATGAACAGTCCCGCGGCCAGCCAGGCGGTCGCGATCCAAAAGAGCCCGATTTGCACGTGCCAAGTCCGCGAAACGCTATAGGGTAAGTATTCGGCCAATGGAAACCCGTAGAACCCCTCGCCCTCGACGCCGTAGTGGGCCGTCACGATCCCCAGGCTCATCTGTGCAAAGATCAACGCGGCGACGACCCAAAAATACTTGATCGTTGCCTTCTGCGAGGGCGTGGCCTGCCATCGTGAAAGCGGGTCGGAAGCCGCGATCCCCTCCGCTTTTTCCTCTTCTTCGCGACGAGAAGCGTACCACCAAGCCATTGCGGAGATTCCGGCAAGCAACATGATCACGCTGACACCGGTCCACACGATGTTGTCACCCGTAGGCCGATTGCCGACCAACGGTTCGTGTGGCCAGTTGTTGGTATAGCTGGCGATGTCACTGGGCCGTGTCGTGGAAGCGGCCCAAGATGTCCAAAAGATGAACGTTGCGAATTTGTGAAGCCGCTGCTCATCGGAAATCGTTCCCGGCGGGATGGCGTAGTCGGCGTTGCCGTCGATGAACACAGTTTTGTAATGTTCGACATTCGCTGCGAACGCCTCCGCGCGAATCGGGGCGATTGTGGCCACACCCGTCGACTCATCATAGGTGTTGGTGTGCATCATCTTCGACAATCGCCCGATGAGTTGGCCTTGGTGTTCTTCGTCCAATTCATCAAATGGCTGCCCAAACTCGGCCCCGCCCCATTTGTCAAGGATGAACATGGCTTCACGATGCAACCAGTCAGCCGTCCAGTCAGGAGCGACATAGCTACCGTGCCCCCAGATCGAACCCACCTGCATGCCACCCAACGACTGCCAAACATTTTGGCCCTTGCCAATTTCGCCGCTTTCAACAAGCGTCACTCCGTCCGTGGTGACAAACTTGTCAGGGATCGGCGGCATCTCTTGATAGATTCGTGTTCCAATCCAGCCTAGGACCAGGAACGAGACAACCATCACGGCTGTAAATGCGAGCCAAAGACGTTTCATCGGATTCCTATAGGTTCGGCAGACGCCAGATAAAAATTGCTTGATTTGATGGTGGTATCGGGTAGCGGTGTTCGCGCCGCGTTTTGCGCTACAGTGAATGCATCCGGAGACGGGACCCTATCTGCAACACTAAGCTGGGATCGTGGCGTGAAACTCTTGTTTGGGACCAAAAAACTCGTAGCGTACGCGATGCTCATCCACGCCTAGCTCTCGCAAACTCGCGTGCACCGATTGCATGAACGGCTTGGGGCCACAGAAGTAGAAATCTGCCTCTTCATACGGAGTCCAGGTCCGCAACAGCTCCGTTGTCACCAACCCGACGGCATCGCACGCATTGGTTTCCACGTCACCAGGGAGCGGCTGGTCGTATAGAACATGGGTGTGCACATTCGGCGCGGCTTCGGCCAAATTGCGGAGTTCATCGGCAAAAGCGTGCAATTTGCTATTGCGAGCAGCCTGCAAGAAGTAAATGTGAGCGTCGGGATTGGCATGCACGATGGATTTCGCCATCGAAAGCAGAGGCGTGATTCCGATACCACCGGCGAGTAATACGATCGGCTTGGCGACCCTCGTTGCATCCACCGTGAATTCACCACAGGGTGGCCCCAGTTTGATTCGGTGCCCTTCGGCAATCGCATCATGCAGGTGGTTCGAGATCAAGCCGTCGGGTGCATCGGCGATCGGCCGTTCTTCCCGTTTGACACTGATGCGAAAATGCGACTCGCCGGGGCGATCAGACAAACTGTAGTTGCGCGGAGAGGTCGGCGTATTGGGGTGTTCAATGTGGACGGTGATGTACTGACCGGGCTTGAACGGAGGGAGCGGCCCCTCGTCTTCCGGCTTCAAATAGAACGAAGTGACGACATCGCTTTCGGGAACTTTCCGGGAAACCAAAAAATTGCGTGTACCGTTCCACCCGCCGGGAGTCGACTCCTGTTCCTTGTAGATCCCAGACTCACGTTCGATGAAGATGTCCGCCAGAAACCCGTATGCCTCCGCGACGGCGTCAATGATTTCGTCGGTCGCGGCATCGCCCATGACGTCCTTGACGGCCGCGAGCAGGTTTTCGCCGACAATCGGATAATGCTCCGCCTTGATGCCCAGTGAGCAATGTTTCTGGGCGATCAACTCGACCGCTGGCATCAGGACGGCAGGATTGTCAATGTGCGTAAAGTAGGCACAAATCGCACCGGCCAAGGCCTTTTGTTGCCCACCGGTATGCTGGTGTGCCTGATTAAAAAATGCCTTCACCTCGGGGTTGGCCTCGAACATACGTTCGTAGAATCGACGCGTGATGGTCTCGGCGTTGGCGGCGACCAGGGGCGTGATTTCCTTAACGATTTGGACCGTTTTTTCGCTCAGCATGTCGGGGTAGTACTCAGGTCAAGAGGGGGGGCATGGCGGGGAGACCAGAACATGTACCTGAATGTATATTTCTAAATCTGCACGTCAAGGTGCATGATGGATCTTGTCAAGAATCCGGTAGAGAATCAGAAAACCATGCTTTCCAAAACAGCGGAATACGCGTTGCGAGCGGTCACGTTCTTGGCTTCAAGCGAAGCGTGCGACAAAACGCCCTCATCAGCCGACGGCATCTCGGCCGGAACACAGATTCCCCGTCGATATCTCAATCGCGTGCTCCAAGACATGGTGGCCACCGGCCTGATCGAATCGAAATGTGGTCCGCGTGGTGGATACGCGCTTGCTCGAGTGGCCGCAAAGATCACGATCCTCGATGTGGTTAATGCGGTTGCACCACTTGGTCGAATCGCAAGTTGTCCGCTGGGGCTCAAGTCACACACATCACTCTGCCCGCTGCATGCGGAACTGGATCGCGCCTATGCGGAAACGGAAGCTGCCTTTGCCGCGGTGACGATTAAGCAACTTCTCGATTCGGCCAGCCCGATCATCCCGCTCGTTGATTCAACGTAGCGCGCGGCGAGAAACGGAGACGCACTGAGCCTGGGCAAATCCAAAGCCTCAGTGGGCGCATGCCCCTAGGAGCGCTCGCGGCCTGCCAATGGCATAATGGCTAGTAGCTCGCCTCCTGGCCTTGAATCAGTTTTCCCATACCATGAAGGTGGCCTTTGGCCCTCAGTGTCCCCAGCGAGTATTCGAGATGCCGTGCGATGCAACAACCTATCACTGGTTATCACAGGGACGATGAGGGGCACTGGGTTGCTCAACTTGCATGCGGCCACAATCAACACGTCCGCCACGATCCGCCATGGCTCGTTCGACACTGGGTAACCAATCAGGCTGGACGCAACGGAATGCTCGGCTTTCACCTCGATTGCAAGAAGTGTGACGAGGGAGTTCCGGCGGATGAACGCCCCTTATAATACGGCTGATTCGCGAGGTTCTCAGTGGCGATGCTCCCTACGCAAGCAGACGAGAACCCACCCGCTTGCAAAGGGTTACGCTTAGGCTCAATGGAGCCCGGCATTCACTTTCGACAACTCGCGGAAATGCTTTTCGTTGATCATGAGCCGACCACGAATGATCGATCGCCAGCAAGCGGCTTGTGCATTCCTCTAGCAATGACGTCGCTGGGAAACATGGCTGGAGTTCATGCCGCCGCACGTCGAGGCGGTTGCAACGGCACAATACAGAAACCTCGCATTCGAGCCTCATTCACGACGAGGTCACTGAGGAACATCTTGTCCCGTGACTTTCCGCGGCGCTTCTGGGTCTCAATTTCCGGGTCTGACGCGCCGGCGAATTCGCGAATAATCCGTGTCACCGCTTCCGTTTTTGTTCCTTCGGGAACCCTGACATCGACGTGTACCAGCGAACCGTCAGGACCGGTCGCGTAAGTGTCAAAAGCATCGATGCCCATACCAGCCTCTCTTTATGAAGAATCAGGTCAACTCGAATCATCAAACTGGATGCAGAAAGATGCATCACTCCTACATCTTTAGTCTCCGGTCGTCGCGGTGCTGGACTTGAGCGACTTTCTAGGTTTCATCCGTAAGCACTAAACCTATTGGTAAGAAAGGTTCGAGGCGAGCCAGCGTTCGACCTCCTCGATGGGCTTTCCCTTGCGTCGTGCGTAGCTTTCGATCTGGTCTCGCGTCATGCGTTCGACCGTGAAATAGCGGGACTCGGGATGACCGAAATAGAGTCCGCTGACGCTTGCCCCCGGCGTCATCGCGAAGCTGCTGGTCAATTCGATGCCCGTGTTTTTCTCCGCGTCGAGTAGGTCAAACAAGGTTCGTTTCTCGGTATGGTCCGGGCACGCAGGGCACGACGATCGCACCAAAATCTGGATTCAGTATTCGCCGAAGCCTTGCCTCAGTGAACCCCTCCGCCAATAAATTCAGCCGGACTGGTTTCTCACTGCCCTGTTACGGAGATGGCAATGGCTTCCCAAATCGACGTGTTTCACGAGTGTTTTGATCAAGTTGAAGATCCGCGAGTGGCTGGACGAACAACTCATCCACTTAACTCGATTCTGTTCTTGGTTGTCTCGGCTGTCATCGCTGGCGCGGACGGTCCTGATGAGATCGAAAGCTTCGGCGATGAGAAGCTGGACTGGCTATCCAAATACGCAGATTTTGAAGCCGGCATCCCTTCTCACGATACCATCACGCGAGTGTTGTCCCTGATCAAACCAGCTGAGTTTCAGAAGGCACTTCTTCAGTGGCATGCTCATCTCTGCGAAATGAATTGGGATCACGAGATTAAGGACGACGATCATCCCGTTCATGTTGCGATCGATGGCAAGACGGTACGAGGTTCCTACACCGACGCGGAGAAATCCGATGCGATCCACATTGTCAGCGCCTGGGCAACCGAAAACGGCGTTGCGCTTGGGCAAACCGAAGTCGACTCAAAGTCCAACGAAATCACGGCGATTCCCGAGTTACTCGAATTGATCGACATCAGCAATGCGATCGTGACGCTCGACGCTATGGGTTGCCAAAAGTCGATCGCCGAAAAGATTATCGACGAAGGTGGCGACTATGTTTTCGCCGTCAAGGACAATCACCCCAAGCTCTGCGCCGCCATCGCTGAACATTTTGAAATGGCTCACAACGAAGGGCTCACAACTCATGGCGTGCGATCGACCACGACCAAGGGGAAGCAGGCTGGGCGTGACGAAGAACGCTTTTACGCGACTGGCCCGATTCCTGAGTCACTGCGTGCCCTGACCGATCAATGGAAAGGGGCCAAAAGCATTTGCCAAGCGAATACTTGCACGAGTCGTGGCGACAAACAAACAAGTGATATTCGCTACTACATTTCAAGCCGACCGGCACGTGTAGGTGAATTCGCAAATAGCGCTCGTCGCCACTGGGGCATCGAAAGCATGCACTGGGTTCTCGATGTCGTGTTTCATGAGGATTCGAGTCGGCTCCGAACCAAGAACGCTACGTCGAACATGAGCTTTACTCGTCGGTTTGTCACGACGCTTCTCAAGCGAGACACCCGGAAGAAGAGTCTTAGGCGGAAACGAAAAATCGCAGGCTGGAACACCGCATTTCTCGAAAAACTCCTGTTTGCAGCCTAATTTTGGTGCGATCGTCGTGGCACGCAGGGTAACCTGCGGCCGGCCGGATCCCGCGGTACCTTTCGTTGATGAGATCCTCTTTGCAAAGCCCTTCTAGTTTGCCAAACCCCCAATCAACTCTTGCTCGCTCATGGATCATTTCCGCCAGTGCTTCAACCAGTCGATCGGCGACCGCTTGCACCATGATCGCCCGGTAGTCATCCAGCTCCGACTTGTATCTCATCGCCAATTCGCTGGCCCCAATGCCAGCAGTCACCGCGAACCCCCCAATATAGTCTTCACGCCCGTTGTCGACTGGAGCGACATAGTCGGCGAGCGACCGGAAGTCCTGCTGGCCTTTACGTTCCCATTGTTGACGTAGGAAATGCAACCGCGTCTTTTCTGTCGCTCGGGATTCATCAGTGAACAGGATCACGTCATCCCCGGCACTCGCTGCCGGCCAGAAACCATAGACCGCATTGGCCGTCAACGTGCGTTCCGCAATGATTTCATCAAGTAGTTCATTGGCGTCACGGAAAAGTTCTTGGGCTTGCGTGCCAACCGTCACATCATCAAAAATCTTCGGATACTTGCCTTTCAGCTCCCAGGTCATGAAGAAGGGGGACCAATCAATGTAAGGATGAATGTCGTCGAGCGGAATGCGACTCAGCACGCGGATGCCGGTGAAAGCGGGCTTGTTGATTTGGACCGTATCCCAATCGGTTTTGAAACGCTTTTCAAGCGCCTCTGCATACGGCACCAGTTTCTGTTTGCGATCCCGGAAGGTGGCGGAAAGTTTGATTTGAGTCTCCGCGTTTTCGGCGATGAAAGCATCGCGACCGTCGCCCAGCAATCGCTCGACCACATTGACGCTTCGGCTGGCATCAAGCACGTGGACCACCGGTCCGTCGTACGCCGGTGCGATTTTCACGGCGGTGTGCTTTGCACTGGTGGTCGCACCACCAATCAACAAGGGTATCGTCATGTCGGTGCGTCGCATTTCACGAGCGACGTGAGCCATTTCATCGAGAGAGGGCGTAATCAGCCCGCTCAGTCCGATCATATCGGCATTCTGTCTAACCGCCTCTTCAAGGATTCTCTCGGACGACACCATCACCCCCAAGTCAACGACTTCGTAGTTGTTGCACTGCAAGACGACGCCGACAATGTTTTTTCCGATGTCATGGACATCGCCCTTGACGGTCGCGATCAAGAATTTGCCGCGAGCCTGCTGGTGCAGCGTACCTGCCTGTCGTTTTTCCTCTTCCATGAAAGGCTCTAAGTAGGCGACCGCCTTCTTCATCACACGCGCCGACTTGACAACTTGGGGCAGGAACATTTTTCCGGCGCCGAACAGGTCACCAACAACGGACATCCCATCCATCAGCGGGCCTTCGATAACCTCAATGCAGCGATCAAAATGTTGGCGTGCCTCCTCGGTGTCCTCGACGATGTACTTGTCGATTCCCCTGACCAACGCGTGCTTCATCCGCTCGGCAATCGGCTCTTTTCGCCACGCCAGATCTTCGCCAGATCGTTGTTTGCCACCGCCTTTGACGGTTTCGGCAAATTCAAGCATTCGTTCGGTGGCATCCGGACGACGATTCAGCAGCACATCTTCGACCCGCTCCAACAGGTCTTTGGGAATCTCTTCGTAAACCTCCAATTGCCCGGCATTGACGATTCCCATATCCAGTCCGGCGCGAACCGCATGAAATAGGAAGGCACTATGGATCGCCTCCCGCACCGGTTCATTACCGCGAAAACTGAAACTGATGTTGCTAACGCCACCACTGGTCTTGGCGCCGGGGCATTCCCGCTTGATCCGACGCACCGCATTGATGAAGTCAACGGCGTAGTTGTCATGCTCCTCCATTCCTGTCGCGATGGTCAGGATGTTGGGGTCGAAAATGATGTCTTCCGGCGGGAAACCCAGTTCCTTTATGAGTAAGTCGTAGGCGCGCTTGCAAATCCGCACCTTGCTCTCTTCGTCGGCTGCTTGCCCCGATTCGTCGAACGCCATCACCACGACGGCGGCACCATACTGCCGCACCAATCCGGCGCGGCGAAGAAACTCGTCTTCGCCGTCTTTCAACGAGATGGAGTTGACAATTGCCTTGCCCTGTACGTTTTGCAAGCCTGATTCGAGCACTTCCCACTTGCTGCTGTCGATCATCACTGGCACCGCTGCAACGACATGATCGCCCGCGATCAACCTCAGAAATCGTGTCATCGCCTCGACACCATCGAGCATTCCCTCGTCGAAGTTGACATCGATGATTGTCGCGCCGTTTTCCACCTGTTCGCGAGCGATTTCAACTGCTTGTTCGTACTGTTCTTTACGAATCAATCGAGCAAACCGCTTGCTGCCCATGACGTTGGTGCGTTCTCCGACCATCGTGAAGGGAATCTCCGGTCGCATCACCATCGGAAGTTGGCCTGAGAGTCGGGTGTAGACCGTGCGGGGCGCATCTTGTTTGGGTCTGCACTGCTTCACACGATTGGCGATGGCTCGGATGTGGTCCGGAGTCGTGCCGCAACATCCGCCCAAAACATTCACCCAGCCTTTGTCCGCATACTCGCCCACTTTCTCCGCCATTGCTCTCGGGCTGAGGTCAAATTCACCCATTTCATTGGGCAATCCCGCATTCGGATGGCAGGAAATCGGGATCTCCGCAACTTTCGAGAGCTCCTCAAGGTGCGAACGCATGACATCAGGCCCCAACGCGCAATTCATCCCGACGGAAAGTAGCGGAAAGTGATTGATCGCCGTCCAGAAGGCTTCGACGCTCTGCGCGCTGACAAACGTACGCCCACCGTCGCCGAAGGTTCCGCTCGCCATCACCGCAACGCGGCGTCCACCGGCGCGGAAATACTCAGCAATCGCGAACAGGCAGGCTTTCAGGTTCAGTGTATCGATGGCAGTTTCAGGCAGAAGGATGTCAACCCCCGCAGCGACCAACGATTCCACCTGAGCCCGGTAGCTGTCGACCAGCTGGGGAAAGCTTGCGCCCCGATGCGCCGGATCGTCCTCGGTACTGATTGCGAGTTGTTTCGTCGTCGGCCCGATCGAACCGGCGACAAAACGCGGCTTGTCCGGCGTCCGCTCGTTCCACTCCTCCACTGCCTTCCTGGCGCACTGGACTGCCGCCCGGTTGATCTCATCGACCAGTTCAAGCGGCAGGTCAAACTCGACCATCCCGATGGGCGACGCACCAAAGGTATTCGTTTCAACAATGTCGCTCCCCGCTTCCAGGTAGGCACGATGAATCCTGGTGATCGCATCCGGTTGCGTCAGGCAGAGAATGTCTGAGAAGTTTTTGAGGTCCCGATGATGCTGCGCAAATCGCTCACCCCGTACATCGGCTTCCGACAAACCAAGCCGCTGAATCATGGTGCCCATCGCGCCGTCGAGCAACAGAATCTTCTCGCGGATGAGATGCTCAAGGAGGCTGGTCATCGGCTCGGCTGTCAATCTATTGTCCTTCACTTGGGTGGAACGAAACGCAATTCGGGCTAGGGACGGTAAGGCACCGTTCTGCTGAAAACCCGGCAGACGGGCTGCCGTTGGCAGTGGACCCCGGATCCGCTTAAAACATGCATGAACTATACATGTTTAAGTGATTTAGGTTAACCGGCGTCCAAGCAAGGATCGGACGTGTCAAAAGAAGTACAGAGAAAGTTATAGGCCGAACAGATTACGGAAGCCCGTGTTGGCCTGTGTGGCGGCATCGCCGCCGAATCGGCGGATCACGGCGTCGTGACTCGCGATCAAACCAGCGATGCGTGCCGATTTTCTTTTGCTCGCCCGGTATCACCGACCTATGGGCTGGCAGTGACCGAAAGCGAACGAGCGCTACCAGACTCCGTCGCCATCCGCATTGGGGGCGTGCCCAGATAAGTTGACGGCCTGGCCGCTAAAGGTTAAAAACGATGCAACAGGGGAGCATCTTTGGGGGTTGCGAGTTTGCCACCCCCCGCGTTCTATGCGCGGAGCCATTCAATGAGACGGACGACTAACTTTGGAGGATTCGTTTCCGACTGTTTCGCCGCCACCATTCTCCTATCGATCGTTTCCACCGCGGGCATTTCAGCAGAAGAAGTGAAGGAAGGGCAGCCGATCGGAGCAATCAGTTACACCGTTCCGATCCAATAGTGAGGAGTCGAGGACTGTTTCGGTATGGAGACGAGTACGCATCTGGTTATTCAGTATGCAGCAGGGCCTACCCTGCTGCACGATGTCGTCGCGAAACTGTCAGCGGAGCAGCTTGATGCAGTACCGATTCCCGGGAAATGGTCCACGCGCCAAGTTGTTTGTCACATCGCGGATTTCGAACTGGTCTATGCTGACCGAATGAAGCGAGTGATCGCCGAGCATCAGCCAACGTTTTTTGGAGGAGATCCTGGAGTATTTGCAGCTGGCCTAGCCTACGAATCACGCGATCTACGCGAGGAACTTGACGTCATTGAGTCTGTGCGAAAACAGATGACACGAATCTTGCGATTGCTCAATAAGCGTGACTTTGAACGAATCGGCCACCACAGCGACGACGGTCCGATCTCGCTTGAAACGCTTTTGGGAAATGTCACGAATCATCTACCGCATCATGTCGCCTACATCGAAGACAAGCTAGCGGCGCTGGATCGTGACGGGTAGTGGATGCAAACTGCTGGCATCGTTTTGCCCCAAGTCGGCAAGCCTCCCCCTAATTCCGGGCGTGTTTTCTACGAAAGTTTCTTCGTACGAAGCCATGGCGATTTCCGCCGAGGTTCAACATTTCACCGGGTTCGAGACTTGGTTCACGCCGCCCGCGGCGATTCCTTTCAATGCCGCTCCGCCAAAGTATAAAATGACGCGCGTGGTTTGGGTCGCTGTTTACCTGACAGTGCTTCCATTGATTGCGACGCTCAGGCCTTGTTCAGTTCCTTGCCGCCACTCGTCGCGAGTGCAGGGATCGCCACGATCAGTGTCGGGTCGATGACGTGGATCGTGCTGGCAGCATTGACCTGGTTGTTTCGTGGCTGGCTGTATTCGCAGTGTCGTCCAGCATCATCGGGTCAACTTCATTAAATGTCGTTCGGAACCGTTTTTGATGCTGTCCCGGACACTCTCGGGGCGATCAACGTCCGCGCGGCCGAGCGCAATCGGTAGCTGGTCACTTGTCGTCCCGGAGGCTCTCACAACGCCAATGTGTCTCGAAGTCGGTTCAGAGCATTTTGCTTCTCAGGACCAATGCGATGAAGCGACAAGAAGCTTGTGGAAACTTTGGCGACGCGAGTGGCGTGTTCCATGAGCTTTTCGCCGAGCATGTTCGCGACGGCATCGGACGATTTCTCCCGCAAGGCTTTGATGTACAGTTGCCAGGCCTCCCAAAGCGTTTCGCTTGGTTGATGCCTCAGCCACGGCTCAATGATCCGTACAAAGGAGTCGGCATCCTCGTGGGAGTATTGTGAAACGCAGTCGATCACGACTTTGCGTTCGGCTTCGGTGACGTGGCCATCGGCCCAGGCGACAAAAACGAGTGGCACCAGCAAAAGCACCGCAACGGTGTGTTCGTCGATGCCCTGCTCGATCAATTCATCAAGCGACGTCTCGTCATCAACAGGAATTGCTTGGCTGAGGCGTTTACGCTTCCCTTCACGCAAAGTCTTTTCGCGCAGTTGCTCACCAAGCTTTAAATCCACTTGGTGAAAGAACTCATCCTCCAGAGCACGTAGTCGAGTATCGAGTGCGTCGAATGCCATTAGTTTTCTCCCTTCGTTGCAACAGTTCCAGGTTGTCCCGGGGTCAAGAGCCCGATTTGACTAACTGAAGTGCAACTGTCGTACCAACAGATGATACATGGCGATTTGACGATCGAATGCCGCCCAATGTTAGTCAGGGTTGACGCGAAGACGCCGTGCGATGACGATTCTTGGCATTCATGTCCGTTGACGCAATACCGCGTCTAACTCCTCGAAATCGATCGTGCAGTTATCTTATCAATCGCGAGCTGGATGCTTACGCCACTCTCGCAACGTCGTTACTATTTTCCTATGACTACTGACATTTGGATAGTGACCTGCGTTCTGCTGGCGACAATCATTGCATTCGTGCTGGACCGCTTCCGTTTGGACGTGGTGGCATTCATCTCTCTGATGGTACTTCTGCTCACTGGTATCCTCACACCAACCGAAGCAACCGCGGGTTTCTCTAACTCGCTGGTCCTGATGATCGCGGGACTGTTCGTCGTTGGTGGTGCGATCCTGGAATCCGGCGTTGCCGATCTTGCAGGCAGGTGGCTCGGCCGACTTGGCGGCACGTCTACGATTCGGCTAACGGTGATCGTAATGCTGGCCAGCGCGTTGTTATCGGCATTTCTCAGCTCTACTGGGACCGTAGCGGTGATGTTACCCGTGGTTCTGAGCCTCTGTCGCCGCGCCAAAGTTTCGCCGTCAAAGCTACTAATCCCTTTGGCATTTGCCGCTTCGCTCGGAGGCATGTTGACGCTGATTGGGACGCCACCGAACATGGTCGTCAATCAGGTATTGCGAGATGCGGGGCTTGATACCTTCCACTTCTTTTCATTTGCCCCCGCCGGAATTCTGATGCTGACGCTAGGCATCGTTTTCATGTGTACGATTGGCACTCGCCTGCTTCCGGCGCAACGCACGGGTTCCGGAAATGCGTCGCAAGATCAGGGATTCGTGTCGCGTCCGGAACTGATTCACAGCTACGGCGTCGACGGCCAGATTCGCGAAATCAGAATTCCACACGGATCGACGTTCGCGGGTCGCACCCTCCGCGACCTTAGGCTTCGCACCGTTTTTCATGTCAATGTGATCGCGGTTTCTACCACAGGTGCGAGGGGCACGGTGGTGCGAAAATGTGACCCGGATACTCTTCTGCAACCCGGTGACACGCTGTTGATCAAGTCATCGAATGAGGAAGCCATCGCAAACCTAATCAGCGAGGGGAAAATCGAATTGATTGCATCAACAGCGGCATTGCCCAAAGAAGTTTATTTGGCCGAACTCATTATTCCCCCGCGATCAGAGTTTGTCGGCCGGACGGTGCGGGACGTGGATTTCTTTCGCATCTACGGGGCAATGGTGCTCGCTTTACAGCATCGAAACAAACCGGTTGGTACTCGGACATCGGACACTCCGCTGGTGCCTGGCGACACGCTGTTGATCGCCGCCAATGCAAGTGCGTTGAAGAGACTAAGGAAATCGCGAAGCAATGTATTGCTGGTCAGCGAACAGGAGGAACAAAGAGAGTCGCCGCTTACTCCCGCCGCCCGTTGGGTCGTCGTCATTCTCGTCGGAATGCTGATTGCAATGAGTGCCGGCATCGTTGCCAACGTGACCGCCGTTCTCGCCGCTGCCACACTGATGGTGATAGCCGGAGCATTTCGGGGATCAAATGCTTACCAGAGCATCAATTGGGAGAGCATTGTGATGATTGCGTCCGTCATGCCACTCGCAACTGCGTTGGAGAAGACTGGGACACTCGACTTGGTCGTAGGTGAAATCGTGGAGAGCCCCGGACTTACGAGTCCGTCATCGCTTTTGTTGCTGCTTTTCGCGGTCACGTCGCTGTTAAGCCAAGCAATCTCGAATACCGCGACCGGTGTACTGATTGCCCCACTGGCACTCCAACTCGCCGAGCGGCTTGGTATCTCTCCCTATCCGTTACTGATGGGCGTTGCTTTGGCCGCGTCCACAGCGTTCTCCACTCCCGTTGCGTCACCGATCAATGCTTTGGTAGCCGGAGCGGGAAACTATCGTTTTGGTGATTTCCTAAAAGTAGGCGTGCTGCTTCAGCTGCTGATTCTTTTTGCGACACTCGCCATCGTGCCGCTGCTGTTTCCGTTCAGTCCATGACCATTGCTGAACACCGATCGGATCGGCGATGTAAGCCGCGCGGCAGAGGAAACTCCCACCTTCGTTTTCCCAGCGATCGATCTCGTGTTCGTGCGTCCTGTCGATGTTCATTGTCATTCTCCTCGGATTGTGTAGTTCAGCACGTCATGCGTCGCCGCTTCATCACTCATAAATCTCGTGATGAAGCTCGCTACCACTTCACTTACGCAAACGGCGGACCAACCGGTGGTTGGCGTGCATTCACACGGAGAAAACAGTCAAGGCTCAATTGGCCGTCTGAAGCCACACGGATCGCGAGAACCTAGAGCGTCAACCTGGGTTGGCGCTTCGCTATCCGTGGTGACGTATCCAACACGCAATTGATTTGTGAGTCCCCGAAACACCGCCGTTCGTACCTTTGGTCCGAAGATTGCTTCGAGTAAGTCCGTAGGGTAAGTCATCGGGACTTTCGACCCCGTACACATCGGAATCTTCACGGCCCTGTTGATTCAATCGACCAGTCGATGACGAGTTCCGTTACAGCATTCTCGGCCAATAAGGGTCATCGTCATGCTCTTGTGGAAAACAACATTGTCGCCAACGGTCCGCACCAAGAGCTTGCGTCAGCCACTACCAAAGCCCCGGCGCGTGCCGCTACAAATCAACAAGGTTTCGCGATCATCACAGCACGATTCCGCCGCAGATGTGGGGAAGCGTGACATGGGCACCTATCGCAACGATCAGCGGCGTTACAGCGTCACCGTTTTGCTGGCGCTGCTCGTCGTGTTGCTCGTGACCGTGATCCTGGTACTGCTCTAGCTCGTCTTCATCCCCAATTCCTCTCAGTACGACATCACCTCCAAACCGGACTTCTCGACATGGCATCCCGGAAACTGTTTGTGACACTCGAAGACTTCGATCTTCTGCTTGAACTCTTGAAGGAAGAATTGCTCGGCGCGATTTCGGACCCGAAAGCCGCTCGAGATCTAGCGACAGAACTGCAACACGCGACGATTGTCGATTCAGCCTCGGTGCCAGACGATGTCGTGACGATGAACTCGACCGTCAAGCTGACGGACTTGGAGACCAAGCGGACCGAAACCTATACGCTCGTCTATCCCGACGACGTGAACATCACTGTGGGTCGATTGTCGATCCTTGCACCGATCGGAACGGCGATCCTCGGCAACCAAGTCGGGCACACGGTCGGCGGGTCCGACTCAGCCGACAAGAGCATTCTACGTATCGACGAAGTGATCTACCAACCTGAACGCGACTCCGTTGCCGCGTAAACCATGTGGCGTAAGCTCCCCGCTTGCGTTTCACCGCTGGCAGCATACCCCACCCACAAAGGATCTCAGACATGAAACGTTTCAACAATATCCTGGTCGCTACCGACACGCGACTTGAAGACCAACGTGCCATTACCGAAGCCGCGAGACTCGCCAAGGAGAGCAACGCCTCTTTGAAACTTGTCGACGTCGTACCGCCATTACCCTGGACGGTTCGTCTGCTGGTAAACGACCATGATCACATTAGCGGATTAATGGTTCGCGAGAAACATGAACAGCTTGAAAAATTGGCGGAACCGCTTCGCGCCGAAGGCATCGACGTGGAAACGAAGGTACTCAGCGGAAAGTCGTCCGTTGAGATCATTCGTGAAGTTTTGCGAGACAAACACGATCTTGTCATGCGAATCGCCAAGGGCAGCGACAGTCGTCGCAAGGGGTTCTTTGGAACGACAGGAACTCGATTGTTGCGGGAATGTCCCTGCGCCGTTCACTTGGTGGCACCGGATTCACCCGCGATTCTCAGGCACGTTTTGGCGTGTATCGACACTTCGACGGGCGACCCTGTCGACGCGGAGCTGAACAAGACGATTCTTGAACTGGCCGAAGCAATCAGCAAGCGGCACGGTGCAAGACGATCGATCGCCCACGCTTGGACAATCGACGGCGAACAATTGCTCCACGGACGAATGCCCCAAGGCGAATTTGAGCAAATGAAACGAAGTCGACTGGAACACATCGAAGGATTGCTCGACAAATTTTTGCTAGGGCATGGGTGCACGATCGACGACGAATCTGTGCACATGCTCAAGGGCGACGCACCGATCGTGATCCCCGAATTCGCATCGCTCGAAGGTGTCGATCTGATCGTGATGGGAACGGTTGGTCGTAGTGGTGCCGCGGGCATGTTGATCGGCAACACAGCCGAGCGCATTCTGGGCTCGATCGAGTGCTCGGTCATCGCCGTCAAGCCGAACAGATTTGTCTCACCGATCAAAATGGGTGATTACGTCGAGGCTGCACCGGCTTAAATTATTTCGCACTATGACACGCCAACCGGAAGGACGTCGATCACTCTGACGATTCGGCGAGCAGTTGCCAACAAACGAGCTGCATCCGAGGCAGATGGAAGGGCCCTTTCCAAAAGTTGCCTTTCAATGTCGAGCTGAGGGAACCGTCACGGTGCAGATAGCCGAACCATTCGCCGTGATCCGCGTCGGGGAAGTGCGAGTAGGTCCAGTCGTGAATCATCCGATGCCAGCGCTCGTACTTGGGGTCGGACGTAAGCAGAGAGGCACACAGCGTGGCGATGATCGATTCGTTCTGTGGCCACCAGAACTTCATGTCATGCCAGTATTCCTGAACCGGCAGGCCATTCACATCGACGAAGTAGAGCATGCCGCCGTTCTGCGGGTCCCAGCCCCGCTGCCACATCCAGTCCAGCATCTGACAGCCGGTGCGAATCAGTTCGCCATCACCACGCAGCTTGCCTTCCAGCATGATGAACCAGGCGCCTTCGATAGCGTGTCCCGGATTCAGCGTACGGCCGTCGAAATGGTCGATAATTTCGCCGCTGGAACCGACCGTCTCCATCACGCACTGAATGTCCTCTTTGAGATGGAATTGGCGGATGTCGTCGATGCTGCGGTCGATCCACTCGTTGGCCTCGGGTAAGTCGATCGACTCACGCAGCTCTTGAGCGGTCGCGATCGTGATCATCGGAAATCCGAGTCCACGCAGGGGACGTGTGTCGGTGAATTTGGGATCGGTGCCCTGTGGATCCAGGTTGTGGTCAATGAAACGTTGAAAAGTTCGTTTCGCCCTTTCGGCATATCGCTGATCGCCAGTCGCTTTGGCCAATTCCCCGAACGCGATCGCGGCAAAACTTTCGGAGAATGCGTAGCGTCGCTTACGAATCGGTTTGCCATCGCGGGTGACATGAAACCACATCCGACCGTCACGGGGATCAAAGCAATGATCGTCGAGAAACTGTGCACCGTGCTTGGCCAGTTCGAGCCATTCTGGCCGTTGCTCGACGTTGTTGTAAAGTTCCCCCAGCAGCCAAGTGAAGCGTCCCTGCTGCCAAACGCCCTTGTCGGTGTCGATGACGGTGCCGTCACGATCAAGCGACATCATGAAACCACCATGCTCTCGATCGACACAGTGCTTTATCCAAAAAGGCAGCGTGTCTTCGAGCAAGCCGTCCCGGTAAGTGGAAATCAATTTGGAGCGGCGAATCTCATCCATCGACCTGGTCTCCTACATCCTGCATTCGGCCGGATAGGGTGAACATCATCATTGTTAAGAAAGGCCTTCAGACTGCTTTGCTTCTTTGGCCGATTGGACAACCGGGCTCGATTGGGAAGCAAATTCCGGGTCGTGCAACGTATAGATGGTTAACCCCGTCAAATCGTCCAATGGGCTACCGAACAGGAGGCTGGCGAGGAAACCCACAACGACGCAGGAGGTAATACCGCTGGCCGTGTAGAGATATCCGTTGATCGGAGTGAATTTCCACATCGAGAACATCACAGCCGCACCCACGATCGCGCCGATCATTGCGCCTTTCGCATTCGCTCGCCGACTGAGTGCTCCCAACACGAACAAGCCACCCAGCACCCCCATGGACAAACCGATGACCATGATGAAAGTGTCAAACAACGATTTGATCTCTGGATTGACGAAAACAAGGCCCAGCAGCGTTCCGGCCACTCCTAACAGAAACGTCCAGAAACGGGCTGCGTTCAAATACCCGTGCTCTGTCCTGCAGGCACGCAGCGGTCTCATGAAGTCGGTTACGATCGCGGTGGCCGTCGAGTTCATGCTGGTCGAAACAGTGGACTGAGCGGCAGCAAACACGGCGGCCACGATCAGCCCCGCGATTCCGATCGGCATTTCACGAGCGATGAACAACGGGAAGACCTGATCGGTCGTGATCGTCGGATCTAATTTTTCGGGATGAGAACTGTAGAAACCAAACAGTGCTGTTCCGATCCCAAAGAACAACAGAGTTGCAGGAATCGTCAGCACCGCGTTAGTCCAAATCGAGCGTGCCGCTAACTCTTTGGTTGCCGTTGTCATGTACCGCTGCACAACAGCTTGATCGGCGGAGTACGATGAAACGTTTTGAGCGATCGAACCAAGGATGATCACCCAGAGGGCAATCTGTGCACTGCTTGCGTCCCAGTGATAATTGGCGATTTTATACTTGTCCGCATCCGATACCGTTGTCGCAAAGCCACTGACACCGCCTTCCACACCGCCCAGCAACAAGATCAACGCCAGCAGTCCGCCGCCGAGCAACACAACAGTCTGAATCGTGTCGGTCCAAATGACGGCTTCAATACCGCCCATGGTGCAGTACGTGATGCTCAACACGCCCATCAACAACACGGATTGTGCAGGTGTCAGCGGCGTGGCGACCGCAAGCGCCAAACCGGTTAACGACATCACAACGGCCATTCGAAAAACGTGAAAGAGCGTGAAACTGGCGCTGCCAAACAAACGCACGCCAGGACTGAATCGATTTTCCAGGTACTCGTAAGCGCTGGTCGCATCGATCCGCCGGTAAAACGGCATCACCACGAAGACCGCGAGTACTGCGACCACTGGAATCATCAGATTGCCAATCGAATACACCCAGTCCTGGGCAAACGATTTTGATGGAATGCCGGTAAACGTGAGCGAGCTGAGCATGGTGGCAAAGATGCTACAGCCGGCCGCCCACCACGGAATCGCCTGGCCGCCTCGGAAGAAATCGTTTGTGCTCTTGTTTTTGTTAGTGAAGTAGATACCATCGCCAACAAGTAGCCAAACAACACGGCGTAGTTGATCATGCCAAAGTCACGGCCTGGGCTGGTCATCGTGACCCGATAAACCTTGGGTGATCGTACACGTGGTCGAATTTCGCCGCTGGGAATAATGATCGATCCGTCCCACTTCACCGCGATTGTCGTGACTTGATTCTGTGGCACAGGGCCGGCTTCGATCCACGTATCGGTGATCGTGTGGTACGCCAGCGATTTTTTGACAAAGCCGGGGTGATCGTCCTTGAGCTCATTGCCTTTGAGAAAAAGCGAGCCGTCTGCGCCGCCCAGGACGAAAAGATGGCTCTGGCCGAAGCCAATTCCCGTTCCAGCCATCACACACCGCGGGGCCGCTTTTCGCTCCCGCCACTGCTGCGTCGCGGGCGTGTACTCCCATACGTCTTTGAGGAACTCAACTTCGTCGCCGTGCTGTCGCCTGCCGCTGATCACATAGACACAATCGTTGTACCCATTGTGCTGCGCGACGGTCAGATTGAACGCGCGGGACGGGCCCGGACACGGCGGAAGTCCCTTCCACACGAACTCTTCCGCATCACCACGCTGTGACAAGTCCAGAGACCAAAGCGTTGACATCGTGGATTGGAGCGATGCGTCGTGTTGGCCACCAGCCAAGTAGATCGTCTCATCGATGAGAGTGGCTGCACCATGCGCACAGGGCCGTGGTAGCGACGGATAGCGTTGGGACGTGACCTTTTCGCCATCCCACTGCAACAAAAAAACGTCGGCAAAGGTATCGTCCGAGTCGCTACCACCGATGCAGACGACGCCATCGGCCGTTGAGACGGCCGAGCCATAAGCGATTGGCGTGGAGAGTTTGCCGCCATCTTTCCACTCGAACTTGGTGCCGTCCTTACCGAGATCGCTCTTGGCGAGTACGAAAATCTGGTCATGCCATCGTTTTTCGTTTTCCCAAACCGGTTTGGCAAAGTTTGCACCTCCTGCCATGATCAGGGCGCCGTTGTGGACACCGGCAAACGGCCCCGCATACCCCAGTTCGTCGGGCACCGGTGGCAGTTCGCTCCAAGACAACCATTGCGGCTCATCGGACCAAGCCACAGAACCGGCGAACATCGACACCGAGCCAATGCAAACGCAAGCAAGGAGGATCGACGCGGCGATCAACTTCATCACGAAATCGCCGAAAGGTGGGAGTTTGGCTGTGCCCACTCGAAGTATCCAAGCAATGACAGTTCGTTTCGCAAGGTTTCGGTTTCGGATTGCGACAAGCGGCCTTGGGGCAGGCGACAGCCACCCAGATCGAAGCCGCTGAAGCCGAGCACGGATTTCATCGCTGGATGGAACGGGTACTTGCCGATCGCCCGAATCATTGCCACCGAGAGCGACTGCAGACGTCGAGCTTCAACGAAATCTCCGAGGCGAAAGGCATCGATGATTTCAAGGTACAGGGGAGCAGCGATGTTGAATGTGCTTCCGATCGCGGCGGTAGCCCCCGTCGCCAGTGCGCCGAGCATCATCTCATCACACCCCCAAACGACGTCGAATCTTCCCTGGTCCAGCTCCAAGCATTGTTGAAATTCATGCAACTTGGTGTCGGTGTATTTGAGACCTCGCAGGTTCGGGATTCGCTTGCCCCCGAGCCTGAGAAACTCGACCATGTCCAATGTTGAACCGGTTAGGGCTGGAATATGGTAATAGTAAAACGGCAACTTCGGCGCGCCGGCGGCAACTTCGGCCATGCAATCGACCAGCGTGTCGACATCATTGACTTTGAAGTAAGACGGACACGTCGCAGAGACCGCATCCGCCCCGATTTGTTGTGCGTGGGCGGCAAGCTGTCTGGCTTCGGCGACGCTGTTGTGCCCGACCTGAACGATGACTGGCACGCGGCCAGCGGCGGACTGGACGTATGCTTCTGCAACGCTACACCGCTCAGCACTCCTGAGCGACATTCCCTCGCCGGTACTTCCGCAGGTGTAAAGGCCGCTAATGCCTTGGGCGATCAGCCATTCGGTCGTCGGTCCAATGGGGTCAGTGTCTAGCTCACCGTTGAGATCAAGCGGTGTATAGGTTGCGGCAATCAGGCCGCGGAGCTTGTTATCGTTCATGATCGAACCAGTCTTTGTAGCAGTGGATGTTGGGCAAGTGAAGTGAGTGGGCACGATGCGAGACGCACGCGGCTAACGACAAAAACGCGTTAGCTTTAAGGCCTGATGGCGGGGGCATAGGGCTTGGTCAACCGGTCGGTCCCGTCTGTGAGCGCATCGAGCGTGAAACGGACGAAACGAATTTCGCTATAGCCGGGTTCGTACAAGACGCCGAAACTACCGTCTTTCAAAATGGTGATTTCCGAGTAGGCAGCGGGCCCTTTGTCGATCACCTTTCCGGCACTCCAGGTCACACCGTCGTCGTAGCTGATTCGGACTGCCAAGTTCTGGCGTCCTTTGTTGGAGGCAGCGTTGCAGAACAGCAGCCGATTCTTAGAGTAGCCATCGCGTTTCGCCGTGTACTGGATGATGCTGGCGTTGCAACGCGGGTCGGGAAGGCTGAAGTCGGCCGCGCTGTCCCAGGACTTGCCTCCGTCAGCCGACCGATGCACCATCCGCTTGCCTGGCGAGATCCGTGAATTGACCATCAGGTTTCCGTCTGACAATTCCACAACTTTTGACTCGTCCCCCGGCGTGACATCGCTGAGCACTCTCCATGTCCTGCCATGGTCTCCGCTGGCGAACAGGGTGATTCCGTTGCCGACGCGAACGTAGTTGTGGATCAGTGTTCCATCGCGGGTTTGAATACCTCGGCCCGATGTGATGAACTTGAACGCATTCTGCAATTCGGGGCCGGCGACCTGGCTTGTGAAGTCCTCTGGTTTTCCCCATGTCTTTCCATGGTCCGAACTTTTCTGCACGTAAAAACGAAACTCCTTGTTCGACTTATCATCTACCATGAAGTTGTAAAAACAGAAGATGTCGCCGGTGATTTCGTCGACCAGCAACGATGGATCGCTGCATCCTCCATCGTCAGACTGATCCAAGACCTCCATTGGCGTCCAGGTCTCTCCATTATCTGTGCTTCGGCGAAACACAATATCGATCGTCCGCTGCGGAAGCAGGTCGCCCGATCCGGTCCGCCGGGCATCGCAAGCGGCGATCAGATCACCATTGGTTGCGGTCGCAATGGCCGGGATTCGAAACGTGTGCGTGTCGTTTGTGCCTGACACAAACAGGGACTGACTGCTGATCAGTTTCAGCGGTTCGCTCGGCATCACATCGCTCGGAATGGACGTTGGCCGTTGGGGAACCGAAGAATGCAACGACAGATCGTCGATCAGCAGCCCCGACTGGGACGCCGCTTCGGCGCTGAAACGAATGGCTTCGGTTTTGGCATTGCCCGTGATCGGAAGTTGGATGTGTGAACGGAATCGAGCGCCCACGTCGATGACACGGTCCAGTTGTGCAACATCGCGCCATTTCCCGTCCTGTTGGACTTCGACCTTGAATGCAAACGGACCTTTGGCCGTCCACCGCTCAGCAAAAAAGCGGATTCCCCTGACGCCGGACAATTCCGGTGGAAGTAAAAAGGTGACCGTGTTGTTTGCGTCGCCGAGCATGTGCAGACACTGGTCGCCGCTGCGGGCAAACCGTGAAGTGATGCCTGCCGTCCCTGTCGCCTCGATCTCGACCGAGCCCAGAGTGATCTGCCGGAACGTTGCGTCCTGTGGACGTTCAAACGAAGTGCTGAAAAGAACGTCATCGGCCGGCGCCTCAAATGGCACCACGAGTAGTAGGGCGATGACCGGAATGGTAAGAAGACGACCGAGAGTCATGTTCATCACCGAAGTTTCTGTGTGGTTGATTAACAGCGTCTCTCCACGAGAACGACGCATCAGGGGAGAAGGCGTGGGAACGGACGCGAAACCGGGCAGCGCGACACTCCTGAGTAGCGCAAACCCGGTATTGCAGTTTGTAGCCCAAAGCCCGCCTTTGATTGCCTACTGATTGAGTTGCGTTTCAATCGTTTCCCCGCTGCCCTTTGTTCCCAATGCTCCCCACAATCCATAGGGGCTGGCGGAACCGGGTGCCAACGTGGCGCCATTGCCATTGTGAGAAACCATCGGGCCTCCACCGGCTTCGATCGAGTCCGTCACAAAAATCACCGCACCGTCACCCATCAGAACATGACAGCCGCCCTGATGGCGACTGCTGGGAGAAAAGATTCCCCAGCGGAAGATGTCAGAGTTGGATGTGTCATAACAAACCGGCGCGTTGGGGGGAAGAATTGTCGTCATTCCGGAAAACAGGGCCAAGCCGAACGCCCATTTGAAGCCTCGCCTCTCCTCGTCCGATCCATTGATTTGAGTGCCCGGAGCCCAAAATCGGGGCCGGTCTGGATCGGTTCCATTGAAACAGATGGTCGGATCGAGATGCATTCCATTGTCTCCTCCTTTTGCCGCCGTGGTGACGCTTCGATCACCCAAATCGGTACTGAACTCGCCAGCCATGATCGTGTTGGAGAGCCCGTCCAGGACATCGCGGAACTTGGGATTGAGATAGCCGTGCGCAAACATTCCACGCTGCGTTTTCTTCGCGTTCACAGCGTTGGGATGTGGCCTTCCGTACTGGTCGGTGATTCCTTGGTATTGAAAATAGAGCGAGTCGCCGAGACAGACGCCATAATTCGTTCGCCCCTGCGCTGGGAGACCCTCGCCCGGATCACTTGGACAACGGTACGTGGGGATACTCGTCAACCAGGGAGTGTATTCGCCCTGTGCAGCGTGATCGGCCAATAGCATCCAAGGCAACGGGCCCATTGCCGCGTAGGAGTCGCCCGAGGCGACCCGAAACGGGTTGCTGAGCTGATCCCAAAGCGCCTGCTGTTCGATGAATGGCGTGATGCCGACCAGCGCGCTGAGTTGGTTGAGATTCGTTCCGCCACCGTTGGGGGTCGGTGTGTAGTTGGCGCCCCAGCCCGAGCCGGGCACTCGCGACGTGCCACCCGCCTGCGCGGGCAACTGTTTGTAGGCGGAGTGGTAGTTGTGGAACGCCAAACCGATCTGCTTGAAATTGTTGCTGCAGCTCATTCGCCGAGCCGCCTCGCGGGCAGCTTGCACGGCCGGCAGTAGCAAGCCGACCAAAATTCCGATGATGGCGATGACCACCAACAACTCAACTAACGTGAAACCGCGATTACGCCTGAGATTCATGATACACCTCTGTAAATCAAAACGGGGAAAAACGAAAAATGTGCTAGGGGTTGTCCTAGCCGGGAGCGTCGGTCGGACCGGCGAAGCCGGCCGGTTCTTCTTGGCCGCCACGTGCTGCCGCTTCGGGGTTCTCTTGCAGATATCGATCCAGCTCGCCAGGCGCGGGGGACGGTGCGCCCTGGCTGCCGCAACCGGCGGCGAGGCAGAGAGAAAGAAGGAATAACGTGAGGGGGCTCGATCGCATCGCAAGTCTCCAGAGAAGAATTCGGAGTGGCCTACCGGATGTGGGGTGTTATGCCATGTTATAACATGAGATTTCTTAGGGCAAGGGAAAAGTGAGATCTTTTTTCATTTTCTCGGAGCTCAGCATCACGCGAGCGGCGAGAACAGGCCCGCGGGAACAGGCCTGTCGTTGGTCAGGACGCCGATGCGAACTTCCGCACGGAGGCCCCCACCGCAGACGGTCGCAGTGGGCAGCAGGAGTCAAGCCGCAGACCGCGCGTCTTGATCTGATTGATGCGAGTCAGTAACTCGAGGCCCCCCGCTTTCCGCCATCGGCGCCCCGCGGACGGCCTCAGGCGTTTCGCAAAAGAAAAATAGTTCGGACAACAAGAAACGTGTCGACGGGGGAGTCATGTGTCTATTGGGGCTCGATGGGGCCCACGAGATCACGGCGGCTGATCAGGCGGCACGCTGCCAATCGCGAACTCTTTATTCGGCGTTAACCGACCAGCTTCTTGGTGATTTCGGCAACATGTTTCCCTTGGAATCGTGCGATTGCCAATTCGTTGTCGCTCGGTTGTCGCGCCCCATCATCGCTCGCCAGCGTCGTCGCTCCGTAGGGAGTTCCGCCGCTGATCTCGCCCATCTCGCTTAGCTCTTTGCAGGAATATGGAACGCCGACGACGATCATGCCATGGTGGAACAGCGTTGTGTGAAAGCTGGTGAGCGTCGTTTCCTGACCACCGTGCTGAGTCGCAGTCGACGCAAAGACGCTCCCGACTTTTCCGACCAAATCTCCGTTCTTCCAAAGACCACCGGTTGCATCGAGCAACGTTCGCATCTGAGCGGCCATGTTTCCGAAGCGTGTCGGTGTGCCGAAGATAATGGCATCCGCATCACCCAGTTGTTTGGCATCGATAACCGGGACGTGCTCAAACGCCTTCCTTGCGTCCTTGGCGTGCATCTTCTCGAGCACGTCATCGGGTAACGTCTCGGCGACCTGAAACAATTTCACGTCCGCGCCGTCCACGCTCGCCGCCCCCTCGACGATCGACTCAGCCATTTTGAACACGTGACCGTACAGACTGTAAAACACAACATAAATCTTCATCACTCAAACCTCCGTTTAGTTAGCTCGTACATCCTCACGTGAGGATGCATCTTTCTCATTTCCGTGACAGCAACCGCCGGCCGCTGGCATCGTTGTCGGTGTGGCACTCGGCCTGCGGGACAGCGATACTTTAACGTCGCGACGCTCGCTGCGGGCGCGGACACCATTGGGCATACACCTACTGGCGAAGGCAGCTGCAATCCCGGGATATCGCGGCGTTTCGTACGCAACGTGGCGTTATTTCACTAGGCAAGATCGAACAGCATCAACTCGGCCGTACCATCCGTGCTTAGCTCAATCGAATCTTCGTCGCTGATTGCCGCGCCGTCGCTTGTCCCTAGCGATGCACCGTTCAACTCCACAGAACCTCGTAACACCTGGACCCAACCATGACGTTGGTTTGCCAAGGGCATTTTGACCGCTTGAGTACCGTCCAAATCAAGCAGGTAGATCTTTGCGTCGGTATGGATGGTCAGCGAATCGGACTGCCCATCGGGAGAAGCGACGAGCTGCAATTCGTTTAATCGCTGGGACTTTTCAAACGTTTTTTGCTCATAGCTGGGTTCGAGATCGCGTTCGGATGGGATCAGCCAGATCTGGTAGAAATGCATCGGCTCGCTGGACGATGGATTGAATTCACTGTGCGAGATCCCAGTCCCCGCGCTGATCCGTTGAAATTCGCCTGGCTTGAGGACTTCCCCATTGCCCATCGAATCCTTGTGTTCAATTGCACCTTCCAGGACATACGAAACGATTTCCATGTTGTCGTGCTGATGAGTACCGAAGCCTTTTCCCGCTGCGACGCGGTCTTCGTTCATCACGCGCAGGCTGCGAAAGCCCATCTGCTCGCGATCTCGGTACGAAGTGAAGGAAAACGTGTGGTACGTCTTGAGCCAGCCGTGATCGGCATGACCGCGTTCGTCTGCGCTGCGAATCTTGATCATTTCGGATAACCTCGAAATATTGCGACCGGCGGATAGGCATGGTTGTTCTATGCCTCCTGAACATTTCGCATCGGGAGCCGTGTTATCTTCTGTTATAACGCCAAGGTGGAGGAGGGAACATTGAAAATCCAGTTTTTTTCGTTTCAATGGCGTTCCGTCCCTCGGACGGGGCTTGGACTGGGACAGCAGCACGCTTGACAGCCGAGGGGAATGGCTGCAACTCACTCGGGCCGAATGATTTGCAAACGGCAGCTCGAATTCCATCCGCGATTGATGGTGCCTCGCCTGGAGGCGTTCTCGCCGATCGTTTCCCCGTCGGGAAATCGGCTGAGGCCTCGACACCAACGCGCTGAGTCGTCCTGCGCGTTACACGAAGGGGATCTAGATCCGCTCTCGACCTTGCTGGTTCAGAAAGTCCATGACGGTTTTTCGGCCGCGCTGGATTTGATCACTCATCAACTGCCGTGCGCGTTTCGGGTCGCGGTCTCGCAATGCCTTCAGCAGTTCCGCTTTCGATTTGCACGTCTCCCGAGCGACCTCCGCCGTCAACAATCGCGGATCATAACGTTGGGCCGCGAAGACCATTGCGATGGCCCGGTTGTCTTTGATGACTTTTGCAAGCAACGGATTTCGCGACGCCTCGATCAACAGTTCATGAAATTGCTGCTCGTCATCCATCCAGCGCTCCAGTTGACGTTTCGTACTGTACCCCTTGGGCGAATCACATATCTGCTTGGCGGTTTCTCCGGCTCGATCAAGGATGAACTGGAGCTCTTCCAGTTGATCCTCAGTGATGTACTGGGCGGCTTCGGACGCAGCGCAACTCTCAAGTGCATCGCGCAAGACGTAGATGTTGTTGAGATCCTGACGACTTGTTTTGCGAACATATGCACCGGCACCCGGAACATGGTCCACCAAGCCCTCGCTGGAAAGCCGATTGATCGCCTCGCGAACCGGAATCACACTGACCCCGATTTCTTCTGCGAGCGTTCGATTGACCAACTGTTTTCCGGGCGGATACTCCCCGCTTGCGAGCTTCTCTCGAATGTATTCGTACGACAATTCAGAAAGATTTTGACTCACGGGTGCGCTCGGTAACATTCTTAGACGAAAATGAAATCAGTGACGAAAGCGGGATCTTTCGTAGACTCGACGCCGTCGACCGCAGAGACATCGCTCAACATTGCCTGATGACGGGTCTCAGCGGTTACGGTCGGCGTCGATGTTATAACATTACATCTTCCTGCGTCCAACGGATAGACGGCTGGACACTCTCTTTCCCCACCGAGCGGGAGCCGAAAGTTGCCAGATGGGTTGACATGCGATCCTTGGCAAAGTGGAGTTGACTTGATGCTCAATCCAGAAAGTGCGGCATTGCCCTACGATTTGGGTACCGTCAAAACGCTACACGGGGCTTCACGAACGACATGTCGCGCCACACCGCCAAGTCCATCGAATTTGCCGATCAGCACAAGGTCTGCGGGAAGATCGTTCGCGCGTTGAACAGCTTGCAGCGCCGGGATTCCTTGGCACGTTTCCAATGTGACATCGAGACCCGCCAGCGGGCCATGGGCCAGCTTCGCGAAGCGATCCTCGACAGTTGGCATTGCGGCTCCGCGGCTGTGCGAGATACTCTCGATCCAACCGCGAACGTGATCGTCGTTGCTTGTCGGTGGTTGATAGACATGGACGAAGCGAAACCTGCTGTCGAAGTGTTTGGAGAGTAATCCCATCGCCGGGAGAACGGCTGTGGGAGGGTCGTAGAAATCGTGCGGAACCAAGACGGACTGAGGATCAAACGTTGTCGCATTTCCGCGCGGTCTAAACAACAGAACCGGCTTGGACGAGTGCCGAATCACACGGTCGGCGAAGCTTCCCAACAACGCGAGAGGAATCCCGGTTCGACCAGTAGGTGAAATAACGACCAGGTCAATTTCGAGTTCGTCTTCGAGTGCCCGCTGGCGCGATCGCGTCCATCGTTTGCGTATCAGATGCGGTGTAACATCAACGCTTGCGAAGCTTGGATGCGTACACGCTTCGCTGGAGAGTGCTTGCGCGAGATTCTCAAAGTGCTGGTCTCGATCCCGCTGAGGCAACAAGCTGGGCACTACGCCGGTGAAGTGCGTTAAATGGATCATTGCATCGAGCTTTGACGCAACGTTCACTGCACTGGCGTAAGCGCTTCGGGCAATCTCTGAGAAATCAGTCATGAGCAAGATGTGTCGGATATTCATGGTTTCCTCTATTGGTGAGTTGATTCGTATCGTCGTTCGATGATCTCTGCCAGGTCGGTGGCAAAGCATTCTTTCGCTACTTCACGCTTGTGTTTTGACTCCAGCTGCCTGACATCGTTGGCAAGGTCATGGTCACAGAACAGGCTCGCGATCCAACGTGAAATGTCGTGATGCCGATTGTGGCCCGCTAAAACACTTGGCGTGGTACGACTTGCCGCCGCCGAAAGCTCTCGTAGTGTTGCCGCGGTTTCGCCAACAGGTCGACCATTTTCGGTGAAGACGAATTGGCGTCCCTCGGGGACCGGGATATCGAAATACTTGGTGCGGTGACGGACATGCGTGGTCAAACGAGGTGCGACGACGAAGCGGCGGAGCCTTCCGGCGACTTCTTCTGTAGGTGGCAACAGTGCTGCTTCGGTGATCCCGAGATTTGCAAGTTGATCGTACCAGTCGTGAGAGTCGACGTTTGAGAACGTGGTGTCGTCGAGCATGTTTCTCAGCGCATCCACTTCCTTCTGCTCGGCCAGCCGCGTGACGGCCACCACATCGACCAGCTTCAAGACGTTGGCCGGCAACAGCGAGGGTAGGTAGGTTACCAGCGTATAGCCATCGAGTTGCGAATCCAGCAATCCGACGCCGTCGGTACCGTCCAAGAAATAATGGCACTCGTCGAGCAAGATGCGATGTGGAAATCCGCGCTCACGGCGGTGCTGGGCCACCAAGGGCAAGTGCTGTTGGATGTATTCGCGTTTTTGGTGATGTTCCAGGTGCGACAGATTCAAAACCACACTCAACCCCTGCTGCAATAACATTTTCAAGTCGTCGCCGTGTGGCAAGAGTCGCCCCGCGCCAAGCACGACCGTATTCGGCAGCGTAGCGAGGCTGCTGTAGTCGCCCTCTGGATCAAACGCATAAACCGTATAGCCTTGCAGGATCTGTTGTTCGACCAGCAAACCCGCCAGCCATGATTTACCGCTCTTTGTATCACCGGCCACCAGGACATTGCGTCCACGAATTGCGATTTCAAACGGAGCCTTGCCCTCGATTTCCTCCAGGATCAGCTTGCGATGCGTCATCGTTTCTGGCGGCAACCGTATATCTGCTGAGATGCGTTTGATGTACTCGCCAACGGCTGCGGGCCCGTGGCCCTCGATGACATGCCCCGCCACCTGCTTCAACCGTTCCGACCCCCAGGCGACAGCCACGCCGTGTTCACAACAAGCGATTAACTCGTGATCGTTTTCGGCATCGCCGATCCCGACCGCATTGTGAACCGAGACTCCAAGCGCCCCCAGCAACTCACGCAAGCCGACCGACTTGCTGATCGACGCAGGCAGCAACATCATCCGCCCGCGATTAAAAGTGATCGCCAGCGGTAGCTCCAACTCGCGGATCAGCTCAATCGCAACGTCGGCATACTCGGCATCCATTTCCACCACGCAGCGTCCCACTTTGAAATCAATACCGCGATGCGTCAGCTTCGAGATCAAGGACAAAGGTGGCGCGCTGCCGAGCACGCTGATGTGCCCATTTGGGAACGCAACGACGGCCCCGTTTTCAGCAACGACACCGTCGACAAAGTCCAAACAACCCGCGACATGACGTAGCTCTGAAAGGATCCGCCCCGTCACGATCACAACCATCACGCCGCGCTTTCGAGCGACCGCGATTGCTTCGCGGACGGCTGGATCAAGCACTCCGTCCTGGGCGATCGTACCGTCATAATCGGTGGCAATGACTCGTAGTTGCATGCTGGTTTCCCTGGGTAGTCGACTTTCAATTCAACTTTCAAACTGTCGAACATCGGATGATTCTGTTTCAGTAACGTGTTCTTTTCCAATCACCTTGGTGATGGGGCGAAGGCTCGCCAGAACCATAATGGAGATCAATCCGGCGGCGGCGGCCAATGCGTACTCGCCCATCCCAGCCACCGTGCCCAACGCAGCCGCCAACCAAATCGAGCTGGCTGTCGTGAGTCCCTTGATCTTCACTTCGTTGCTGAGTTTTAGGATCGTCCCCGCACCTAGGAAGCCGATTCCCGCTGCAATCCCTTGTATCACGCGTGTGACATCGTTTGAGTCATCCGGCGTGGTCGTGATTGCCGCGATCGTAAAGATGGCTGCACCTAGTGAGACCATCATGTGCGTTCGAATGCCGGCCCACTGACCGCGCAATTGACGCTCTAGCCCCAGCAAGCCTCCAAGTATCACAGCGACGATCAGCCGCAGACAATCCGCGCCGAACTTTTGGAAGGCTTCGTGGTTGAGCAACCACTCCATCATCCGACCGCCTCCGCTTTGACTGCCTGTTTCGATTCTGGCGTGCGAACAATGGTAGTTCGCACGCTCGATGCATCAGCAGTCGAGGTGACGGGGATTTCAGGAACGGCCACTGTGAAGGTCAGACCATGGTTCGTTTGAATGGTCACCGTGACGGAATTCAGATCGCTGGACACGATTACTACTTTTGAAAAAGAGACAAAGAAAGGGTTTGTCGGAGGCGTTCCAGAACTCACTGGCTCCAACGATAAAAAAAGGCGAGGCTGACCGCTGGGATCGAATTAAAACTATCCCTGAAGGTGCGATTCGAGGAAGTAAAGACTCTTGTTGACTTCACGAGTGATCTCGGTAAACAAATCCGCGGTGACCGCATCGTTTTCGTCTTCGGCTCGTTTGATGGCGGCACGTGACGACGCGCCGTACGCAGCGAATCGATCCGCCATCGCAACGACAAATTCCTTGCCATCGGTCATCTCGATCGGCAGTTCATCAATCTGCGAGTTCGTTGCCGCCAGTCTTGCGGTACCGCGTGCCAAGCCGCCCAACGCAGTCGCCCGCTCGGCGATGTCATCTGCGTAACGATCAAAGTTGGCGGCTAGATCGTCGAACAGCACGTGCAATGACATGAACTTCATTCCTTTCACGTTCCAGTGAGCCTGCTTGATCTGCGAGTACAGGTCGAACGTGTCGGCAAGCTGCTGATTTAACAGGTCGATCATCGGTTCACGCGAACACAGGGGGATGTCGATCCGAGTCTCGAGTTCCGTTGCGGTTGCCATGCTCATGATTTGTTTCCTCATTTCGATCCGGGATATCGGTTGCGGGTCGCCCGTTGCTGACGCCGCTGAACGTCATCCCATCAATGCAGGTTCCGTTCCAATCAGTGGTTGGGGGCGAGAATGACGCAAGCTGCCCAGCAACAGAAGGATTCGGTGTGCATCGACCGATCGACAGCGTCAACCTGCGGCTTGAAGCGTCAACTCCAGGAGACACTTTTCGCGGTAGATTGGTACTTCCGTGTCGCTTTCGTAGGGCCGAGGTGGTAGGCGGCTGGAGCAACACGAGAATCCGACCCGGCCAACAGGCTAACGTGCGAGTTAATGTCGAACTTGCTTGGTCCAGCGTTTGCATGCGGTTGTGCAGTAAGCGTCGGCGAAGTGTCGACCTTGTTTCTTTCAAACTGATGTCAATGAAATGAACATGCAAACCGAACAACGCAAACAAACTACACGCCAATACAACTTCGCGACAATCAAACCACTCAAACTGATGCATGCGGTCGTCTTCGACAACTACGGCGGCGCCAGCGTTCTGCGCACGGGGGTGGTTGAGGTTCCGCGACGACTGCCAGGCCAGCTTCTGATTCATGTGGAGGCGTCGAGCGTGAATCCGATCGACTACCGGCTTCGCAGGGGCGAGTTGAAAGGGTTGCTATTGTTCGGGTTTCCTAGAGTTCCCGGATACGACGTTGCCGGTCAGATCGTGGATTGTGATCCGGATGCTCCCTTCAAGCCCGGTGATCGAGTGATGGCGTATCTCAACCACCTTCGTGGGGGAGCTTGTGCCGAGTTTGTTGTTTGCCCGATTGATGTGGCAGCAAAAATCCCTGACACGATGCCGATGCAGGAAGCGGCCGCGATCCCACTGGCAGGGACGACCGCGCTCCAGTCACTTCGTGATCATGGGCAGATCGCTCCCGGAAAACGGGTGCTCATCAACGGAGCGAGTGGTGGCGTGGGAGCTTTCGCCATTCAAATTGCGAAACGCTACGAAGCACACGTCACCGCGATTGCCAGTGGTTCCAATGAGGATTTCTGCATCGACCTCGGCGCGGATCGTTTCTACGACTACTCCGAAGTTGATTACACCAACTTAGGTGAACAGTGGGATCTGATTTTCGACGTCGCAGGGAAATCTGGTTATCTGGACGCACGTCGTGTGCTTTCCGAAGGCGGGCGCTATGTTTCAACCGAACCCAATGCGATCGAGATGTTCATGACAGTCGTGACGTGGCCATTGTCGAAGTCCGGGACCGTGATGCTGGCCAAACCTTCGGCCGCTGATCTCCGTGAGCTAATCGAACTCTACGAACTCGGTAAACTGAAGGTAACGATCGACAGTGTGTTTTCAATGAACCAGGCCGCCGATGCGCATCGCCGCGTCGAAGCAGGCGTCGACCACGGAAAAGTCGTGCTGGTGAACCGATTTTAGTGGGTGGACCCATCAAGACCATTGGCGCTGAGTGACGATGAGAAGCCATCGCACCAATGCCAAGCCAAGGATCGCCGAGCCGTTGCGGGACCAATGTTGCGTTTCGGAGAAAGAACGGTGCCAGGGCACGATAAAGAAACGCCTAACGAAAAGTGCAACGCATGATGATTGAAGCAGCAGTGTTTGACATGGACGGTTTGATGATTGACTCGCAGCCCTATTGGCAAGATGCCCAATTGGCGGTCTTTCCCCCGCTTGGCGTCACCATTACCCGCCAAGACACGATCGACACGACAGGAATGCGAGTCGATGAGCTTGTCCAAAGGTGCTACGAAAGGTCGCCTTGGGATTCGGTCAGCCGCGAAGTCGTCTGCGACCGAATCGTCGACCGTGTGATTGAACGAGTGCGAGCGCACAAGCCCGCGATGCCTGGATTGAACCAGGCGATTGACGTTTGCCAACAGGCAGGATTGAAACTCGCAGTCGCTTCGTCGTCACCGATGACGTTGATCCAGGCGACGATCGATGCGCTCGATCTGAATGACGTTTTCGAAGTGATCGTATCAGGTGCTCAATTACGGTACTCGAAGCCTCATCCCGAAGTTTACCTGAACGCCGGTGACGCACTGGGCGTCCAGCCCCAGCGGTGTCTTGCGTTGGAGGACTCGTTTATTGGGCTACTGGCCGCCAAAGCAGCTCAGATGAAAACGATCGTGATTCCCGAAACGGCCGCCGCAAATCAAAACCACTTCGTCATCGCCGATCGCCAACTCACCTCGTTGCAGGAATTGACCGTAGACCTGCTGAATTCTTTTTAAGACCGGTAGAATGAATCGGCGATCGTCGGCACGTCTACTCCTGAAATATGAAGTTGGCGATTAACGAAGTACGGAAGGCCCAAATGATCGACATTTTGGATGAAGTATCAAACTCGTGGAGTGTCGTTGTTCCGACTGTTTTGACCGCACTCGAATTGGGCGGGTTGGTCTCGGCATGGCACGCCATCAATAAGGTACGCACATCGCAGGGCGCCGTGGCATGGGCCGTCGGGCTCGTCGCGTTGCCGATTTTGGTTCTGCCGTTGTACTGGGTGTTTGGTCGAAACCGGTTTGCGGGCTACCGGGAAGCCATTCGTGTTGTCGAACAACAGCACAAAGATTCAGTCGAAGCCGCTCGGCGGGCGTTGTACAAGGGTAAGATTGCCGCGATTTCATCGACCGAGTCTGTGTTGGGCGGCCTTGCCGATATCCTCGGCGCTCCGGTGAGCCACGGCAACCGTTTCGAGTTGCTGATTGACGGTGGTCCGTTTTTTGAACGACTTTTGCAGCAGATCGCTTCGGCCCAGCGGTACGTTTATGCTCAATTCTACATCATCCGCGATGACGAACTTGGGAATCAGTTCGCCGACGCCTTGTGCGAGCGAGCTCGCGCCGGATGCGCCGTCCGATTGCTGTACGACGAGATCGGCTCCGTGACGCTTTCAGCTCGATACCTGCAAAAACTTCGAGACGGCGGTGTCGACGTTCATGCTTTCAATACTCGGCAAGGTTGGATCAACCGATTCCAATTGAACTTCCGCAATCATCGTAAGTCGTTAGTGGTCGATGGCCGGCGCACGATCGTCGGCGGCCTGAATGTTGGTGACGAATATCTGGGGCGTGTTGACTGGACAACGCGATGGCGTGACACCGGGCTTTTTGTCGACGGACCTGTTGCGCAGACAGTGCAAGCGGTGTTTGCGAAAGACTATTATTGGGCCACGCGTTCGGATTTGCCCGAAGCGGTTTGGGTTAATGACTCAAATCAGCGAGAGACGACCGACGTAGCGGACGAGGCGACCACCGCTTCCCCACCCGAACACACCAGCGGGTCGGCGAGCGGCTTTGCGACCGGTCCCACCGACCAACTCGACCGTGCAACGATGATGTTCGCGGCAGCAGCCGGTTGCAGCAAACACCGGCTTTGGATCAGCACGCCGTATTTTGTACCCGATGAAACCTGCATCAACGCTTTATCGATGGCACTGGCCCGAGGCATCGATGTGCGGATCATCGTGCCAACTCAAACTGACCAATGGCTCGCCCACCTCGCCGGTTTCTATTACGAGGAACTGTTCGAGTCGATCGGAATTCCCGTCTATCGATACAAGGATGGTTTTCTCCATCAGAAGTGTGTACTGGTGGACGATCAGCTTGTTCTGATCGGATCAACCAACCTGGACAACCGTTCGCTGTACCTCAATTTCGAGTTGATGCTGGCGGCGGATGAGCCAAAGCTGATTCGACAAGTCGCCGAGATGTTGCAGCAGGACTTCAAAGATTCGGTGCGGGCCGATCCCCGCCGAAGCCGTTTGCGACCTTGGTACGTACGAATTGGAACGGTGTTGGCGAGGTTATTCAGCCCCGTGCTGTAGGTGGCAGCAATTGCCTTAGAACCATTTCCAGGATGCCGCCGTTCACAAAGTACTCGACCTCGGCAGGTGCGTCGATTCTCACCATGGTATCGAAGGTCAATTGAGAGCCATCTGGCCGAACGACTGAAACGCTGACCGTTTGCTGCGGCTCTATCCCATTTCCGATGCCGGTGATGGTGTAGGTTTCATCGCCGCGTAAGCCCAGCGATTGTGCCGACTGGCCAGCCTTGAATTGCAAGGGTAGGACACCCATGCAGACAAGGTTGCTGCGGTGGATGCGTTCGTAGCTCTCTGCAATGATCGCCTTGATACCCAGCAGCGCCGCACCCTTGGCCGCCCAATCGCGCGAACTGCCCGAGCCGTATTCTTTTCCTGCAATGACCACCAGCGGTGTGCTTTCCTGCAAATATCGCATCGCGGCGTCGTAGATGGGCATCTTGTCCCCGCTAGGCGTGTGAATCGTCCAGGGACCCTCAATGCCGGGAACCATCGCATTGCGGAGGCGAATGTTGCCGAACGTCCCACGCATCATGACTTCGTGGTTGCCACGCCGCGAGCCGAAGCTATTGAATTCATTTATCGGAATACCGTGGCGGATCAGATATTCGCCCGCCGGTGAATCGGCAGCAATGGCACCGGCGGGAGAGATGTGATCGGTGGTGATGGTGTCTCCTAGCACCGCCAGCACGCGTGCCCGGTGGATATCTGTTGGTGGCTCTGGAGTGTCAGCAAAGTCGAGGAAAAAAGGTGGTTCGCGGACGTAGGTGGAGTCCTCGGTCCACTCGAACAACGTGCCGGTCGGCGCAGGCATACTCTTCCACTTGTCATCACCCTCGAAGATGCGACCGTATTCCAGATCAAATTGCTCAGAACTCACCGCCGTGGCCACCAAGGTTTCAATTTCTTTGGCGGTCGGCCAGATGTCCCTTAAATAAACGGCGTTGCCTTCTTGGTCGGTTCCCAGCGGGTCGACGCTGAGGTCACACAAGACCGTGCCGACCAGCGCATAGGCGACACAGAGTGGTGGCGAAGCCAGGTAACTGGCTTTTACATGCCCATGAATGCGGCCTTCGTAGTTTCGGTTGCCCGACAACACGGCAGCGACCGACAGTTTCTTCGTGGTCACCACCTCGGCGATTTCTTTGGGCAGAGGACCAGAGTTGCCGATGCAAGTCGTGCAACCATACCCCACCAGGTTGAAACCCAACTTTTCGAGATAGGGCGTCAGACCCGCTTTATCCAGGTATTGTGTGACGACGCGCGAGCCTGGTGCCAATGAAGTCTTCACCCAGGGCCGGCTTTGCAAGCCGGCTTCGACCGCTTTACGAGCCAGCAAACCGGCGGCGATCATGACCGACGGGTTCGACGTGTTCGTGCAACTGGTGATCGCAGCGATGACAACCGAGCCATCCCGGACCGATGCCGCGGCGCTGGGCTCCTCCAAATTCTCTTTGGATGCTTTGAGAAACCGGCCGGCCTCCGAACAGCCTTCGTCCTTGAACCGAGCGAGTTCTTGCCGACTTGCCTCGGCCGCCTTACCGTCAAGGATGGAGTGAAACGACTCGGTCACGCCCGCTAGTGAGACACGGTCCTGAGGCCGTTTTGGCCCGGCAACACTCGGTTCAACTTGGCTCAAGTCAAGGTCGAGGACTTCGCTAAAGTTCGGCTCGACGGCGTCATCGGTCCGGAACAATCCCTGCTCTCGCGTGTATCGCTCGACCAGATCGACATTGTCGCCACGACCGGTCAGACGCAGGTATTCCAGCGTGTTCGAATCGACCGGAAACAGCGTGGCCGTTGCGCCGAACTCCGGCGACATGTTGGACAACGTGGCACGGTCTGCGATGCTCAATGAACTCAGTCCCGGCCCAAAAAACTCGACAAACTTACCCACCACACCGTGCGCCCGGAGGATTTGAGCGAGCGTCAGCACGAGATCGGTCGCGGTTGTTCCGGGCGGCAGTGTGCCGCGCGTCCGGACCCCGAGCACGACAGGTTTCGGCAGAAACATCGGCTGCCCCAGCATCGCCGCTTCGGCCTCGATCCCGCCGACCCCCCAACCCAATACACCGAGGCCGTTGATCATCGGTGTGTGTGAATCGGTTCCCACCAAGGTATCGGGAAACGCCCAGCCGTCACGCTCGATCACGACGCGGCCCAGATGTTCGAGATTGACCTGATGACAGATCCCCATTCCGGGAGGCACCACGCGGAAGCCGTCAAAGGCCTGCTGTGCCCAGTTCAGCAAAGCGTAGCGTTCGCGATTGCGGCGGTACTCCCAACTCAGATTGGTGGCGTAGGCATCGGGGCTGCCGAATCGGTCGACTTGGACGGAGTGATCAATGACCAGGTCGACCGGAACAAAGGGATTGACGCTCTGTGGGTCACCGCCGGCTCTGGCGACCGCGCTTCTCATGGCCGCGAGGTCCACCACGGCGGGAACACCGGTAAAATCCTGCATCAGGACTCGAGCCGGCATGAACGCGATCGACGCAGCGGGGCCATCGGGCCAACGAGCGAGTGCTTCCACGTCAGCCGGCGACACATCCCTGCCCCCCGCACGCCGAGCGATATTCTCCAGCAGGATCTTGACGGTGTGGGGAAGTCGCGTCACATCTGCGCCGGTCTTGTCGGCCAGCATTGTCAGGCTCACGTAACGTGCAGTTGTCGTGGCGGTTGTCAAAGTTGCCGCAATACCGAATGGATCATTCGTCATCTGGATGCTCCCTCTTTCCGCCACTGGTGAAACAATCGAGTGCATAGCGTGGCACGTGCTACGTCGTCCATTGTGAGCGATGTGCAGCGCAATGGACAGTGTCTGGCAGGAAAAGAGGAGGCGGAGTCGTGAAGGAAGTGCCAGTTGCCCGTCAATACCGAGGGCCACGTGATCGTGACGCGCTACGGAGCGGTCGAGGCTGCGTTGATCAAGAAGCTGACGCAGTTCAAATCCCCTACATGATCCTCATGTCGGATGTCGCAGAAGCTTTGCGACTTCACGATCTGGACTTGAAAGTCGTCGTGGGTGGATTGGATGATCCAGAGACGTATCGCCTGTTGCGTACCGAATCGGCAGCACGTGTGAAGGTCATAGCGCAAGGGTGCGCTTACAACCACATGAACCAGTTCCGCAGCGACGGCACCACAAGCTGAATGAGGGAAAACGCCGAGTTGACGGGGATCCGGTATGCTGGCTTCGAGTCCAGCCACTGAGCAAGTCAGGAAATTCCCCGATCAGGACCGAGCTATGGAAAAGATAACCGGCTTCACCCGCCTGCATGCACTGCTCGTCGACGACGACGAACTGGCGCAGGTGTGCCGCGACTTACCCGAATCTGCGTGCCGCTCGCAGCCGCACAACTACGGCGTACACATCGTGTCGCTGAGTCTCACGAAAGTCGGCGAAGGCCTGGCCGACCCCAAGCTCGTGCTCTCCTGGTTGCTTGACGCGGTCGGCACACCGACCTGGGCGCTCGGTCTGTTGGTGCCGGTGCGCGAATCACTGGCGATGCTGCCGCAACTGGCGATCTCGGCGCGTCTTCGGCGGCTCTCCATCCGCAAGCCGGTCTACGTGGTCGGCTGTGTCGTCCAGGGCGCAGCGATCATCAGCTTCGGCCTGATGGGCTGGTTCGCACAAATGTTCTCCGGCACCGTGGTTGGCATCGTGGCGGTCGCACTGATCGCGATCTTCGCTCTCGGCCGCAGCCTGTGCTCGATCAGCCACAAGGACTTGCTCGGAAAAACCGTGGACAAGGGCCGGCGTGGCTCGGTCAGCGGCACGACGGGGACCATCGCTGCCTTGGCGACGCTGCTGTTGGCGCTCGGCTATTCAATAGGCTGGATCCCACTCACGGTGCCGGTCGTCGCCGGCATGGTCGTGCTCGGCGGCGGCTGTTGGCTACTGGCTGCGTTTGTCTTCGGATTAGTTCGGGAAGAACCCGGCGCGACCGAAGGCAGCATTGACGGTCTGGCCGCAGTCATCGAGCAGCTCGGCCTGCTGCGTCGCGACGCACAGCTGCGCCGTCTCATCGTGACGCGTACATTATTGCTGTCAACGGCATTGGCGCCGCCGTTTTATATCGCACTCAGCGGCGATCGTGCAGCCAGTGGTCTCGGCACGCTGGGGCCTTTCATGATCGCGTCAGCGGCGGCGAGTCTGTGCAGCGCCTACGTCTGGGGCCGCTTCTCCGACCGGTCAAGTCGTCTCGTGTTGATGCTCGCGGCGACGCTCGCCGCGCTGGCCAACGCGGTTGCTGCCGTCGTCGCCCTGGCGATGCCAACCGTACTGCAAGAGGCGTCATTTTTGCCGGCGCTGCTGTTCGTACTCATGATCGCCCATCAAGGCGTACGGCTCGGGCGTTCCGTGCACGTGGTCGACATGGCGGACCGCGACAACCGCGCAACATACACCGCACTCAGCAATTCGATGGTCGGTCTGATTCTGCTCGCCGGAGGCGTTTTCGGAGTCATCGCGCAGTGGCTCGGCATCGGCGCCGTGCTGGCGATCTTTACTTCGATGGCAGCCCTGGCGATCTTCGCGGCGGCCGGGTTGGACGACGTCCAGGCCACTTAGCGATCTGTTCGATGAGCTTTGCGTTGCCCTTTGCGACCTAGGGAATCATGTCAGCGAGGAGCTCACCGTAGCGAGAAGCGAAGTCATCAAGAATGACCAGGCGCTCAAACCACTAGCCGGGTGGATAGCTCATCCGTTGATCCTAGGCCGCCGATAGGCGAATCGTTCTCAATCGCAGCGCATTGCCGATGACCGACACGCTGCTGAAGCTCATCGCGGCGGCTGCGATCATCGGGTTGAGCAGCAGGCCAAAAATAGGATAAAGAACTCCCGCGGCTATCGGCACGCCAAGCGCGTTGTAGATGAAGGCAAAGAACAGGTTTTGTCGTATGTTTCGCATCGTGTGTCGGCTCAGAGTCACCGCCTTGACGATTCCTCGCAGGTCGCCCTTGACCAAAGTCACGCCCGACGACTCAATGGCAATGTCCGTGCCGGTTCCCATGGCGACGCCCACATCGGCAGCGGCAAGCGCCGGTGCGTCATTGATGCCGTCCCCGGCCATCGCTACCTTGCGACCGCCGGCCTTCAGCGCCTTGATTCGCTCGTGCTTGTCCTCCGGGCTGACCCCCGCCTCAAACTCGTCGATGCCGAGCTGCTCAGCGACCGTTCTGGCTGTATGCTCGTTGTCGCCGGTGAGCATGATGATCCGCAGGCCAAGACCGTGCAGGGCTTTGACCGCTTCGGGTGTCGAATCCTTGAGGGGATCGGAGACGGCGATCAGTCCGACAAACACGCCATCGACCGCCACGAACATGACCGTTCGACCCTGCTGTTGCAGTCCGACGGCCCGCTCATTGAGTGCCGACACATTGTTCACGCCGTTGTCTTCCAGGAGCGGGCGATTGCCGATCAAGACCTTTGTCCCGTCAATCGATCCGCGAACGCCGCCTCCGGTGATGGAATCGAAATCATGGGGAGCAGGGAGTGCCAGATTTCGGGCCTGCGCACCCTCGACGATGGCACGAGCCAGCGGATGTTCGCTTTGCTGCTCCAGGCTCCCCGCCATGCGGAGCAGTTCATCTTCGGTATCGGAGTCCACTGCGATGCACTCGGTCAGTTTTGGTCGTCCCTGGGTGAGCGTTCCGGTCTTGTCGACGACGATCGTATCGATCTTTTCCAGCGTTTCCAGGACTTCCGCGTCTTTGATCAGCACCCCTTCTTGTGCTCCACGGCCGACTCCGACCATGATCGAAATCGGCGTGGCCAGCCCCAAGGTGCAGGGACAGGCGATGATCAGCACCGCGACAGCGTTGACCAAAGCCCAAGCGAGTGCAGGTTCTTTCGGTCGCAACACGGCCCAGACGATGAAGGTGACAATCGCAATCACGATCACCGCGGGAACGAAATACCCCGAAACGGTGTCGGCGATCTTCTGAATCGGCGCACGACTCCGCTGTGCATCAGCGACCATGCCCACGATCTGCGAGAGCACCGTATCCTCGCCGACCTTTTCAGCCTCCATCAGGAACGATCCGGTTTGATTGACGGTACCGCCGATGATTTCATCGCCCACTTGCTTCTGCACCGGCAAGGACTCACCGGTGATCATCGACTCGTCGACGCTGCTGTTCCCGTCAGTCACCCTCCCATCCACTGGAATTTTTTCACCAGGGCGGACTCGTAGAACATCGCCGCTTCGAACTTCATCCAAAACGACTTCCACTTCATCCCCGTCTCGGACCACCCGTGCAGTCGGAGGAGCCAAGGACAGCAATTCCCGGATCGCGCTGCCCGTGCGTCGTCTGGCCCGCAACTCCAAGACTTGACCGAGCAGCACCAGTGTGACGATGACCGCCGCAGCCTCGAAGTAAACCTCGGCGTAGCCGTCGACTTGCAATTCATCCGGGAGCAAGCCTGGAAGCAGCACGGCGATCAGGCTGTAGAGATAAGCCGCTGCGACGCCGGTCGCGATCAACGTGAACATGTTTAGATTCCATGTCACGATGGACCGAAAACCCCTCACAAAGAATGGCCATCCCGCCCACAACACGACCGGCGTGCTGAGGATCAGTTGCAGCCAGACATCAACCGATCGCCCCACCCAGACGTCGATCGGTACGCTAACCATCGGCAGCATGGCCAACAGAAATACCGGTACGCTCAGGGCGACGCCCACCCAGAATCGCTGCGTCATGCTGCGAAGTTCCGAGTCGTCCTCTTCGTCGGCTTCGAGGTACTTTGCCTCCAAGTCCATGCCGCACTTGGGGCAGCTTCCCGGCGTCTCTTGCTCGATCTCCGGATGCATTGGGCAGGTGTAGATTGTTTTCCGACCGCCAATGGTTGGCTTTGCCAGTTCCAGGGCCATGCCGCACTTTGGGCAATTGTCCGGCACTTCGCTCGCGACGCCCTCGCACATCGGACAGATGTATTTACCGGCGACGGCCTTCTGAGTGTTTTGCGCCGCTTCACAATGCGTATGGTCGTGCTGGTGGTGCTGCGTCTTGACCGGCAAGCCTTCATCGAGAAACTTCACTCGACAATGCTCGCTGCAAAAGAAGAAAGTCTGCCCGTCGCGCTCGGCGCTACGCGCGGTCGCTTCATCGACGGTCATCTTGCAAATCGGGTCAATTGCCATAATACGCGTTTCCTCCGCCAGGTAACTAATAGTGCGACGCGACAACAGAAGCTGACAGAGGTCAATCACCTCCAATCCGAACACAAGAGCTCGCGACTTGTGTTCCGTCTAAGGCAGGTGTGCACATTTCGTTCCGCATAAACGTTCTGTAGTGGAAACTCAGCGCTAACACGACGTGTGATTCTAAAACCAGCCGAGCATGTGCACGCTAAGTCAACTGCACCTGAACGAGTTAGCCTCGAGATTTCGCCCGATCTCCGAACGCTTTTGATTCGTCAACCGGTGGGCAGATCAGCACCGGCATAGAGGCACCGCGTATCACCTTGTCGGCGACACTTCCGAGCAACAGCCGCTTGAGGCCCCCTTGGCCACGGGGCGTCAGGGCGATGGCGCCAACGCTAAGACTTGACGCAGTGTCGAGGATCGCTGTCGCCGTTTGTTCATGTGCAATCAAGCGAGTCCGTACATTCAACGATTGCGCCCGCAGCCGCCCCGCAAGCTGATCGAGATAGTCCTGCGCTTCGGCTTCGAGCTGGCGTCTTAAGTCGTGCAGTTGTTGATGCCACGATGTTCCTAACCCCATTTTCACCCGCCCGCTGATCGGATCATGGTCAGAGAGCGTCGTCGGGACGACACGCAGCAGCGTGAATTCGCTATTGTCAGCGTTCCCAAGGGTCAGCGCGGGTTCCAGTGCTTGCTCGGCGAGTGCCGACCCATCCAGCGGGATCAGCACGTGCCGGACGGACGGCGGCTGGGCAATGTCGGGAGCATTTTCTTGCGGACGTATGACTAAGATCGGTATCGACGTTTGTCGGACGAGTGAGTCGGCGACGCTGCCGAACCAAAATCGCGATAGCGGACCGCGCCCTTGTGTTGTCATGATCAACAAATCGGCACCGCTTGTGGAGGCGTGCCGGGCAATCATGTCGACGACCGGCCCTTTGAGCTGCACAGCCGTCGCGTGCAAGCCCGTGGTTTCCGCAATACTCGCGACGACCGCATCGAGATTGTTGCCCGCGTGTTCCATCAATTCCCGATCCAGATTTGCAAACAAATCACCTTGTTTATAAAGATCGATGTCTGCGATCGGTACATACACGCGAACGACATGAAGTGTCGCCCCGTCTCGCCGCGCGATGCCAACCGCTAGCGGCAACGCATGCTTGGCGAACGACGATCCATCCAACAGAACTTGGACTAGCCGAAACATGGTGATTCTCCTGACCTCACTTGTTCAGTTCAAAGCACAACCGCACTCCAACGCAATCTCGACTTTTGCCCTTGCTAGGATTGCACGGGTACCCGCTTCGTCTTGGACCCCATAGCCTAAGAAGATCGCCCGCAGGCCATCGGCAAGTTGTCCGTGCAATTCTCCTCCATCTGCCCGCAACTGATTGTCTCGGCAACAATATCGACGTCCAGCTTTTGACGGGCAGGCTATCTATTTGGACAAATGGTTTTCGATCCACTCTTTCAGCGCGACTGCTTGATTGTGCTCGTCGTCCTTCGCGCCATAGATCAACAATATCGTTCGCTTGCCGGCAGACTCAAGCATCTCTAACACTTGGACTCTGACTTCGTCCAGCTCTTTGAAGTATCGCGTGCGAAACTCATCCCACCGTTCGGGATCATGGTCGAACCATTTGCGAAGTTCGGTACTCGGCGACACCTCCTTCATCCAGACATCAACATCAAGATCCTCTTTCTTGACACCGCGCGGCCACAACCGATCCACCAAAACCCGGTAGTGGCCATTGTCGCGAGGAATGGTCTCGTAGGCCCGGATGAGTTTGACTTTCAATTTTTGTTTCGACATCGGTTTCGACCTTCGCGGAACGAAGAGTTCGGGCGTCGCCGTTCCCGCGGCCTCGGGTGCCCGAAGAGCCCGCAAACGGTGTACCGGAAAAAAAGTTGATCATGATGCCTGCATCCCGTTTGCCGGTCACATTGCGACCGCAAACTGGAACTGGAATCCAACGTTCTGGCAACCGTTAATTGCCGCCGATGCTCAAGCGTCACCTTTTGTTTCCTGAGCGTCAACCAGCGTTGTCTTAATCGGTTGGATTTGCCTGCATGAGGGCGACAGTCTTGCCGACTTTCGTTACCGCAGGCATCCAGCGGTTCCTGCCTCCGAAGACGGCACGCATTTTGCGTGCAATCATATGAATATTCCGAACCCAATCGTGATGAAAGGCAATTCTCATGTCGATCCCACACGCGGCCGCTGGCGTGGCCGCAAATCTCCAGTCGCCGGACGAGTTGTTGCCGGAAGCTGAGACATTCGTTTTGGTGAAGAACGAATCATTCGAGGCGATCCGGATGGCGGTTCGCAAGGACTGCGAAGTCTGCCACAACCACCATGTCCCCGGTCCGATCACGATCCAATGCCTGAAAGGCTGTGTTGCCCTGACTGCCTATGGTGAAACGCATTCGCTCAAGTCGAATCAATGGACTTTCTTGCCTGGCGGTGTTCCTCACACGATCAATGGTGTCGAAGATTCTTTGGTACTTTTAACGATAATCTTCCGAGAGGGAAAAGGAGCAAGGCATGACAACGTTGGATATTAAATCGACCCTCGCCGATTGGGTGACGGGAAATGTTTGGTCAGTCCATTCGTGTGAAGTTGGCGATTTGACGACCCTTCGTTTCTTCCAGATCACGCAACCGCTTCGCCAAGCCCAAGACCGATGGGGCGGCACTGCATCCTTCCAATCGATGAAGCAATTGATCGAGTAAGTGATCCGACTCCAATGCACAAGCGAGAGATTCCTGGAACGTGGGATCGCCCGCACAGTGGCAGTCGCCCGCGTGCGTGACTTCTTGGCTCAAAACCGGCCCCGAAGTCAGGTATGTCGCGTGCTTTGGATCAAGCTGCTGCATTTCGCCTTGAACCACCTTCAGCGAATGATCTTCAAGCACGACTAAGTGTTCCAGCAGTATCTGAGCCATCGCATCGGTCGCGTCGCCGGCGAGCCGGCTATAGGTGGCACGACGCTGGCCGTGGTACTTTTCAAGCAACTGCAGTATTTCGTATACGGTACGCGGATTGCTCATCGTTCATGTCTCCAGATTGTGTCCGATGCCGGACCTTGGGTTCAGGATGCATGTTGCAAATGACGGGCCGAAAACAGGAGTGTCCGATGAATGAACCGAAGTTGACGGTGCGTGTCCTGCGTCAGGACCACCCTGACAGGCCGAGTTACTGGCAGACGTTCCAGGTTCGTCGCGAGCCGAGTATGAATGTCACCAGCGTCTTGCAGCGTATCGCCGCCAACCCGACGACGATCGAAGGAATGAAAACGACCCCGGTTGCGTATGATGCGAACTGTCTTGAGGAGGTGTGCGGTTCTTGCACAATGGTGATCAATGGCCGTGTCCGACAAGCATGTTCAGCGCTGATCGACGACTTGCTGAAAGACAATCCGGCGCACGTTGAACTTCGTCCGATGAGCAAATTCCCCGTGATTCGAGATTTGTTCGTGGATCGACAGCGGTTGTTTCGAGCACTTGAGAAGTTGAAGTGTTGGATTCCCGTCGACGGATACTACGACATGGGACCGGGGCCGCTGCAATCGCAGCAGGAGCAAAGCATGGCGTATCCGCTGAGTCAGTGCATGAGCTGTGGTTGCTGCCTGGAAGCATGCCCGCAGTACACCCGGGTCGAGGTCAAGCAAGCGGATGGCGAATGCGACGAGGATTTCAAACGCCGTCGAGACGCTGAGTATGACCGTCAATTCATCGGTGCGGCTGCGATGAGTCAAAGCGTACTCATGAACTCGCATCCCACCGGTCGAATGTCGGCTTCTGATCGTATCGAAGCGATGATCGCACCGGGTGGCATCCAAAATTGTGGCAAGGCGGGGAACTGCCAAGCGGTCTGTCCGAAGGAGATTCCGCTGATGACATCCTGGGGCCGTGCGGGTCGCGCCGCAACGTTGCATGCGATCAGAAAGTTCTTCGATGGATAACAATGACTGTCACGTTGTCGATTGATCCAATCGACCAACTCGGCAGGTTCCTCTCCCTCGCTCGTCGCGAAACTGCCGATTGTTAACTCGCTTGGCACACTGCGCGCTCGCACCAGGAACCACCAGGCCGAGACACACGTTTAACCATCCGCACCAGCAAACAGTGCTCCGGCATCTGTTGGGCCGCTGTCGTCGGAGTCATGTTCATTTGGTTTCAGCAAAAAAGAGTTTGATTCACGCGATTGCGGGGTCCATACTTTCGGGATCAATGTCGAGATGACGCATCGCTTCAATCAGTTGATCGTTGGCGAATCCGGACGAGTCGGGAAGAGCCTGAAGGGTCGCATAAACGATGTGTTCGGCGTCTACAGCGAAGTGACGTCGAAGACCTTTTCGTGTGTCACTGCGACCGAAACCATCGGTGCCGAGTGTCACATACCGACCCGGAACCCACTGGCGAATTTGATCCGGAACCAGCTTAATGTAGTCCGTAACGGCAATGATCGGATCGCTCACGTTTTCCAAGGCCTCTTCTAAATAACTGCGGCGTTTCAGTTCCCCGGGGTGCAAGTCGTTGAAGCGGTCGGCTGCTTGTGCATTGCGTCGCAACTGGCAATAGCTGGTCACGCTCCATACATCGCTTCCCAATTCGTATTGTTCAGCGAGAATTTCTTGTGCCCGCAAGACCTCCGGCAGCAGAGATCCGCTGCCGAACAACTGCGGCCGCGCGGCACGGGGCGTTTGTTCCGGCGTGACGCTGCGAAGTCGATACATGCCCTTGAGAATTCCGGTTTCCGCTCCGTCAGGCATGTCCGGCATCGAATAAAGCTCGTTGTATCCGGTGATGTAGTAAAAGATCTCCTCGTTTTCGACATACATCCGTCGCAATCCGTCTTGAATGATGACGGCTAGTTCATACCCATACGCAGGATCGTAAGATTGAAGCGTTGGGATCGTCGTCGCAACCAGCGGGCTATGGCCATCGCAGTGCTGCAACCCTTCGCCTTGCAACGTCGTTCTCCCTGACGTCGCCCCAATCAAAAATCCCTTCACGCGAGAATCGGCCGCAGCCCAGATGAAATCACCGACCCGCTGGAAACCGAACATCGAATAATACAGATAGAACGGGATCAACGGTGTCTGCAGGTGCGCATGACTTGTCCCCGCTGCGATAAAACTTGACATCGCACCGGCTTCCGTAATCCCCTCTTGCAATACCTGTCCATCTTTGGCTTCGCGATAGTACATCAACTGATCAGCGTCGACCGGTTCGTAGAGTTGGCCTTTGCTGGAATAGATTCCGTAGGTGGCGAACAGCGAATTCAATCCGAATGTGCGTGCTTCATCAGGGATGATCGGCACAATGTATTTGCCGATGTCTTTGTCTTTCAACAACTGAGCCAAAATCCTGCCGATCATCATTGTCGACGCGGCTTGACGATCTTTCGTACCTTGAAGCAGCCTGCCAAAATCGTCCAGGCTGGGGATGCTCAGTTTCGCAGTGGTCGTCTTTCTGGCCGGCAGGAAACCGCCCAATTGTTTTCTGCGAGATTTCAAATACGCGATTTCACTGCTCGATTCGTCGGGACGGCAGAATGCCATTTGCGCGATTTCGTCATCGCTGAGCGGAATTTCAAATCGTTTGCCGAATACTTGCAACTGTTCGGGGTTTAATTCGTGTTGCTGGTGTGAAACGTTGCTCGCCTCGCCAGCTGTACCGAGCCCGTAGCCTTTAATTGTCTTGGCAAGAATCACCGACGGCCCTTGCTTGTACTCCGTCGCGGTCTTGTAAGCCGCGTACACTTTCTTCGGATCATGACCACCGCGTCCCAATCGTCGAATCTGTTCATCTGAAAGATGCGATACCAACGCTTGCAATTCAGGCGACGTGCCGAAGAAATGCTCGCGAATGTAGGCACCGGATTCAACGGCATACTTCTGGAACTCCCCATCAACGGCTTCGTTCATGCGTCTTGCCAACAATCCGTCGGTGTCTGCTGCGAACAGCTCGTCCCAGTCGCTGCTCCAGATCACTTTGATGGCGCTCCAACCCGCACCAGTGAATACACCTTCAAGTTCCTGGATAATTTTCCCGTTGCCACGCACCGGACCATCGAGTCGTTGCAAATTGCAGTCGATAACGAAAGTCAAGTTGTCCAGATGCTCGCGTCCGGCCAGCGACAACGCGCCCAACGATTCTGGTTCATCGCTCTCGCCATCGCCCATGAAACACCACACACGTGACTGCGAAGCATTGATGATGCCCCGATTCGTCAGGTAATTTAGAAACCTCGCTTGATAAATCGCCATCAACGGCCCCAGGCCCATCGAGACGGTGGGGAACTGCCAGAACTCCGGCATCAGCCACGGATGTGGGTAAGACGAAAGTCCTGTTTCTCGTGGCGTCTCGCGACGAAACCGCTGGAGATCGGATTCCTGCAATCGCCCTTCCAAAAACGCACGGGAATAAATACCTGGCGAGGAGTGACCTTGAAAGTACACAAAATCGCCAGGATGCTCGTCTGTCGACGCGTGGAAGAAGTGGTTGAAGCCCACTTCAAACAAGGTCGCAATCGAGGCATACGACGCAAGATGACCGCCGATCCCGGGAAACTCCTGGTTCCCGCGAACGACCATTGCCATCGCATTCCAGCGGATGAGATTGCGGATGCGTTTCTCGATCTGTAGATCGCCGGGATAAACGGGCTGTCGATGACTGGGGATCGTGTTTTGATAGGGGGTCGCCGTCACGGGTGGAAGTTCCGGTAACAGATGTGCCGCTCGCATTCGTAAAGCATGCAGCAATTCAACAACGCAATCCGAATCGTATCGCGCCGCCACACTGTCGAGAGATTCGTACCAATCGCTCAGCTCCGCCGGGTCAAGTTTCGTTTGGACGCCGGATTTATCGCGTGAGCTCATCGTTGCATTCCTGGGTATCGCGGGCTGTTGTCAGAGGATTGCGTTGGGTGCTGTCGCATGGGTTCAAGTTCCTACAAAGGCTGTATCATTGGTGGCGGGAAGTCGATGGCGGGATCCTTCAAGGGGGCTTCACCACGGGGCCGGCTGGGAACGGTCAGCACAGGACACCGCGCGTGGCGGACCACGTGTTCGGCGACGCTGCCCATCAGCAAATTAATCAAGCCGGTGCGTCCATGCGTTCCCATCACAATCTGGTCGCACCGATACTCCTGAGCGATCCAACAAATGACTTCTCCTGGCGCCCCGGCGTAAAAGATGCGTTCGATATCAACGTCGGGCAGCTGTGACCGAACGGCCTGCAGCTGACGTCTCTTTTCGCCGGCTACGTTGTTCAAGGGGCCGACCGTTGCCGAGTCTTGTGGCACATGTAGAACGAGTATCCCTGCGCCGGTACTGGCAGCAAGACGCTCCGCGTACCCGAAAGCCGCGTTTGCGGCTGGCGAAAAGTCCGTAGGAAAAAGAATGCGTCGAATGGGTTTGATGGTATTTTTGGACATTCCAATTTCCATTTCTAAATGCGATGACTATGTGTTGAAAGAACTTAGTCGGCAGGTTTGGCCGTTCGCGTGGGCCGGCGACCGTTCGTCGGACACCTCGTGTTAGTTGACTTGCACAACTAGCATCCACGCCTTGAAAAACTCTTCGATGCCTTCGAGAGTCGCAGGAGTGTTCAAACTCGCTGTAGGATTGGGGGCCAACGCAGAGCCAACACATAATCGAGTCTGTTAAAATCGATAAATCGCCGCCAAGCCCGATTCCGTTGGCATGCGGTCTTTCGGAACGATGATGACTTCGCCGCCTTTGGAGAGCACCAACTCGGCAAGATCATCAAGCATGTCGTCAACGTGGGGAGTTGTCGCGTCGGGCGAGTTAATTGCTCCTGTCGTTCGGTCAAGTACTCCTGGGATGACGCGATCCGCCTCCAACATGAGCGTTGCCACTTTATCCGCAACGGCTGCCCTCGCGACATCCGAAAGATCGCCTGATCCAGCGTCGCGAGAACGTGCCGCCCCAAACTTCTCCGTCATGCTCGCCAGTCGTTCCAAGTACGTCGGTTCGACCGCTTTCCAAGCCCGCTCTCGCAGTTCATTTGCGTCGAGCGATTCGGGATCGACCTTGATTCCTCCGGCAAGCAAGAATGGGTTGTCGCTGATCCGGCGAAACTCAGCTTGGGTCTCTGCGAGTGCGACCAACATCAACGGCAATGCGGTCGTGCGAGAGTGATGTTTCAGAATCCCCTGATCGACCGCTCGAAAGAACTTCAGGACATCCGCGTCTTTGGCATCCGTACGGGGCCCATGACCATGATGCACTGCGATACCACCTTCGCCTGAACGTTTGCCATACGAACCTACCGTTTGAGTCACCGGACTCCGTTCATCGGCCAATACGTCCGAGATGCTCGTAGGTACGTCCATCAATTCAACTTCCGCCAACGCATCGCGGTTGCCCTCGTAGAGTTTGGCTTCGTGGCGACTGAGACACAGGACTTGATAGCGGTCGGCCGACTGAAGAATCCGTACCAGAGGTTTCGTATGAAAGCTGTCGGCGACCACAAGCAACTCCTGAACGGGACGCTGTAGCTCGACGATTTCAAAGATGCCGGGCGAACAGAAAATGGCCAATCCATCGGTCCGATGATTCCAGAAGTTGTGATTCCGACTAAGTTGCTCAAACGGCTTCAGAGTTTCGCGAACTTGGTCGGCATCGTACTGCTGAGCCAACGACGATTCCAGTTGGCCGAGCAGATTCCGAAATCGGATTGTGTCCTGAGTGTTGTCTGGATGCCGTCGATGAGTGGGTTGATAGAGTGAGATGCACGGCGAGGGATGAGTTGCAAGTAGCTGGGCAAAACGTTCGACAGTGATTTGACGCATGACTAAATCTCCTTTTAACACCTTGTGATTGAATCCTAAGCAGATGATGAATCACGATGCACTTCTCGTTCCAACGCGACAATTCGATGATTCAACCTGGCGTAGGCGGCCCGTTTGCGATCAGTTCGGTAGCGCTAGCTGGCAGCCTACGCCATGCCGTGCCAACTGCAGGTGTCACGTGTCCACCACCGTTGACGTGCTGCGCGTCGCAAGACAGGTGAAGAGAGGCTTTCGACGACAACGGACTGATTTTTGCATCACTTGAGATTCACTCGATTTAAGCCGCTGTGATCAACAGTCCTTCCCAAAGCCAGGACCATTCCCATGAAGCCATTTCGCCACATTCTGCATGTCACTGACCCCTCGTTGGACGAATCGACGCGATGCCGCGCCGTTGAGTTGGCGATCCAAAACAAGGCGTCGCTGACGTTGATGAGCGTCGTCGAGCCACTGCCGCGCGCAATCGGATTATTGAATGCAATCAGCGACACCGACGGGTTGCAGCAGGCCGTCGCCGCCGATCGTCGCCGCCAACTGCTTGAGATTGCGAGCGAGTACTCCTGCACCGGTGTTCCGTTGGATGTCGTGGTTACCATCGGCAATCGGGCGAATGAAGTCGTCCGACAAGTGATTTCCGGCAAACACGATCTGTTGGTGAAATCCGCCGAGGGCGCCGGCGTCGTCAATCGGTTGCTCGGCAGCGTTTCACAATCATTGATGCGTATAGCTCCCTGTCCGGTCTGGCTGTTGAAACCGAAACTTCGCGGCACGTTTGACTGCGTTGTAGCTGCGGTTGATGCCACGTCAGACGACGAAGCGACAGCCAACTTGAATCACAACATCCTGGAACTTTCTGATTCCATCGCGAAACGTGAATCAGCGGCTCTGCACGTCGTCAGTGCATGGGACATTTGGATGGAAACGCCGCTGCGGATGAAGATGGGCGACTCGATCATCGACGGCATGGCCGACGAGCTTGAGGCCTCGGTGCGTCGCCGAGTGGATGACTTGATCGGTAAAACGGTAACGGTCGGTGATGTTCGAAAGCATATTAGCCGTGGGGCTGCCGCCGACAAGATTCGCGAGTTGGTCAAGCATCTCGAAACCGACTTGTTGGTCATGGGGACACAGTGCCGCACGGGTGTCGCCGGTTTCTTCATCGGTAATACGGCCGAGTCTGTCTTGTCAGACGTGAAGTGTTCTGTCTTGACGGTCAAGCCCGAGGGGTTTGTCTCGCCGATCGAGCGAGACCTCGAACGGACGGTCATCCGGGAGAACGCTGAGCCAATCTTCAGTATCTTCTCATCGCAACACGACGATGAAGGGCGGTGCTGAAGGCGATGCAGTTCCGGTTGGTGACTTGCAACGTAGCTGATTGCCTGCTTGTTGGCGAAACCTGCTCGTAAGTTACTTTTGTTCGTCGAGTTTGCCATTTTCGGAAAGATGCTCGGAGAGCACAAACTTGGGACCGGGTGACAATCACGGCAACAACTCGCTCGTCACATTGCCTCGTCACATTGCCCGGTCGTTGCCAACATTGCACCAATGATGACGCACGGCAGAAGGGACCTTGACTGCCAGGTGTACTTGTTCGCTGTCGTTTCGATCATCACTTCCTCTGAATTCGCGTCATGACGTTATAACGGTTGGATGGGTGGCATCTCCATTCCAACCCTGGGTTCTTCTAGGGGCTTTTCATTCTCTGGTCGCAAACGGACGGTCACGACGGGACACCTTGCGTGACGAATCACATGCTCGGCAACACTTCCCATCAGCAGGCTTGCCAATCCGGTACGGCCATGCGTTCCCATTACAATTTCGTCGCAACCACGTTCCTGTGCAACCCAGCAAATGACCTCTCCCGCTGGACCCGAGCGGACAAGCAACTCGACGTCAACGCCTGACAGGCGAGACTGAATAATGTTGAGTTCTTGAGACGTTTCCTCGCTGGTTTCAGCGTTTCCGCTCCATCCCGGCTGAACGTGCAAGACAAGCACACTCGCGCCGCTGCATTCGGCGAGTCGTTTGGCATACTCCAAGGCAGCCTGACACGCTGGTGAAAAATCCGTGGCGTAAAGGATTCGGCGAATGGAATTTGAGTTTCTGGACACGATTCAGTTCCTGCGGTGAAAGTAGGTAAGGATGAAGTGCGCTGTTTAAGTACGGCGTTGAAGTAAAATTCGATTGAGTGCATTGCCAACCTTGTATGAGGTGCGCTAGCGCATCTCGATAGCTCGCTTATTACTGGCACGAGCGTTCTGTTCGAACGATCGTGCTGTTCCCTCTCTGCATTCCGGTTGCGGTGACGTTTCGAAGCTCGTCTCGTCACCACCCTCCAGTTCCATCTTCAACGCGATGAACTTCATCAGATCGCTGAGCGACAACAGCCCGACCAATCGATCCTCGTCGACAACCATCATTCGCGACACGCCTGCCTGACTCATCTTTGCCAATGCCTGGATCGCGTCACTGGACGGAGTAATCGTATTCTTTTGTTCGCAGTCTCGCGATATTTTCGCCACGGTCGTCGTCGCCCACTCGTTTCGCGGCACCTGTTGCACGTCCCGAGTCGTCACGCAGCCGATCAGTCGTCCATTGTCGGTCACGGGAAACATCTTGTGATGCAGACGGTAGACGTAGTCTTCGACGAATGTGTCAACGCTCAACGAAGGCTCGACCGTGACGACATTGGGTTGCATGAAGCGAGAGACGGGTTCGCCTTCCAGCGCTCGCCGCACCAACACCTGCTGATAAGACCCCTGAGCGGCGTTACGTAGAAACATCCCGATCAAGAATTGCCAAACGGCACCAATAACGTTGCCGGCCAAAAGGTTCATCAAGCCCATGATGATTAACACCAGCCCGAACCCAGACCCCAAGGACGACGAAATCTTCGTCGCCCATCGCAAGTTGCCCTTCACGTGCCAAAGGATCGAGCGCAATACCCGCCCGCCATCGAGCGGGAAGGCCGGAATCATGTTGAACGCGACCAACACACCGTTCATCATTCCCAGGTACCAGACCACAGCAGAGAAAGATTGGGGCATCAACCCGCCGCCCACAGCACCAACTGCCAAACATGTGATGGCGATGAAGATGCTGACGATCGGTCCAGCAATGGCGACATAAAACTCTGACTTGGCGCTGGGCGGTTCTTCGCTCATTTCAGCCACGCCACCAAAAATGAAAAGTGTGATGCCCCGCATGTGCAAATCAAATCGCCGAGCCATGACGGCATGCCCCAGTTCATGCGCGAGAATGGACGCGAACAGACCCATCGCGCCGACAACACCCATCGACCAATAGGTCAATCCCGTCAGTCCTTCGACTTGCTGTGGAAAGACGCCGGTGGCCAACGACCAGGAAATCAAAATCGCAATTGCAAACCAACTCAGGTCCAAGTAGATCGGAAAGCCCAGCAGTTCGAAAATCTTGAAGCGTTTAGTAATCATTCTGATTGTCCTTGGTTGGTATGCTGCGTTTGCCAAACGCCAAAGTGATCGGCTTGAGTACTCCCCGAAACGGTCGCGACATCACCTCACAGTCGAGGCTCGCATCGGCATCACTGCGTCTTGCCACGAACCTGCACCAGATAACGTCGGTGTCTTCACTGTCACCACAGGGCAGTGAGCACCGGCCATCACTTTTCTCGCGACACTACCGACGACCAAACTTGCAAGTCCCGTTCGTCCTTGCGTGCCCATCACGATCAGGTCTGCTGAACGCCGCTTGGCGTACGCGATCACGGTCTCGGCTGGATCGCCGTGCCGCGTCACTTGCTCCCAATCAACCTCATTGAGATCGAGGTATTGCTCACGCAGACGTGCGAGAAGTCTGTTATTGATCGACTGATTGATAGAGAGCGCTGGGACGCCCGGGTCAATGACATGCAGCAAGATCACCTTCGAGTTAACCGCATTGGCCAGGTCAACGGCCAGACTGATCGCCAACTCCGTGCTCTCGGAGTAGTCGACAGGACAGAGGATGACGTTCTTTCTCACGGTTCTAATCTCCAAAAGCAGCAATCAGCCGACGTTCATAGGACAGTCGCATGAATCAGTAGGCTTGCGTACAGTCCATGGAATGCTAACCTTGTGCCAGTTCAGCACTTACGGCCGAGGCTTGGCGAAAGCCTTTGAAACCTGTAGCGAATTCGCGGCGTGAGCGAACGATCTGATCACTTACGCAACGCCGAACGTCAGCGCAGGTTGACATTGACAACCGTGGATGACACTAGCGATCTCTTGCAACTGGATCTGCACTGGTCGCTAGATGTCCTCCGGCAGCGAGTTTCTCCAGTAGAAGGTGAAAGTAAATCAGGCCGCCGAAATGTTTCCAGCGTTTCAGCACGCGAGCTACCTTTTCATAGTCGAGTTGCTCGGACAAACCCAACCAGCGGCACAGGTTGTTTCGCGCACCAACGTCGTCGCCGGGGAAGACATGTAGTCTGCCCAAGCCGCGGAGCAGTGCGTATTCAGCCGTCCAACGGCCGACGCCGTGCAATCGACACAGTTCGGCGACGGCTGCTTCGTCTGAAACTTTTTGCAACTGCCACAGCTTGAACTCGCCCGTGCGCTCCAAGCGGGCCAAGTCCAGCAATGCTGCAGCCTTCTGTCGGCTGAACCCAATCTCGCGAAGTTCCTCTTCGTGGACCTGAATCAAATCTTTGGGGCGGGGAAATGCGAAATAACCGGTGTCGCTGCTTTGAAACGACCTTCCGAACGTCTCGGAGAACCGATTTAGAATTTGAATTCCAGCGGCCAGCGAAAACTGTTGGCAGGCGATCGCGTTGACCAGGCATTCGAAACCGGTCAGAAATCGCGGCGGTTTCATGCCACGGAACCGCGAGGCGAGCGGTCCCAGCTTTGGTTTTCCGGCCGCGAATTCATAAAAGCCCTGCATGTCCACGCGGATGCCGAGCAACCGCTCCACGGCAGCGCTTGCGACGCTCCTCAACTCGGGTGACTCATTGTCGCAGTTGACTTGTATTAATAGCCGAGGATGCATGCCGCTGGATCGCTGCGTGACTTCGACCAATGCGACTTCTTCTTTGAACGGCAACACGCGACGATAGACACTCCCGTCCCAATGATCGATGACATTCTCTGGTCGCCGGCGGATGGTCCAGGCAGCCAAATCGAGCCGAAAAGGCGGCTTTGGTTTCAGCACGAATTCAATCACGTGTAAATCAACTTCTCTGAATTTTTCTTGAAAAGGTGGACCTGCATCGCAGGTTAGGTTGTGAAAGCGACACAAGCCACGTGGGAGTCGAGATTGTCACCACGCGAAATGCCGAGCAAAGCGTGGGCCGACATCCGGTAGAAAACAAACAGGACAGTGTTCGCTAAAAGCCGCGGACGTTCTGTCGATCGCCAGTCACAGTGAAGGCGACCAGGCAAAGCGTTTGGTAGCGGCCCAACCCGGAGGAGTTCACGGAAGCATTCCGGATTGCTGCTGAAGTACGCCTCGGCGTGGAATGCGTCGCGACTGGCGCACGAATTGCGGTTGGAGCAACTCATGGTAACCGCTGAACATGATAGATTGGTTGCGCCAGGCCGATCGCCGAACTGCAAAGACAAAGGATTCTCAGTATGAACAAGAATGACTCGAAGCCGACAACCACCGATGCGGGTTGCCCCGTCTCCAGTGACGAGCACTCGTTGAGCGTAGGACCTGATGGGCCCATTTTACTGCACGACCATTACCTCATCGAGCAGATGGCCAATTTCAATCGCGAACGCATTCCCGAGCGACAGCCGCACGCGAAAGGTTCCGGAGCGTTCGGGCACTTCGAAGTAACCCACGATGTCAGTGCGTTCACCAAGGCGGCAGTGTTTCAGCCGGGGACGACGACCGACACATTGATCCGATTCTCCACCGTGGCGGGCGAGCGTGGCAGTCCTGATACCTGGCGCGACCCCCGCGGCTTCTCGCTGAAATTCTACACCACCGAAGGCAACTACGACATGGTGGGGAACAACACGCCCGTGTTCTTCCTTCGTGATCCCTTGAAGTTCCAGCATTTTATACGATCGCAAAAACGTCGTGCGGACAACGGCCTCCGCGATCATGACATGCAGTGGGACTTCTGGTCTCTGTCGCCCGAATCAGCCCATCAGGTGGCTTGGTTGATGGGTGATCGCGGGATTCCAAAGACCTGGCGGCACATGAACGGCTACTCCAGCCACACCTATATGTGGGTCAATGCCGCCGGCGAACGATTTTGGGTGAAGTACCACTTCAAGACGGATCAAGGCATCGACTTTCTCACCCAGGAAGAGGCCGACCGATTGGCCGGGGCTGACGGTGACTACCACCGTCGCGACCTGTTCGACGCGATTAAGCGAGGTGACCATCCCAGTTGGTCGTTGAAGATGCAGATCATGCCCTTCGAGGAAGCGAAGACCTATCGGTTGAATCCGTTCGACCTGACCAAAATCTGGCCGCATGCAGATTACCCTCTGCACGACGTCGGCAAATTAACTCTGAATCGCAACCCGACCGACTTCCACACCGAAATCGAACAGGCGGCGTTTGAACCCAACAACCTCGTGCCGGGAATTGGAATCAGTCCCGACAAGATGTTGCTCGGTCGCATGTTCGCCTACGCGGACGCACATCGGCATCGACTGGGAGTGAACTACAAGCAGATTCCAGTCAACGCTCCGCAGTGTCCTGTGTTCAGCTACAGTAAGGATGGGCAAGGTCGAACGCAAAACGTTTCTGACCCGGTATATGCACCAAACTCCAAGGGCGGACCGGCGGCCGATGGTGAGCGTTTTCCCGAAGACGCAACATGGGCGGCCGACGGCGAGTTTACTCGTTCCGCCTATACCCTACGTAAGGATGATGACGACTTTGGTCAGGCCGGCACGTTGGTTCGCGACGTCATGGATGATGAGCAACGCGAGCGTTTGGTGTCAAATGTCGTCGGACACCTGAAGGGAGGCGTGTCCGAGCCCGTGCTACAGCGGGCGCTGGAGTACTGGAGCAACATCGACAAAAACATCGGGGACCGTATTCGCAAGGGCGTCAGCGGTGGCTAGCGTTCGTTTCCGATGCCCGGAGGCCATCGATTGTTTAACGGCAGCTTTGGGCAACCCATTTAGATTCTCTCCCTCTGGGAGAGACGGCGTTTGCGCAGCAAGCAAACGCTAGAGAGGGCTGACGCTGCAAAGGTCTTATCGCTTTCCGCTACGATCAAATTCGTCGCCAATACAATCGATGTCCCGAGGCCATTAGCGGCTTCTACGACCGACAAAACCTACATCGACAGACAATCGGCAGATGCGAGACAAGGTTCGCTTCGATATCCAATTCCTCCTTCCCGGACTCCCGGGCGAGGATGATGCGTGTGCCGATCGGTTAAGCGAACTGATCATTGCCAACGAGGGAAGCGAAAAGGCTCAACGATTGTCGTCGTCTTAAACGCGCTCCGCCTGCTCGCTTTTAAGAAAACTTAGTCGAGACGGATCGGACTCATTGAGTTTTGGTCACTCGAGCAGTATTTCTGCTACCCGACTTCGTAGTGTTCGGGCTGATAAAAGATATTTTCGATCTTCATGCGACACTCGCCGATTGGGACCGGCCAGGACACAATGTCACCAACGCGGCAACCCAAAATGGCGGTCCCGATCGGCGCGAATACAGACAGCATCTTCTCTTGCACATCTTCGCAATCAGGGTAAACGAGCGTGTAAATCTCGCGGTCGTTGCTGTCCAGGTCCGTTAGTTCAACAACGGAGTCCATGGTGACGACGTCACCGGGTACGTCCGCCGGGTCGACGATGCTGGCTCGGTGAAGTTCTTTTAGCAGGTCGTCCAGGTGAGCCTTGCAGCCGGTGATTTCCTTAAATTCACGTTGCAGCAACTGCAAGAGCCGCAGACGATCATTGGCTGTGATGATGATGTGATGTTGGTATTCGCCAGTGATGACGACGTGATGGCTTGCGATGGACATGATTGATCGAGAAATTGATGGTGAAATGGAATCTGCAGCAACGGCACATTGGTTTAGCTGGCCGGGGCTTTACAGGCTACAAGTCGAACGCTCCCACTCGCTCGGGCTGAAACGATATTTTTTCGACTCGCTTGCGAGTGTCGCGATTCAAGAGGTGCAACGTCAGATTCGCGCCGACGCGAAGTCCAAAGACTTCTGCGCCAAGCGGTGACAGAATTGAGAGTTTCCCCTCGGCGATGCAAGCCTCATCGGGATACACCAACGTGAAGGTGTCCGCTTCATCGCGATCCAAGTCGTACAGGTTGAACGTCGAATTCATCGTTACGATGTCGGGCAGTATTTCGCTGGAGTCAACAACGGTCGCATTCTCCAACTTTCGCTTCAGTTCGTTCAGGTGCGTACGGCCATTCCCGATCACTTCAACGAAATGACTTTCCAGTAGAGACTGCAGTCGGTGAAGATCGGTTCGACTGACGGCGATGTTGCGAAATGACATGATGGTGTACCGCGATGGAAGACTTTAACTTTATGGCTGGGATACGGTGATTTTGCTTTCAAAGGAATCGACACCTGGAGTCGTCATGGCAATCGCCCAACACGAGCACGCATCACCGCGGGAAGTCACTGTCCCGGTGAGTGACACACGTCGTGCGTTTGACTCGCACTGAACATGCCGCACCAAGTCGTCGCCGAGTATTCGGAGGAGCGACGACGCGACACGTTCGTGAAGCTGGCCTTTACTTGTTGAGCTATTCATTTTCCAGTGCTGGCTTGTTGGTATCGAGGGTCGGATGGCCCTTCGTTCGCCGACGCAAACGCAATGACTGCGGTCGTTGCATTTTTGTCACTACGATGCGTCGCGCACGCCGTGCCGCGTCGCTGACCGCGGCCATCAACTTTTCGTGTCGTGCCGTCGTTGTGACCGTGCCAAGGCCGGGCACCAGCATACTGACTCGGCAGAGCTTTTCGACTCCACCACGGGGACCGTTCTCGTCGACGACCGTGACGGATACTCTGGCGATTCGTTGGGCAAACCGCGCCAGCGTGCTGGACATCCGCAACTCAATGGCTTCGCGTACTTGCGGGTTGAGATATTCGATCGTCGAGGTGACGGAAACAATCATGGGATACTCTCCAAAGGGGCAGGGGACGACAGTCGACATGCAAACACGAAATCCAACGCTTACGCAGTAATGCTATCGCGTTCGGGTTGGAACAAAAGATCTTCGACACGCCAGCGACCCATCCCGCTCGGCACCTGCCTTCGCACCAGGTCGCCAACGCGGCAGCCTAGGATGGCAGTTCCGAGTGGAGCCAGCACCGACAGTTTCCCTTCGACGACGTTTGCCTCATCGGGGTAAACCAAAGTGAATGTTTCAGTTTCCTTTGCCTTCATATCGCGCAATCGCACCGTCGAATCCATCGTAATGACGTCGGCAGGGACATCGCCCGGATCGACGATTTGAGCGGCATTAAGTTCGCCGCGCAGGTCATCCAAGTACGGCTTATTGCGAAACGCGTCCGCGACTCTGCTTAGAAATAGTTCTTCGAGGCGATCGTGGTCCGCCTTGGTAATGATGATTCGTTTAAGTGGCATGACGGGCATTTCCATAAAGTGTGGCGTAGGAACAGAGAATCAACGGGAAACCAGGTGTCGGATCAAAATGGCAGGGGCATGAGTGTTGGTGTGCAGGCTTTAGCCGCCCGATTTCGCTACGTCGCATCGAAACGGAGTCGCCTAATGGCTAAACGGCAACGGTTGCTGAATCCCTTTGATGGAAATCCCTTCACGCCATTTCCTTCAGTAAGATCGCGACGAGAAACAACAGTATCAACACTGTTTGACCGAGAAGCATTTCGAGGGGCGTGTAAAGGACGCGAGGATCATCAAGGCCACGTTCGAGCTCAACTCGTTCAGCGACTTGGTGTTCCGGATTTCGCATCAACATGACAAGATCTCCTTGGAGTGACGGAATGGTGAGTCACGCGACGTCGAGCAACCTCAAATGCAACGAACATGCCAATGGGTCGTGCCGGCCGCGGCGTAGGCTTTTTACCGACGGACAGGTTCATGTCTTGCCAGAAAGCGTCAAACCGCGTTTCCAATGACAACCTGGGTTGACGCATCGTCGCAGGGCGGTGGCGGACTCGTTTCAATGGAGGAACCGCTTCAGCGTACGGTGCGCATGCTTGAAGTGTTTTTGGCACTGCCTTTGCATGATCTACCATAATCTGCCCATTACTCATCCAATGGATTGCTTCACATGTCTCTCGATCTGACAACGAACTTTGGCGGCCTAAGACTTCACTCTCCGCTAATCGTCGGAGCCTGCCCGCTGACGGGCAACACGAAAACTCGGATCGCGTTGGAGCGTGCCGGTGCGGGGGCGATCGTTCTGCCGTCGCTGTTCGAAGAACACGTGATCGCGTGGCGAATTCGCGATGGCGGTCCCGTGACCGAGCGAGAACAACGACTGCTCGATCGCATGACGGGAATGACGCGAAGGGCATTGGTTCCCGATGTCGAAACCTACCTCGCCATGCTAAACCGCGCGAGCGTGCAGTCCAACATTCCCGTCATCGCCAGTCTGCACGGTGGCACGGACGGCGATTGGCTGGACTTCGCTGGCGAGCTACAAGTCACGGGAGCCAATGCAATCGAACTGAACGTGCATCATCGGCCTGACAACGACTACGATGAACCTCGAGAGCTGGAAAATCAAGTCGTCAACTTGGTGAAGGAGATTCGGGCATCCATTCGGGTTCCGCTGTTCTTGAAATTACACCGCGAGTACACCGCTGTCAGCCATTTGGCGCGACGATTGGTCTCAGGTGTTCAAGGGCTGGTGCTCTATGCACGCGATCCGGAGATCGACATCGCATTGGACAATTTTAAACTTCAATGTAAATGGGGGCTATCGCCTCCCGGTGTGCTTTCACCGACTTTGAGAGCGTTGATGAGCGTCTATGGCCACTGTCCGACCATGCCGCTGGCTGGAAACGGTGGAATCGGTCGACCAGAAGACGTGATCAAGACGCTGCTCGCCGGTGCGGATGCAGCGATGGTTGTCTCCGCCGTGTACCGCGAAGGCCCTGACATCATTCGTACGATGCTGGACGGACTGACACGGTTTATGGAGAGTCATCGCATCCGTTCTCTCAATGAACTGAATTCGAAGCGTCCGATGGAGTTCAGCAGCGAAGAAGAACGACGAAACACGATCGAAGGGCTATCGCTGAAGCCTGGCTTCAACGGCATCGGCGAGGGCGAACACGTCATTCGTTCAGACAAGTGGGGCCATCCGGTCGTATGAATGGCGATACGGCCTCGCGTGCTGGGCTGCTTTTTTTACATCGTTCCAGCCGATCAACCGAGTGGTGTGGCCATCACCCGCCAAGACACAATTGACACGACAGGAATGCGAGTCGATGAGATTGTCCAAAGGTGCTACGAACAGTCCCCTTGGGATGCTCTCAGTCGCGAAGGGGTTTGCGACCGAATCGTCGACCTCGTGGTTGAATTGGTGCGAGCGCACAAACCCGGGATGCCTGGATTAAACCAAACCATTGACGTTTGCCAGAAGTCAGGATCGCAACTCGCGCTCGCGTCACCCTCACCGATGACGTTGATTCAGGCGACGATCAATGCGCTGGACCTGCACAATGTTTTCCCGGTGATCGTGTCAGGTGCGAAATTGCGGTACTCGAAGCCTCATCCCGAAGTATACCTGAACGCCGCTGACGCACTCGAAGTGCAGCCTCAGCGGTGCGTCGCGCTGGAGGACTCGTTCATTGGCCTTCTGGCCGCCAAAGCAGCGCAGATGAAAACGATCGTGATTCCTGAAGCTTCCGCAGCGAATCAATCGCACTTTGCCATCGCTGATCGACAACTTGCCACGCTGGGTGAATTGACCGCCGATCTGCTGAACGCTCTCGAAGATCGCTAGCATGCATTACAATGGAGCGGGTCACGCAACGGCAAAGGCCACGAAACAGCGAGTTCGGCAAACATTGCCACTGCTGCAACTAGAGCCGTCGACATTGAAAACGCAATGAAATCGTTCACGACACTGTACTTGCATTTTATGCGGAACCGGGCCAGCCGCCGCAATTTGCGAATTCTTACCCAGTTCGCACTTTTGATGTCAGGGATGATTGCCATCTATAGCGTGAGCTTTCATCACCTAATGGCCTGGGAGGGGCGACGCTACGGTTGGATCACAGGCGTCTATTGGACGTTAACGGTGATGTCCACGCTGGGATTCGGCGACATCACGTTTCACACTGATCTGGGGCGACTGTTCTCAATGGTCGTCTTGATGATCGGGACGTTGTTCATGCTGATCCTGCTTCCCTTCACCTTCAGTCAATTCTTCTACGCACCGTGGATACAAGCTCAGGTAGCGGCGCGGACACCTCGCGAACTGCCCGTCAATGCCGAGGATCACGTGATTGTAACACATTACGGCCCGGTCGAGGCTGCTTTGATCAAGAGGCTGACGCAGTTCAAATATCCATAAGTGATTCTCGTATCGGATGCCGCAGAAGCGTTGCGACTTCACGATCTGGACTTGAAAGTCGTTGTTGGTGAATTGGACGATCCTAAGACGTGCCACCTGCTTCGCACTGAAACGGCCGCACTTGTGGCCACCATCGACACTGATGTCATCAAAACCAATGTCGCTTTCACGGCACGCGAAGTCTCCGAAACAGTGCTAGTCGTCGTGACCGCCACTGATGTCGCCTCGGTCGACATTTTGGAGCTAGCCGGATGCACACAAGTGCTTCAGCTCGCAGAAATGATGGGCCGGTCGCTGGCCCGACGCATAATCGGGCGCGATGCAAAAACGCACGTCATCGGGCAATTTGATGAATTGTTGATCGCCGAGGCCAGCGCGGCTAGAACGCCATTGGTCGGCAGAACGCCTCGTGACATTCGTCTCCGCGATCACGTCAATCTTAGCGTGTCGGGGGTCTGCGAGCGGGGGTGGTACCAAAACGCGGGCCCCGACACCTTGATCAGCAGGGCATGGATTTTCGCATTGTGGAAAAGAGGGAGAAGCAAAAACACGATGACAGACTCATCGTAGGCGACGCGACCGACCTCGAAGTTCTCAAGCGAGCCGGAATCATGGAAACGTCTGCGGTGGTGATTACGACGCACGATGATGCGTTCAACATTTATTTGACGCTGTATTGCCGGCGGTTGCGTGCGGACGTTCAGATCATCAGTCGTGCGACACTCGAACGCAATACCCATACACTCCACCGTGCCGGTGCCGATTTTGTAATCTCTGAGGCGTCTATGGGGGAGAACGGGATTTTCAATCTGCTCCGACGCAGCGATGTGCTGTTGATAGCCGAAGGGTTAGACCTTTTCAAGGTGCGCGTGCCTTCGTCACTTGCAGGAAAGACACTTGTCGAAGGGGCTGTGCGGCAACGCACCGGTTGCAGCGTGATCGTATTTTAAGGCGATGAGAGATTGCTCGTTAATCCAGAACCGGATTCAAAGCCCCCGGCGAATGCGGAAATGATTGTGATCGGTACAGAGGAATCGCAACAGCGTTTCTTGGATTCGCACCTAGATTGACAATGGTATCTCAGATGCGATTGGAAAGCAGAAAGGAGATGGAGGGAAATAGAATTGTAGAGGTTTCCGGAATTTCCATTTCTAACATCCTTAAACCGTCATACCCGAAGGCAGCCGGTGGTAGTGTCAATGGCCGTCGCCACCCAGGAAACGTCCGGTTACGCTTTTGGAATTCAATCATCACCAGTCTGCTGACCGTTGGTTGTTGCAACTCACGAAGTGATTTTTGTGATCGATAGGAGGAAAACTCTCTTCGCGGCAGAAGTCCACGCACGACAAGACGTTTCGTAGTTTGTCCGCACGCCCCTAAACCAAGCACTCAACATGCTTGCCAATTTCTATGCGATGCTGCTTCTGGTGGTAGCGGTCAGGCTTGCTATGGGATCTGGGGCGGGGGCAGCCGATAGTGTCTAGTGCCCATGCGAATAATGTCAACGTCGGTTGGCGGTTGTGTTCGATTGTTAACGCGACGCGGGCAGCCGATGGCGACTTCCAACGGAAGTACCGCTTATGCTCCGCAACGGGTTCTAGCTCGTTCGAAAGATCTGGCGTAATCGGCACAGGGGTTGCATGAGCTGAGTTGAGAGCGGCGGAACGCCGAATGCTTCTCACCTGAGAACAGCCTTCCGTGCCGATCCAGCCGGAATTCGCTTCGCGAGGCCGGTTCGGCATAATCTAAACGGCTCGGTTTGCCGTACGCCCAGATTGCTGTCGCTTTCCGTCCCAATGCAACCGTAAGGCGAGTGGCACTGCGAGCCGAAACTTATGTCGCACCTACTGTTTCATGTTGTTCAATGCCGTGGCACGCTAAACATGCCCGGATCTACGTCCATTTTCAGTCAATGCAAGGCATGAAAACATTATGGCAGCTGTTTCCGAAGCAGCCCGACGCGCACGCCGCATTGCGACAGCGAATCTTAAGCGAGGACGGTCCATTCGTGTACGACTGCGACACCAAACACCGGCCGCGGAGATGACGTTGGACCTCCTGGAACGCATGATATGTCGCTATTGCGGATGCCAGCCACATTGCACGGCAACTCGGGAAGCGTGCGTGTTACGCAAGCGGGTTGTGGTCGAATCGCGGAGCAGCTTGGCATAACGCGTTGCGGTACCGATTCATGGAAATGACGGTATGACGTTCGCAAAGTTTTTCTCAAGAAATGGACTGATAGATGTTGGATCACCTTTGGGTTGAAGAGTTTACGAAGCACTGCGTTCGGCTGATGATCGCAATATCATTCGGAGGCGCCCTCGGTTTGGAACGCCAGTTGCGTGGGCAGTGGGCGGGGGTCCGGACTCACATGATGGTATCTTTGGGCGCAGCGATCTTCACAATCGCCGCTGTCACAACCGCTCCGGACGATTCGAATGAAGTCACGCGAGTGATTCAAGGGATCGCGGCCGGTATTGGCTTTCTGGGGGCGGGGACGATCCTCAAGCTCGGTCCTGAAGTGCAAGTGAAGGGGCTGACCACTGCAAGCTCAATATGGTTGGCGGCGGCGCTCGGAACTGTTGCCGGAATGGGCGAATACGCACTGGCAGTGGCCTCCGGCTTAATTTCGCTGCTGGTGCTCGGAATGCTCCGTCCTCTTACAAAAACCTTCGGCCGCAATGGCGAGTCACCAAACCAATCCGCTTCCCGAAGCTGACCTCGCTCCACAGGGCATCTCGGTGGGACTGAAAGACGCGTCGATCAAGCCAGGATTGATACACGTATGAGCCGGAACTTGATTCGAACTGATCCACATTGCGGTGCTGGCATCCAAGGCTGGTCAAACGTTGAAATGGAATCTTGAGACGTAGGATGCAAGCCTCATGATCGACGCTGTTGACCTGGGGCAGTTTTGACCGGGGGCAGGGAATCGCGCCCAAGCACGAGAATCATGTTTTCGATCTTTTTTTGCACTCAGGCCGAAAAGGCCGGACAGGGCACGGGACTTGGGCTATCGGTTGCACGCAGCTTGCCCGAATCGATCGCAGGTTCGGTACGAGCTGAAAGCAAGACCAACCGCGGAGCGTCTTTTGCGTTTCCCCTGCCCGGGCGTTTGCAAGATTCCTAGTGGTCGCCGCGGTCGGTGCTTCAGGGCAAGGGCAATCAGAACAGTTTTTTGGCAATTCCCGCGACACCACGCTTTCGCTACAATACGGTTCATGAGCGAAACGCCAAAACGCATACTGATTGCCGACGACGAACCGTTGTATCGTGACACAACTGCTGAACTGTTGCGTGACGAAGGTTACGAATGCATTTGCGTCGAGGATGCCAATGACGCGATCGAAGTTCTGCAAGGCCACCCGTTTGATCTGATCTTATCGGATCTAAACATGCCGGGCAATTTGAAGCTTGAGTTATTGAAAGAGGGGCGAACGAAGTATTCACACATTCCGATGATTGTGGTGACCGGCGTTCCCTCGGTGCCCAGCGCGATCGAAAGCGTGCGACTGGGGATTGCGGACTATCTGCTGAAACCGATTAAGTTCGAGGAACTGTTGGCAGCGGTCCATCGGGCGATCCGACAACCGACGACCCTACCTCGCGCAACCACCTCAGCTTCGAACGTCACGGACACACGCACGGAGTACCCAGAAGTTATCGGTCGTAGTCAACCGATGATCGAACTTCTCGACATCGTGGACCGAGTCGCGACAAGTAACGCAAACATTCTGATCACAGGTGAGAGCGGCACCGGCAAGGAAGTGATCGCCAAAGCCATCCATGACCACAGCCAACGTGCCGATCACCCAATTCAAATCATTGACTGCACTGCTGTACCCGAGTCGCTTTTTGAGTCGGTATTGTTCGGCCACGTCAAAGGATCATTCACCGGCGCGGTCAAGGACCAAAAAGGACTGTTGAGGAACTGTGACGGCGGAACCGCGTTCTTTGATGAACTCGGGGAATTGCCGCAGACGTCACAGGCCAAATTGTTGCGTGTGATTCAGGAACAGACTTTTACGCCGGTCGGTGAGAGCCGCCCCGTTCAAGTTGATGCCCGATTCATTTGCGCCACGAACCGCGATTTGCAAAAGGAAGTCGCCGCAGCCCGTTTTCGACAAGATTTGTTCTACCGCCTTGCCGTTATTCATATTGAGCTGGCGCCCTTGCGAGAACGAGGCGACGATGTGGTATTGCTGGCCAAACATTTTTTGAATCAACTAAATTCCGGTCGCGCAGAAGTGACAGATTTGTCAACTCAAACGCTGGAGTGTTTTCGTCGCTATGATTGGCCTGGTAACATTCGAGAGCTTCGCAATGTTATGGAGAGAGCGATCACTTTGGCCCGCGGGCCGAAAATCGAAGTGGACGATTTGCCGCGACAACTTCGTGACGGACCGTGCCAGTCGGGGCCGGGGGCAGGGTTATCCGAGATTTCCCGCGACGAAGCGCTCGACCATGCGGATCGCGAATATCTGGCGATCCTCCTAAAAAAACACGACGGCGTGATTGCCAGTGCGGCTCGGCAAGCGGGGCTGTCACGACAAGGACTGAGCAAGTTGCTCAAACGCCACGGGATTGACGCGGATGAGTACCGCTGAAGCTTGGCAGGGTCCGCGAGCGGGAGCGGCACGTCAGGCTGCGCCCAGCACCAAAGATTGCGAGTCGATCACCAGCCCGCACTTCTCACAGAGGGTGGCTTTTATCGGTCACCGTTGTACTCGCCCATTTTTTCCTGTGGCGGTAACATCTTCTTCAATTTAAACCTCGCCCGCTGATGAGAATTCACTAAAGCCGCAAGATCGAATGCTTCCTGGTCGCTCAAGTGGGGATCATCTAAAGGCATGGCAATCTTCAGATATGATGCCAGCTTGGGGACGAGGCTCAGTCCCGCCCCGTCGTTTTAGGATTGCGGCCCCCAGACCGGCGGCCCTTCGTTGCCGCCAAGCCCGTCGGCTGCATGGCAGGAAGCGCAGTGTTCCGCGTACAGCGTGCGGTCCCTCCTAATACTTGGAGCATTTTTAGGGGGCTACAGAGTTGGCATGTGGCTGGGGCCCAACGGCTTGTCACGATTGACTTTGATCGGCTGGACTTCTGAAAACGATGTGATGCACGCCGTGATAGCGATCGCCAAATTGCTGCCGACCGGAGGTCTCGTCCCATTCTCACTCCGCATAAAGCAATTCAGGACTCGGTCTTGCAATGTGGTGACTCGCTTTTCGCGAGGAGACCAGGCGGGGTAGGCTGTCGCGATTCCGATGAAGCTGGCCACCACCGGATGCCGGCCATTTTCCAAGTGACATGAGGTGCAGTTGAGTTGATTGCCAACATAGTCGCGCGACAGTGCGTTCTCACGAGTGCTCTCGACAATGGCTTCGCCCAACACGATGGCCTCGGAGCATGGCTTTGACACTAATGCTTCCTCGGAATCTTGACCGTACGCGATCGTCGCAATGGACATCTGCTGGCAGATTGCTTCGCAACAGTACGCTGCCGACGCCCAGTTGCAGTTTACGCGTCGGATGCGGGCCAAACATGCGTCTGGGTAGGCTTGATCGGTTGCGGGACTTGCCATTTGGTTCTGCAAAAACATTCCCCGAAAACGGTTAATTCAGTGCTCCGATTTGCAATTGGCGTATCGTTCAGCGTGGTGAGAGAATCGGTCGATGAGCGACAACGGACTCGAGGCGAATTCACAAAGGCGTGTGTCGCGCAATGGGATCGGCCCCCCATGAAGAGCGATTGCCCCACCGAACCGCCCTCCCTGTGTGACCATTCGTTTCTATGCGTCAACCTCCGTTTACGGATCCAGTCCACCGTAAGCTTCAGATTCCCAGATCTAACTTATTGATCCGCACCGATGTCGCAGAGAGAGACAAACGGCCCCAAAATTGCGTGTGTATCTGCTTCAGTCATCAAAACGGGCAGCTAGATAGCCGGACTCAGAAAGCCACTCATGAAAATTCTTCTACCATTGGATGACTCCACCTACGCAGGGTACGCATTGGAGATGCTCTGCTGCTTGCCAATCCGCGAGCAAGTCGACCTGTCTTTGTTGACCGTCATTGCCAGCTTACCCAACGCAGACTTAGAGGCGCTTGAACGTCGAGCTGTCGAGACTTTCCTTGAGCAGCGATCCAGGGTGCTGGCACGTCAGTTCCGAAGTGCGACGGCTCACACCTCTTGCGGATCACCCGGATTCGAAATCACGCAATTTGCAGCGGTAGAAGAGATTGATCTCGTCGTCCTCGGAGCGATCGGCCGTTCAGCTCTCCTGCGTGTTCTGCTGGGAAGCGTTTCTGAGTACGTTGCGGTCAGGGCTGGTTGTTCCGTTTTGGTCGTGCGTCCGCCGACAGGGATTTCTGCGTCGCGGTTTCTGAAAGCGGCGATGCCCGGCAATCTATTAATCGCGATCGGCAATACCAATTGCGATAGGCGCATGTCTCAATGGATACGCGAAATGAAGATACCGATCGAAACGGAGATTCATTTGTTGCATGTGATAGAGCGACGCACCTACTACGAACGTGATCTACTTCGCAAGGCATCAGCCCACCGGAAAGAAGTTCGCTCCCTCGCCAAACGGCACCTCGAAACGATCCAGTCCGAACTGCAATCGGCGGGCTTCGTGGTTTACACGAAGATCTGCGACGCGCCTCACATCGGCCAAGCACTGGTTGAATATGCGGCCGAGCGCGAATGCGAACTCATTCTCACGGGGGACCATCGAGAGTCGCTGATCGAACGCGCCCTGCTGGGCTGTACGTCGCGGTATGTCCTTCGACATGCACCGTGCAGCGTCTTAATCGCCCGTTGATTCGAACCGGCAGGGGCAATCCAAATCCGACATCGTCAATGGAGTGAAAATCGCAACTCTCTGCAAGTTGAAGGCTCCCACTCGTTCGGGCTGAAACGTTACTTTTTCAATGCGTTTCGATAATTCCCGTCTGCATACCTTCAAGGTCACAATTTCACCGACACGCCTCCCCAACAATTCCGCCCCCAGTAGCGAGAGGATCGAAAGCTTGCCTTCGGCAACGCACGTTTCCTCGGGATCGACGAGCGTTAATGTTTCTGTCTTGCTCGGATCCAAATCCCGCAACCTAACAGAGGTGTTTATGGTGATGACGTCTCCGGGCACTTCGAGTCGGGCAACGGTCGTCGCGTTGCCTAGCTCACGCCGCAAGTCGCTGACATAGGGCTTGTCGAGAATTGCCGCTGCAGATGAAATGACCAAAACGCTCTCGGGGCGATTGCGATCTTCCGCTGTGACGATGATTCTGTTTTTTGCGATCCATGATGGTGTATTCGAATTGATGAGGATGGGATAATGGCCAGTCTGCGCATTTTCTGTACCAATAAAATGATTTGCCAGCCGTTCCGCCGGGATTGCATCGTATCGATCGATTCGCCCGCCCTTTACAAGGGCGCAAACGTCAACGCGTGATAACGCTCGCTCGATGACGTTGACACTGCCACGTCACCTGGCGGTGCAACGCATTGAATGATGTTGAATTCCAACATGCGTTCATCGATCTCCAATAGCAACGTGATCTGCCGAAAACGTGGGCGACTACGACTGAACCACTAGGTTGCGTGGATCGCAAGTTGCACCGCGTAGTAGGATCGAGCGCAGCCTTCAAGGACGACGCGATTCGGGTGGCCGTCGATCGTGATTCGGCGAATCAATCGATGCGTGCCACGAGTAAAGGCTTCGCTGAAATCGTTCAGCCACTGGTTGTCCAGACTCCAGGAGTCACTGTGCACTATTAACGTCCTTGGAGGAGCGCATTGATCAATAAAGAATGATTGAAGCTGTCAGTCTAGGTTGTTGACGGCTAGGCGGACTCACGCGCGACGCCGTAATTAAGACCCTAATGCGTACCGACCATTGCAAACGCCGGTCCATTCCTGCCGTTGCCCGGAATTTGACCAGGGCATGGTTCTGAATCTTCTCAGTAACGGGCAAAACGGATTTTCGACACGAATGTCGCCTAGTGTTGATCATTGGACCTGGCAGTTGACGCTGCCGCAGCCGAATCGTTGATCTGGAACCCAATCTTATCAATGCCACGGCTACTTGTTCCGGCTGGGTGACGAATAGGAAAACGCTGGCCCGGCATTTGCTGCTACCATCGAGTGTCAGCGGGAATGGATCCTGCAATATTATTTGCATGCCTTTTTTGCCCCAGGAGAGATCATTGTGTGCCGCGGCCTATCATTTACGAGAAACGCGAAAAACTTTCGGAACTGGCCGGACCGCTTCGTGACCGAGGCATTGATGCCGAAATTGACGTGCTGAGCGGAACGACGCCCCTCCAGATCACACGGCTTGTTTCAAGCGGTGCCCACGACCTCGTCGTGCGGGGAGCCAAAGGAAGAGGCAGTCGACGTAAGCAAGGTGTTGGAACGACCGCCATACGGCTTTTACGAGAATGTCCCTACCCGGTGCTATTGGTCGCGCCAGGCGTGTCGCCATCCTACTCACAGGTGATGGCATGTGTTGATACGTCCAGTGATGAACTCGTTGATGCCGTTCTGAACGATCGAGTTGTTACTGCGGCGACACGACTGATCCGATGCTACCAATCTCAGCTGTCGATCGTTCACGCGTGGTCGATCTACGGTGAAGAGTTTTTGCTGATGCGAACGAAGGACATACACTTCCAGGACTTGACGGCGCGTGTGCGAAACCGAAGCGAGGAGAAGTTTTATGAGTTCCTACAGGCACACGGAAGGATCGTAAGTGGTCAAAGTGCATTCATTCGGAAAGGCCGCCCGGCAATAAGGATCCCCGCATTCGCAACTGAGAAGAAGGTTGACTGGATTGTAATGGGAGCGATTTCACGAAGTTGGCTGTCGGGAATGCTCCTCGGCAGTACGGCTGAGCGCGTCTTGAGCCAAATTGGCTGTTCCGTGTTGGTCATCAAGCCAGGCAGCCTGGTCTCGCCGGTGAATGGGAGCCACGTCACCCGACTAAAGTCCGTTGCGTGAAACGGCGACGGCACGTTGGACAGCAGTGCTTTTATTGGTACATGCTTTGCATTCAGTTTTTCAGTGATGAATCGCTTCCCCGAAACTATTGCTGGTGCAAGAATAAACATAAATTGGACATTACGATGTCGGCAGCCGTCTCCAAGACCATTAAGCGCATCCTTATTCCAACCGATTATTCAGTCGTTGTAAAAAATGCCGCACTGATGGCGTCTTCTTTTCCTGCCGAGACTGGAGTCTTGTTGAACGGTGGCTAAATGGTCGTTTTGCGAAGTGAGCTGCGCATCATGACAGCGGCATGCTAGCAGCATGCGGGCCACAAGGTTGATAAGTACCGCAGCGTGATTCCAGCGCAAGGTGGCCGAATCGAAGTGGTTAATTCGGTTCCCTGCTCGTTGATCCAAGCAAATGAAAAGCCCCTACGCATTGAGGTAAACGCGATGACCTATTCAGCCCGTTGAAATAACGCAATGACGGAGCCTGCCCTGAAATCCTTCTGATCGTTTCAAAATTATGCGAAAGAAAACAATGCTCATGAATACTCCTAAGACCGTGTACGATATTCTGCAGCTACTAGAAGACCTTTATGCCATTCGGCTTGCGAGGTACCGGCAACTGTCCAAGAACGCAAACAACGTAACGGCTCAGATTGTACTGGACTATCTCGCCAAACTTGAAGCCCACTCTCTGAGGGCGGTTTGCGATGAAATGCAGCAACTTGATCCGCAGCGTACGACGTACATGCCATCAGGACCGACTCTGAGTCGCGAGGTAATCGACACTCGAGAGTGTCGCTGTCATAGCAATTCCAGCGTTCAAGACATGGTGGCTTGTGCCCTGGGTTCGGATCGTCTAGTAGATGAGTTGCTAAGGCGACTGGAGGGAAGCAGTGCGGCAGGATCCGTTCTAGCCCTGGCAAGACGTTTGCGTGAGTTGACGAAGATCAAAGGGCGGCAAATCTCGGAGTTCACGCGGCAAGAGTAGAACTGGGGCAGCTAGCCTCTACTGGACGGCGGCTCGACTTCTCGCCACAATTATACTGAGGTTCTTAATTGAACACTTGGTTGGCGATTTAGCTAAAGCTGCACCCGAGAATTCAGTCATGATTGGAAGGAAGTCTTAGGAATCGAAACTGCGTGGAACCTGTGGCCAGATCACGTCGTACGCCGACGTGTCGTCGGCGTAAACGCACTCGGTGCCTTCGTCGCGCAGCAATTCAGCGGTGGTGTTTCGGTAATGCAATTCGTCCTCTGTAATGAAAATACGGTGAGGCTGTTCATTCACAGGAGGACTCTACCGAAAATCTAGGAAGTGATTATCTGCCCAACCGCCTCGGCAGCGTCACCGTGAAAAGGGTTCCTTTGCCGACTTCGCTTGCAACTTCGACCGAACCATTCATCGCCTCAATGATGCTTCGGGTTACCGATAGACCAAGCCCCATTCCTTCGCCGACCTTCTCGGTCTTCGTGCTGAAAAACGGATCGAATATCTGGTCAAGGTTCTCGGCAGCAATCCCGAAACCGTCGTCGGACACTTCGATGCGTACGGATGATTCGTCGGTCAACGTCGTCACCATCACCTTTTGGCCGGCTTGAGAAGCTTGCATCGCGTTATGAATTAGGTTCAGCAGGACCTGTTTCAATTCGCCCTCACGCAACACAACCTCATCCGCGTCAAGCTCACCGGTGACTTTCATATCGCCAGCGATCAACACTGCCTGTACGTTCGTCTTTCGCGAAAGTGGCAGTGCAAGTGAAAACACCTCTGCGATCGTTTGTTGAATGGAAAACCGCGTCGCAGTCTGCTGGCTCGGGCGATAGAGCTGGTACATCTGGTGTGTGATGCCACTGATGCGGTCAATCTCTTTATCGATTAACTCGAACTTATCGAAGTGTTTGATGTCGTTCGGAAGATTTCGTTTGATCAGCAACAGAGCATTGCGTATCCCGGCCAACGGATTGTTTATCTCGTGGGCCACGCCCGCCGCCAATTCGCCGAGGGCCGCGAGCTGTTGCATCTTGGCGCGATGCTTTTCTAACTCGGCGACACGAGCGGTGCGTTCTTGAACAAGCTGTTCCAGATGTTCGTTGTGCAGTCGAAGTTGTTCGCGAAGCCGTCGCTTTTCGGTGATGTCCCGCACGCTGGCTCGAAACCCGAGCGGTCGCCCCTCGTCATCGTGCATCGGTTGCCACGAAACGGCCATCCAAGGCATGCTACCGTCACGATGCATGACCCGAAATTCGATGTTGTTCTCGGTGCTGCCGTCGGCCGCATCGCGAAGATGCATCGTCATGCGGTCGCGATCCTCCGGCACTATCAACGGCAGCGGATAGTCCACCATTGCCAAACATTCTTGTGGCGAATACCCGGTGAAGCGACGGACCGCCTCGTTTACCCACAACACTTCTCCGTTGCTCGAATGCCAACTCTCCCAATCGATCGTGCCCTCGGCGATCGCGCGAAAATACTCCGCCGCGATCGGCTGGCCGCGAGCAGGAAGTCCATTGGCTTGGTGTGTTTTGCTGGATTTCATGCCTCCATTTTACTGACATGCGAAGGGTTGAATACGGCACGTAAACGTAAACTCATGTTTCCTGCAGGGAAATCAGGGCGACGCAATTGCTCCAAAACTACCAAAAACACCGTGCTTTCTGTGGTTCCGTCAATGGCCCGCCGAATGCATTAGCAGCTCTAACCGAACCAAATCCTCGTAGCAAAGCGACCAACAACTCACAATTGCCTGAAGAGTTGGAAAGATTTGCCTTCGCCCTTTTTAAGTACCTGCTTTGAAGGGCAAACAAATGCTCACCGCCCTAATCGCCTTTCCGCCACCGGAGATCACCAAGCGACCGCAAGCCGAACTCACGGTCGGGGCCCCTCAAGATGGACGGAAACGCGCTAACTCTAATCCGGTCAAAAAGACGGTTGATTCAACCTCGAAGACGATTCACCAGAGCAACATAGGCGACTACGACGAAGAGCGTGGGATCACGCTCCAAATTTTGGCAATGGTGTTCGTTCTGATCGTGCCGGCTTTGTTGATAGCGCTGTACCTCATCTTCAACCCTGAAGCGTTCACGGACGACATCACGCCGAAGTATGACTTCTCGAACTGGCAGTTCGGCCAACGCCCCCCGCTCGCGCAATGATGCCGTCACGAACAAGGTTTTCGCAGCGCAGCGACCAAAAAGCATCGCCTCGATCGAACAATTGCGTATTCCTGTCGACACGACGTCTGGCGTTGATACACAATCGTGGGTTCTGATTCATTTGCGAGTTCGTCGCAGCAATGAACGGCCCGAGTGTTTGCTGATACTTGCCGGCCTTCGGGTGACGACTCGGCGAAGAAGTTGCAAGGCAGGGTACGGGGCCTCATCAGAGTCATCCTGTGAGCTCGCAACCTTGACGGCACGGCGAATCATGAGCAACTGTCCATGGATTTGTTCGCATCGTGCCTGATCAGGCCTCTCCAGTCCAGTAACTACTGCAGAGCACGTCCTTTATCACGCTTCGGTAGCCGATACGCATGGCGTATGGTCATTAGTAAGCTTCTTCGTTGCAGCTATTTATGCAAAAAAGTCTCGCTTCCCTAAATGGGTTGCCACACACAACATTGGCAAGGACGCCATCCGCGATGGGCGGATGTAAAGACCTGTCTTTTACAACGCTTTTGAATCGAGGCAACCGAACGAAGAGTCTAAGGTGAATACGGAAAACCGCCGACTGGACACCGCTTTTTTCTAATGCTCCTTCTTGCATCCTGGATTTGGTTCGATCGTCGTGCTCTTGGCAGTGTATTGTTTTGCATGCGGCGTGATATGCATCCGCTTAGATGAGTGATGGCGTTTTCGTGGTATAAAGACCTGTAATTGGCACGTTGGCCAATGGATTGAGCAAGCGAAAATATCACGTGTTGCTTTCAGCTCAACATCCTGCCTGGCTTACGTCCAGGCAACGCCCGTTGCCAGTGGAATACTCGCGTTGACATGGAACATCGCGTGACGAGCTTGCGTGGGCAGTCATTGCTGACAGACTACTTTTACATTTGCGTCGCGAGATCCAACCGAGACAGCCAATACGCCAAGGTGATGACTATTGCAGTACCAATAAATGGCAACACAAATATCAAGGATAATTGAAGCCTGCCGATTGCGTGTTCGCGAGTATTCATGAGACTCCCCTCAAGTTGCGTGCTAGGAAATTTATAGATCAGCCTTGGTCGCAACTTTCGTGCCAGTTGGAGTTTGGCCCGCCGTTTACAAGGTATCAGGTAGCAAGTCGCCAAACCGATTCTTCGGAGCGTTCTCGGAGCAACGCAGTGGGAGCGCGACGATTACCTGACTCAGGAGCATCTAAGTGAAACCATTTGGAAATATTCTCGCCTACATTGAGCCCGCAGACCAGGTGAGTTCGCTTGAACATGCCGTTCGATTGGCGAGCAAGAACGAAGCCAGATTGACGTTGATGAATGTGGTCAAGCCTTCGATGGCCCTGCTGGGATTAACCAACGCCTTCGACCAAACCGACCGACTACAGCGAGTCATTGCCGAAGATCAGCGTCGGAGATTATTGGATCTTGCGGGCCAGCATTGCGACCGCAGCCTTCTACTGGATGTTATCGTCATCGTCGGTGATCAAGCTCACGAAACCGTACAGCAGGCTGTCATAGGCGACCATGACCTATTATTCGCAACCGCCGATGGCTTTGGCAAGCGTTTCGTCCATGAGTTGCCAGGAAGCGTATCATCGTCGTTATTGCGTTTAAGCCCCTGTCCGGTATGGCTGCAGAATCCTCACAACCACAACGGATTCAACCGAATTGTTGCGGCGATCGATGCGACAGCTGACGATGAGGTGAATCGAGCACTGAACCTCCGTATCCTCGGGCTTGCGAGCACGATCGCACGGCAGGAATCTGCCTCGCTGCATGTGGTCAGCGTAGTAAACGCTTGGATGGAGCGGCCGCTACGAATCAAGATGGGCGACTCTGTCATTGACGGAATGACACAACGGTACGAGACATTGGTCAACGAGCGAATGGACGAACTGCTCAGTAAATCGGATGCGCGACATTTAGAAGTTCAACGGTATGTGATTCGAGGTAATGCGGATGAGAGGATTCGCCAAACCGTCCAAGATGTCAAGGCCGACTTGCTGGTGATGGGGACTCAAAGCCGCACCGGCCTGCCAGATTTCATGCTCGGGAGCACAGCTGAATCAGTGTTAGCTGAGGCATCGTGTTCGGTGCTGGCCATAAAGCCAGAAGGATTCGTCTCCCCTGTCGAACGTGAGATGCGAGATACGACGATTCTCTGGGACCTAGATTCTGAATACAATCTACTGGGGTCGCAATAAATCTGCCTCGCGCGAAACTCGATTTGCACGGACAAAGCACGATTAATCTAATAGGTACGGCCCCTTGCATCATAAAGATCGCCATCCGGCTCAAAGACCAAGTCCTCTGGCGCGTTCAAACTCACGGCGAATTCCTCAATGAGCACGCCAGTGGTTCCATCAAAGCGTACGCGAGCTATTGTCAAATGTCGTGTTTTGGCGTTTGGAATTAAGCGGCGATTTCTTCCTGCATGATTCCGTCTTTGAAAGACCGACCTTCGATGGCGTGAATGATTGTTTCATGACTGTTCAGTCGCCTCCATTTCTTGGAAGCTGATTCAGCGAGTTTGACCATCATCGCCAGGCTTGCGCGTCGTGAACCGCTTCTCTTGGTCTTCCGCTGACGAAGGCGAATGGTCGCGAAGGTGGACTCGATCGGGTTGGTCGTTCGCAGATGACTCCGGTGTTCAGCCGGGAAGTCGTAGAACGTAAGCAACACCGAACGGCCCTTCTTTAAGCAGTCACAAGCCTGCGAGTACCTGGCTTGATACTTCTCGAAAAATGCGTCAAAAGCTTCCTTGGGGTTCGCCTTCGTTTCTGCCTGCCAGGTCTCGTGCAGGTTGCCCTTAGCCTTCGGTTGAACGCTCTTCGGCATCTTGTTCAAAACATTGGCGGTCTTGTGAACCCAGCAGCGTTGCTCGCACGCTGCAGGGTAGATCTTGCGAAGTGCAGCCCTGGATCCTAAAGCTCCATCGCCGACGGCGACTTTCGGATCGATGGTCAGTCCCCGATGCTTCAAATCCAACGACAACTCTGACCAACTCTGTTCGCCCTCCCGGTACCCATCGAGCACTGCAACCAACTCCTTTTTGCCATCGGCCGTTGCGCCCATGAGCACCAGTAAACACTGCTTTTTATTGGCGTCACCGACGCATACGAGTTCCCCTTAAGATTGTTGCGGATTCCAATGTTTGAGCCGCGCATCGGGTCCAGGGCAAATTGTTTGGCTGAAAGTGGCCGCCATGGTGGTTCAAACTAAAACTGGCGATGGCCCCCCCGTCTGACCGGGCGAACCAAATTCATGAAGTGGCGATTGAGCATGCCTACAACAAGGAAGTTCGGAGCTTCGTTTTGTCGATGGTTGAGAGCGAGGCCGATCCTGACCAGGAAACCCTTGATCTCAGTGAAGATTATGTCGCACAGCGAAGAGTCGCAGTCGATCGCAAGGCACTTTTGGGAGCGGCTCGCTGCGCCATGGTTTTGTCTTCTCGGCTTGGTGAGGAGCCCGAAGAGTCTGGTCCAATTACACGTCGCCGTCGAGGAATGTCTGATCGTTAGCGCGCAGAATCACGCGGAATGCCAGCGGACTTTTTCCGAAAACGCTCTCGCCGGGAGGCATTCACCTCAGTTGATTCAGTCGTCGACCTATTGGCTACGGCGACCAGTCCGGCCGCCTCGCCGGGGGCGCGACAACTACTGAAGCAAATGAGCAGCACGAAGTGGCGTGTCATTCGTGGAAGCCACGTAAGTCCCGATGACCCTACAAAGCATGTGACCGTGGAAGTAGGCGGAACTCGCTATCACCTACGGCTTGATGGTCGGTCCTGTGTCTTTGACATCACTCATGTTTCTTCCAAAGAAACCCAGCGTATTACTGGCCGAAAACCGTGGGATGGTCCTGTCGCATAGATTTACAGATGCAGCAGGCCGTCTTCAAAGCGGGCTGCTCATCCCCGTACCCGGCAGTATTCGATCGACTTCTCTACGCTCGCGCTCAATTCGACATCGGGAAACGACATACTGAAGGCTTTTTTTCTGCAGGACTTGCTGATATGCGTAGCTTTCAACTCCAAATTGGGCGTGGTCGGCGCCTCACAAATGTCGGTCGCGCATGGTTGGCGTTTACCACATTGGCGACATTAGCCGCTGCAATGCACGTACCGCCCCTTCTCTCGGAGTTGTGGCTAATCCTTGTCCTTGGTGCCGGGATAGTTGCGTTCGGCGTTGGTTTTTTTGTGGGTGGCTGCTGGATGTCCGACAGATGTGGGCTAGCAGCGACAGAGGACGACGCACAAGGTCTTCTGAGGAACGAACTAGTCGAACGATGCGATGAAATGATCGAGACCTTAGAAAGAATATTGCCGCTATTGGAACCCTGCATCGAGATAGAGTGCGAGGAGAATGCCTATTTCGTTCAATGTCGCAACATCGAACAAGAGCACATTCCCAAGTCGTGCCGCGATTTAACGAGGGCAAACGAACTGGATCCGGCAATGGTGCAGGTTGGCCCTTTCAGCAGCCGATCTGACGCCGAGATGTTGAAGAGCAAGATCCTCATGATGCTTCCAGAAAAGCCGGGCTAGTAGAAGAGGGGCCGTGGGTATTGCGAAGCAAACATCTCCACCACAACATCCCGCGTTTGGAACGCGTTATTCTGTTCTACGTTTCCGGCGAATAGACGAAAAGAGCATGACTGAGGTGCCGGAATCTCAGAGCGGTCGGGATGTGGTAGTGCCGACGAATTGATTCGTGTCGCTTAAGTACAGGTTGGTCGAACGTGGCAAAGAAAAAGTCAAAAACGCAACGTAGCGCGAAATCAGAATCGGATCACGAGTATTCGTTCACGCGAGCACGGGCTGTCGCTAAGAAATTTGACTTATCCAGAACCGAGAAAATTGAGGCCCGGAAAAACTTGACGAGCGATGAGGCGGCGAGAAGCACGTTCGCTCAAATCAGGGATTTCCACAGAGAAGTCAAATCAACCGGTGGTGTACGTGAGATTCGAGGCGACAACGAGCAAGCTACCACCCAGATCTTGCGGGCTTCACAACTTCTTGCTCTTGACAACCAGTTTGTTGTCGCAACGGTTAACGAACTTGTCTCCCAAGAGTTTGAGAGAGGTATCTCGCGTCCGACAAAGTTTTCCGGCCAGCTGTTTCATGCGATCATGTGCAAGCTTACGTTCCCCGACGGAAAAAGCGGGACGCTTAGTTTGCTGGAGCGTGCGGGGAAACTTGAAATCAAGAGGGGGCTTAAGCTTGAAAACGAGAAGTGGGATCACGATGGACCGTACCCCCAAGAATTACTCGAAAAAATCGAATGCAAGCCATTGGTGTGGTTGCTGACCCAATACGTGAATTGTAGCCAAGAGAAACTTGCTACTCTGCTCTCGGGAACCAATATGGACCAGCGTGCTATGGAATCACACTTACTTGGACGGCGAGTAAGTAAGAATTATATTTACTGGCCCTTCATGGATGTGAGCAATCAGTACGATCTCATGAGCTACTTGGTCTCGGGTGTTGCCGCACTCGTTCGTTTGCTTAATTATTCTGGTTTGATCATCGCGTTCGATCGAATTGGCGAGTGGCGGAGTGCGCGATGTGACACCAGAGAATATGAGCAAGGCGTGGGGGCGTTCGTTTGGGCTGCCATTGCCCCTGAGTCCACGCGAACATGCGATCGTGGCGAAGACGGCCGGATCAATAGCGCGTTATGTCAATGCGGAGACTTGCTTAAGCACACGGGAACCAGCAAAAGCAAGAATGCGTATCCGTTCACGATTTCGTCCCCCGTTAATCTTGGAGTTCTCTACGTTGCTCCCCAGTCCGCGCCACGACTGGCGACAACACTGCAGGGCATTGGGGCCCACGAAGTTATAGAGGTGGGGGATTAGCCCCGAACAAAGGTCCGAGTTCTGCGGCCGCCTCGCCCGCCTCAAAAGATAGCCCCCGACCGAATGGTCGTCCTGGACGCTTACGTTGATTGCCTGATACCGGCAGCGTGTTGGGATTGCGATAGTTTGGATTCGGTGCCGCGAATGTCCCGGCTTGGCGGCCGTGCCGACCGGTCGGCATTTAGGTGGCTGGTTCTGTTTTCTTGCAGTATCTCTGGAAATTTGGTGGCGGGCTGACTTACCAACCGAAGACTCGACAACAAATGGCACCATTTGTTGTCGAGAAACAATGGAACCTAGTTCTGCAGGTTTTCACCCAGCTTCTGTCCGAAGCGTGTTAAGCGTATTCGCCCGCCATCCGGCGGTTTCACCACTCTGAGATCGGTAGAAGAACCTGCATTGAAATACCGGGGCTCCGCCTTCAAGTGTCTCGAATTCAACAGCAGGCATTCTTGATTCGCCAGCCAATGCAGACATACCTGACCGAACTAACTCGGCAGTACGATCGAGTTGTGGCGTCCAAACATCTGATAGCCTTGGTCAGAAACCTCGTTCTTTGGCGTTGTGGAATATAGAACACCAAGATGGCAGCGCTTCGTAGTCGTAAATGGATATGCGGTCGTACTGTTCGGTCCGCCTGTATGCTTGAGGAGCTCACCGTGGCAACATTTCGTACGGGAGATCTTCCCATCGCGTGTTCCGGCACACTTTCGGATATCGTCGGGGGCGACCGCGGCCCAAATCAAAGCGCCAAAACACGTTCTCATGTCCCTTTCGAACTCTGTTGTCTTTCTTCGTCTTTTCGTAGGATCGGGTTCTTTGCGTTTAATCTCCTTACGACCATCAGAAAAGATTCTGTCGTGCTCGAGCGCAAGGACAAGGCCCGAAAATCCGAGAGAACGAAAAAGCCGAGAGATTCCTGAGATGAGATAGCTGATCAGGTCAGCTTGATCGTGTTGATTCATGGACGGCCATTTGAAGTCACTCTTGCTTTTTCGCGGAGCGAAGAGCTGTTCCAATTCTCTATTCTTCATATCGGTTCCCGACAAAAGAATCGCCATCTTTTGACTCACCGGCGGGACCTTCACCTTTCTCTTGTACTGGGTCAACAACCACACCAAAGGGTCGCATCCGATAATCGAACGGAGTTCCTCGGGGTACGTCGCAGTCCACTCTGCATCTTTCAACTTTCCCTTGCCCGCAACCGTCAACTCTCCAGCGCGATCGATAAGGTGCAACGGTCCGCGTTTACCGTCGGGGAAAAGGAGATTGCTCATGATCGCATGAAAGAGCCTCCCTGGATATGTGCCTGGCGCCTTCAGTTTCAAATCCTGGAGGGACTCCGCGAGTTGGAACGATTCCAATGGAGCTCGATTTAAGCCGCTAACCGTTGAGACGACAAAATCATTCTTCAAGGCAAGCAACTGCGAGGCGATGTGAAACCGACCAGCATAGCCTCGATTATCGGAAACGACTTCACGCACGCCTCCTGCAGACCGCACTTCTCTATGAAACCTTTGAAGGTCAGCAAACTGACCGCCTGCTTCGAGGGCAGCTTGGCCGTTGTTCTTCGAGAGTAGTCTTGTCCAGTCGTCCAGTTTGCGTTTCTTGGCAAAAGACAGGGCCTCGGCAAAAGAATACTCCGCAGCTGACCTTGTTGTCGTCCTCTTCGATTTCTTTCTCTTTCCCATCGTTTCGCAGAGAAGGGGAGGCTAGCAGCATCGAGCAATCCGCGCACACTCTAACTGGTTCATTGCTCGATGATTCCGCTCCATAAAGGTCACGCATTGCCAATATGGGGAGGATTCGCAGGAAAGTCTATCGAACACAGTACCTGAAATGTTGTTGTCACGAGCAACTGCTGGCAGGTTTCAGAGTTTTGTACTCGCATTCGTGGGGTGTGCGAGTGCGACGTCTTGAGCACTGCTGAAATCTCCGTGCTGGGACGCGTGAGCGGCTGGCTGCCGGACTGTTGAAGCAAGCGATCGCTCACGCGTTGTTCGCATTCGCCACGCTCACCCGCATCGTGCTCCGCTAAGCGAGTCCCCCGATACCTTCAGGATAATCTTTCGTCAGCACGTCTGGGCGCAGCGATTCGTAGTCCGTCAAAGCGAAGGCAACGCCATTATGTGGCGCGAGACGTGTTGGTGACCGCCGTTTCGTTGGCCAGAGTGTTTTCGGTCGTTGACCGCACTAGCTCGCTTCAAAATACCGAGGTTCAGCCCTCCAGTACTCGTAGAGATCGGCATCTTGTTCAGGATCGTAGCCGGCAATATCGTCGTCAATGTTCATCGTGATCGTAATGACCTCGGTTTTCAGACCATCTTCGGTCGTCCACTGGCCGCTCACGGCTCGGATACGCCCCCGACGATTCTCAACTTCGGGATGCCGTTCCAGCCACTTCTGAACGATCCAGGCGACATCCGGTTCGCTTGCCTTCCGGTCAGAAGTCAGCTTGCCGTGGATCGCCGGAATAATCGTGATGCGGTTCTCACCTTTGGACAAAACTCTACCTGAAGTTGTTGAACCAGTAACTGTAGTCCCCGACAATTTGACGGCTTGGTTTGCCGCTGGCAAGTTCCATTTCACCCAAGGGCCGGATGCTCACTTGCCCCTCCGATCGAGCTTCACAAAGGACCCCGCAATCCTCGTCGGTCATGTGGTCAACCGGATGGACGCTGCTGGAGTCCGGCACTGACGGACTTCAATGAGGCCGTGTTCAATTGAACGCGGAAAGGTCAGCCATTAAAGGGTGCGACTTTCGCTATTCAAGCTTCAATGAGGCCGCGCTCAATTGAACGCGGAAAGCCATCATTGCCGTGATGCGGGAAGTGGGGGCGATCGGGCTTCAATGAAGCCGCGCTCAATTGAACGCGGAAAGCGGCGTCGCCTTTCAGGCCGGCCCTCTGTATAACAAACCCGTGAAAGCTTGTTTTGACAACAAAGATTAAGCGCTCAATTCGAGGAGTTCGGTGTCGCGAAGTTTCAGAGCCGTCGTCATAAGTTTCTGCCCTTTTTGTGTTATTCGATAGTAGAACGTGCCTGAAACTTTTCGGATCAATCCGTGTGCGCGAAGCAACCGTAGCAACCGAGTGATACGCCCAGCCGCCCGCTTCCGCTCTTTGTCATTACGATTGACATGTGGAAAGAGCCTTGACCGTAGGTCTTTATTGCGGAACCCTTGCAAGAGGAACGTCCCTTCCTGCAGAACCGAGAACATGCGAACTTCGTCCGGTTCGATCGGGCGTAGCCCCCGATATGGTCGTCCCTGACGGAAAATCCGGCGACTTACTGGATCAAGTATCTTGTGCGCGGGAGATGATTCTCCTACGACAGCGAGTGCCTCAAGATAGCGCTCATTCGCGGCGTGACATATTTCCACACGCCGTGCAACGTCGGCGACGCTCTTTCGCATCGGAAACCATGCAACAACAACTTCGCCGCCACGGGTCGCTTTTCTTCGAACGTTGAAGCGTCTCGGATTGTTAATCGTGGTTTCGATTCTCAGTACGCTGCCCGCCTTGTCGTACATTTTGATCGAGTTCTCATCGACCCAGTGTTTTATCCTTACTCCTTCCACACGATGCTTCACATCGCTTGTCACTTCCCCGTTGAAATCACGATGAAAGCGACGGCCCATAAATCGCATCACATCGCGACAGCCGAAGTGCTGAACTGCATGATTGACAAGAGCAGGGTAGATCGCATTAAGTGAAGCCTCATTCGCAAACATCACATCAGTCGCGTATTCACTTTCGCGCATGGTCCAGTAATACGCGGGGAACTTCAGCTGACTTTTCAGTTTGAGCCAGGGATTGAACCGACGGGCCAACGCATTCAGGAACTGTACCCAGTTTCGCTTGTGAAGATCGTCAATCATCTGCTGGGCCTTGGCAAGGTCATCAATATGGGTAAAGCAATTGCCCTGTTTGTTGTAGCCGATGCCAGCCTTATCCAGTCGACCTGCAAGGTATTCACGCCCGTTCAAACAAACCTGGATAGTCATGGGAAGCCAAGTCTGAAGTCGGACGTGCATCAGGCCAAATTCCCGGTCGACGAAGTAGAAATAGAGGAACAAGCATTTCCTTCGGGCATGCGCCAATTCAAGACGTTTTCCTTTCGGATCTTTATGAAGCTCGTAGGTTTGGCACGATTCCACACATGACAAAACGCAAACTAATCCTTGCTGAATGGAGTCTTGCTCCATGATGCTTCGCGCGCAGTCTTCTTTGGAAATGGATGAAGACGTTAAGTATCGGAACGGCCGGCCATGCGCTTCAGCGTATTCAGCGGCGTGTTCCTTGATTCTGTCTGAGATGCGTTGGACGAAACCGCCGAAATGTTTGTAGAGGACGCCATGTACGTTCAAATACTTATCCATCCCGTCCAAGTAACTCAACGCACGTATGGTCCCACGAAAAAGGATCCGGTCGAATCCCGACAAAACACCGATGATGCGTTGATCGTGTCGTTCGATGAATCGTTCCATGTCACCCTCCCAGCGTAAAACGCCAACCATGTAAATAGCAAGGATTGCGGAAGGTGCCGCAGATTGCAACCATTTGGCCGCTCCTTGAACACCCGAGCAATGCCTGGGAAAATCCCCCGGCATTCTGAACGGTCATGGAGGCCGGATCGTTTGGTTGCGGCCGAAGGCTGCGACGTGCCAACATGCGTGAGACAACTTTGAGTTTTTCAGAGTTGAGGGCACGGAGCATTTTGCATGACCGAGAACGCTGACAAAAAAGTTGAGAAAAATCCTGAGGTGACTGAGAAAGCGAGCCGTCGTCGCTTTACTGCCGAGTACAAACGCCGCATCGCGCTCGAGGCCGAACGGTGTACCGAGCCTGGTGAAATCGGAGCCCTGCTGCGACGCGAAGGGCTTTACTCGTCAGTGGTAGGACGCTGGCGTCGTCAACTTCGGGAAGAACCATTGTCATCATCGAAAAAATCCAATCGAGCAGCATCACCCAAAAAGGCGTCAGCGGCAAAGGAACTCGCTGATCTGAGGCGTGAGAATGAACGCTTGAAAGAGAAACTCCGTCAGGCGGAGTTGATCATTGACGTCCAAAAAAAAGTCTCGGAGATGATGCAGACGCGATCACCCGAGAAGACAGACTGAAAGCAGCCGAAGGGCTTAGCAAACGCGTCGGCGTCGCCGCCGCGTGTCGGGCACTGAACGTTTCCAGAGCGACGTTTTACCGTCGTCGTGATCCCGATCGGCCATCGAGCCCGAGGCCTGCACCTGCTCGAACGCTATCAGCGGATGAACGAAAGGCGGTGCTTGATCAACTCGTCAGTGAACGTTTCGCTGATCAGTCACCGCGGCAGGTCTATTCGAAGTTGCTTGATGAAGGCGATTACCTGTGCAGCGTGCGAACGATGTATCGGATCCTCGCCGAGAACCAGAGTTCTCGCGAGCGGCGGAATCAACTGAAACACCCCAACTATCAAAAGCCGGAACTGTTGGCGAGCGGACCCAATGAGGTTTGGTCTTGGGACATCACCAAGCTGAAGGGTCCCGAAACATGGACCTATTATTACCTTTACGTCATCCTGGACATCTACAGTCGCTGCGTCGTCGGCTGGATGCTGGCGCATCGTGAAGCCGCCGATCTGGCCACCCAGCTCATTGAAACAACAATTGAAAAACAAGGCGTCCAATCCGACCAATTGATCCTTCACAGCGACCGTGGGCCTTCGATGACATCCCATTCCGTGGCCGAATTACTCACTTCGCTGGGCGTCACAAAGTCACACAGCCGCCCCCACGTTTCCAACGACAACCCGTTCTCGGAAAGCCAATTTAAAACGATGAAGTATCGTCCTGAATTCCCAAAGCGATTTGGGTGCTATGAAGATGCACTTGGGTTCTGCCGAGACTTTTTCAGCTGGTACAACGACGAACATTACCACAGCGGCATCGGCCTACTCACACCATCATCGTTACACTACGGACAAGCCGAAGAAATCCTTGCACAGCGACAGGAAACGCTTCGAGAGGCGTGGCAAAAGAATCCTGAGCGATTCGTGGGCGGCGTCCCAACTCCTGCGAGTCTTCCCAAGGCCGTCTGGATCAACGCTCCAAAACGGGAAAGAGAAAGAAAAATCGGAACCCCTGAAGCGAATTGCCCCGGAGCTCCATAAGAGACGTCATTGACGCACCCTCGATCCGGCTATCCCTTGGACGGTTGCGTCCCCGCAGAGCCATCTTCCGTTTCACCGGACGAGTCGACGATACCACAAGAAACATCATTGAACACCCGAGCCATGCCTAAAAAAATCCCGGGGGTTCGGGGGCTGGCCCCCGAGTACGCTGGGCTGCCCTGCTAACAAGTATCCAAAAGTTGTCTCAATGTCGTTGACACATTCCGCGGCCCGCCAGATGTACTTGAGCTTCAATGAGGCCGCGCTCAATTGAGCGCGGAAAGCAAAACCCCGTTTGAACGGCTGACCGACGAACTGACGCTTCAATGAGGCCGCGCTCAATTGAGCGCGGAAAGGAGGACGGCGGTGAAGACACCGGCTCGCAGCCATCGGCTTCAATGAGGCCGCGCTCAATTGAGCGCGGAAAGTTTTCTGGTCGCCCAATGGCGCCGAAGGTCTGTTTGCTTCAATGAGGCCGCGCTCAATTGAGCGAGGAAAGATGCGCGAGCGTGCCGAAGTGTTGGCGGACGAATTGGCTTCAATGAGGCCGCGCTCAATTGAGCGCGGAAAGTGGCGGAGTTTCTGGCGAATCCGCAGAAACGCGGAAGCTTCAATGAGGCCGCGCTCAATTGAGCGCGGAAAGGCCTTCGTCGACGACCGTTGCGCCATCCACCAACGCGCTTCAATGAGGCCGCGCTCAATTGAGCGCGGAAAGTGGTGATAGTGGGAAAGCGTAGAACCGAGAGGGCGCGCTTCAATGAGGCCGCGCTCAATTGAGCGCGGAAAGCGTGGCTATGTGAAATCGACGATCGCGGAGAATTCTTGCTTCAATGAGGCCGCGCTCAATTGAGCGCGGAAAGCACCGACGGAGCATGACTTTTCGTCGAGCATGGCGACGCTTCAATGAGGCCGCGCTCAATTGAGCGCGGAAAGCCGGGGAACTGCCGCTGGGCGACGCCGGTGCAGCAGGGCTTCAATGAGGCCGCGCTCAATTGAGCGCGGAAAGCAGCGAGTGACGTCGTGTCGCCTACGAGATATGATGAGGCTTCAATGAGGCCGCGCTCAATTGAGCGCGGAAAGTTGTCCGCGGCTTCGGATCCCAGACCTTTACGTCGGGCTTCAATGAGGCCGCGCTCAATTGAGCGCGGAAAGATTGGGTAAGGGGAAGGTGTGGAGATCGAGAACAGGCTTCAATGAGGCCGCGCTCAATTGAGCGCGGAAAGCGAACGTGAACCGTGCCCAACCTGTGATAGAGTTCTCGCTTCAATGAGGCCGCGCTCAATTGAGCGCGGAAAGATCGGGGTCGCTGTCCGACTTGTCTACCCGTAGTTGGCTTCAATGAGGCCGCGCTCAATTGAGCGCGGAAAGGCCCAAGAAAGCCGCCCGCAAGAAAGCCACCAAGAGCTTCAATGAGGCCGCGCTCAATTGAGCGCGGAAAGTGGCCAGATCGCGGCCCTGGAGGCGGCACTGACGAGCTTCAATGAGGCCGCGCTCAATTGAGCGCGGAAAGCTCTCGCAAGATTTCCTGCCGCATTTCGTTGATTTCGCTTCAATGAGGCCGCGCTCAATTGAGCGCGGAAAGTCATTATCGCGTTTGCCATTGCATCACCTCCCGAATGCTTCAATGAGGCCGCGCTCAATTGAGCGCGGAAAGTACCAATTCGACCACCTGCGATTATTCGCAATCCTCAGCTTCAATGAGGCCGCGCTCAATTGAGCGCGGAAAGACCGCTGTGGGCTGTTTCCGCTACAACGGGACTCGGCTTCAATGAGGCCGCGCTCAATTGAGCGCGGAAAGTTGCAGTTCCACACCGGGCAGCTGCTTGGTGCGGGCGCTTCAATGAGGCCGCGCTCAATTGAGCGCGGAAAGCGGGTAGGTAACCGCCTGCCCTGTTTCCGTTCACCTTGCTTCAATGAGGCCGCGCTCAATTGAGCGCGGAAAGATCACCTTGTACGGCCAAGGGTTGGCGGCGTTGTGCAGGCTTCAATGAGGCCGCGCTCAATTGAGCGCGGAAAGTGACACAGGCCGCCCTATCCCGTGCGTCCGGCGTCAGGCTTCAATGAGGCCGCGCTCAATTGAGCGCGGAAAGACGTGCTTGCCAACCTTTGACTCTGCTGCATTCATGCGCTTCAATGAGGCCGCGCTCAATTGAGCGCGGAAAGTGGATCGGCGAACAATGCCGCGCCGCCCTCCCGCCGAGCTTCAATGAGGCCGCGCTCAATTGAGCGCGGAAAGTGACGGCGACCAGTACCCCGAGTGGCCAATGGGAAAGCTTCAATGAGGCCGCGCTCAATTGAGCGCGGAAAGAATTCGACCGCGAAGCTTTCAGCACCTTGGGCCTGCACGCTTCAATGAGGCCGCGCTCAATTGAGCGCGGAAAGTCAGCGGCTGGCGTGACGCGATCGTCGAAGTGATCTTCGCTTCAATGAGGCCGCGCTCAATTGAGCGCGGAAAGCCAAAGGTGGGGACTCGCAGGAACTCATGTAGTTTTGCTTCAATGAGGCCGCGCTCAATTGAGCGCGGAAAGGCCCGGGCCGGCGGCCTCGGCATTTTAACGGATTTTGATGGCGCGTTTCGAGCGGTTGGTGCCATGATGGGGTTCGATCGTGGGAAAATGACATCGTGGGGGCCGTTTGAAACCGTGATTTGCCGGACTGCGAGAGGTTGCCGGTGATTCGTCACCGCCGAACCGCTCGCACCCGCGTCTTGCCACGATTCCGAGCCTGAGGGATCCAACTATCGCGTCACGAAGACTGGATAGTCGTCGATCTCGCCGCTGAGCAGGCGGGCGAGCAACCGAGTTTGAATCTCCAGTAGCCGACGGTAGCTTACCCGATATCCAAACAATGGGTGAGTCACCGTGGCATCCATTCGCTTCTCGTAGGCCATCAAGAAATGCTTTCGGCCGGTACCGGTCAGCACAACCGATTGGCCCGCCACAAGGAAATGCTCTGGCGTGACCATCCGATTGTTGATCGCCGATAACACCGCCGACTCCGCAATCAGCGGGCGGAACGGTTCCATCAAGTCGAGCGCCAGTGCCGGCTTGCCCGGTTTGATTTGGTGGTAGAAACCCAAATAGGGATCCAGCCCCACTTTCGTTGCCGCCACCAAGCAGTCTTTGGTCAAAAGTGCGTATGCGAACGACAATAGCGCGTTGACCGGGTCGCGAGGCGGACGGCGATTGCGGCCGCGAAAGTCGAAGGCCGGGCGTTTCTCCGAAAGCGCCGCCCCGGGGGACGTCTCCACATCACAGTCGACCTTCAACATCCCGGAGAAATCGCCGAAGTACAATCGTGCCGCGTTGCCTTCGATCCCCAGCAGTGACGCCAGCGAATCCGATCGCGTCGCGTGATCGGCAGATCGTTTCAATTCGCGCAACGTAATCGACGAAGGCTGGCGATGATTCCGCATCAGCAATGTGCGGTGGTTGCGGATCTTGCCACGCACCAGCTCCCTAGCCAGTCGTAAGCAGAATTGGGTATCGTCGGCGCGTCGAAATTGTTCGCGGCGTACCAGAATGTTCTTAACGCCCAGACCGCCGGCGACGCCGTAGAAGTATCCTTTTTGCGTAAAGTAAGCGACCGGGATTTCCATCCGCAGCATCGTCTGCATCGCTTGCGTGGAAAGTTGGACGTTGCCCAACAAGTTGACTTGGTTGACTTCGTTCAAACGGATCTCCTGCAGCAGCTTGCCGTCGGCTTTAGCCTGCAAGATGTCGCCTTTCTTGCCGACCCACAGTCCTTGGGTGCTCAAATAGATCGGCCGCCGCTCGTCGCGGGCGGTGACGATCGCACGGACTTCGCGATCAGGCTCTAGTTCGCTGAGCCGGCGGTTTTCGACCAGCCGAGCCGTTTCGTCGGGCAAGCAGATTTTCGCCAGCGAACATTTTGGGCATTTTGGACTGTCGACCAGCGGCGGCGGGATCGTCGCAGAGTCATAGACCGCTCGCGCTCCATTGATGGCCTGTTCGGCCTGCCGAATTAAGGCGTCATCCAGAGGGACGTCGACGCGCTGTCGCGTTTCATCGAAGTACAGCATGCCGCTGTCGCATTGATACCCGTTGTCGCGAAGCACCATCGCTTGCAAGGCGATTTGCACACGTTCCGGCGGCCAAGCTCCAGCGGTACCGTCTGCTTCACGTCGAGGTCGGCCGCGTTTGTAGTCGATCGGGGTGACATGTTGCCCGTTCGCTTCGGCCAAATCAAGCTTCGCGATCACGCCGAGGGAATCACTGCTGAGTGTAATGCTGCGAGCGTGAACGGACGATCGAGTTTTCTCTTCGTTATCCTCTCGGGGGTCGGCCGCGTCGACATCATCATCAGCGGTATCGGCATCGGCAAACAACGTTGCCGCTTGCACGTGCTTCATTTTTCCGCGACGTTTTGGCGGTTCTGGTGGCATATCGATTTCCGCCGGTTCCAGGTCGGCTTCGGGGAAGACCTCCGGTGCATCAAGCCGTCCGTTACCGCTGTCGACACGTCGATGTACGATGCGGCCTTGCACTGTTTCGTAGCTGTCGGCAAACTGGCCTTCGACGTGCATCAGGTAAAAGAGCCGTGGACAGTAGACGTATTCGTTGATCATCCGGGCCGGCAGGTAGTCGACCGAAGGCTGCTCAGTGTCGTTCGAGTCAAGAGGCTGGATCATGGTTTGTTGAGTTGCTAGTTGCGAGCGGCCAGTTGTAGTGACTTACACAACAATGCATGGGGCGGCCATGTCGCTGTAGGGTTTGCCGATGGCTTGGACCAAATCATCGGATCGATTTTCGACGCTGCCCAGGTCGACGACCAAGACTTGGTCTTCGCCGTGATGGATGATCTCGGCGAGTTCGGCTTTGCAGTGGATCAAATCCGTCGGCGTCAGATGGCACTCAAAGACGCTGTACTGAAGATGGTCGCCCCAGTTCTTCAAGCATTTGAAGGTCTGGCGAAGCCGCTTGGGCTCACAGACGTCATAGGTGATCAGGTAGATACGTCGCACGGCGAATGAACTCGGCGGGCCGTCGCGAAGGGCCAAGAGTCCCTGGCCGACCTGCACCAGGGTAGTTGGAGAAAATCGGCACGCCAGCATCGCGACAGCGCGGTAAGCCAAATATTTTCCACAGCGCCGACAGGTATACACTCGCATTAAACGCACGCCACCTATCGACCCTCCATGCCTTCGTTTAAGTCGACAGGTCTGGCCCCGTGCCCAGCGCCCGGCTCGCGGTCACCCGCGACGACCGCGAACGGGCGTGGGATCGAAAGGATTCAACAACCGAATTGAGAAAGAACGGGGGCCGGCTCGCGGCGTTGGCTCAGTCCGACGACGGATATATCGTTTTAATGAGATGTTCTATCGCAAGGCAACGGAAGGAGCAAAATTGAAGAACTTGTCGTTGACCTTCCGTTCGGCTTGGTAAATCGCTTCGATGCCGCAGCGATCGACAAACGATGCCGTGGCGTCGTGGTGGGACGTTGAGTTCAATGCGGTTGAAATACGACGAAGGTCGATTTGCAACAGACTGCCCACGACACCCAAGGTGATCGGATAACGCCACATTGGCCAGTACCAGTGTGTCCCCTTGCGACGGATTCGATGAAACCCGGTCGTCATCAATTCGTGTCGCACGACCGCCGTCGGGAAACACACCAAGGCTTCAAAAGCTAACGCGTTGGCACCGCGTACCGTTTGAATCGGGTCACTCGATGGATTGAGCCACCGCATAGCGTACGGGCGATCTTCAGCAGCGTCGAATCGCAACGACAATCCGCGTCCAAGATCTGTATAGGACCACGTTTCGAACAAAGCTTCGCGCAAGTGACTTGATTCGGTTTGCTCGCGAATCGCCCTGGCGATCTCAAACATCCGCTGGTGCCCCGAACCTCGGGTCAAATAAAGATGCGAGTAGTCGATTTCGCGTACTTTGCTGCTTCGTCGCTGAGACGCCTCGCTGCCGATCGCGGATACCCAATCACATTCAAAGGAGTCGACGTCCGGTGAGGCAATGAAGTGTCGGCGGGTAGCTTCGGCAACCAGTCGCATCCAAGCCGGATTCGGATTGACTTTGCCAGACCCTTTGGGCCATTCCGATTGACCCTTTTGATAGCCACTATCGAGCCAGCGTCGCGGTCCGGTGAAGGTTTCGTCGAGAACTTGCTCCAAAGCATCGATGATCCAATCTTCGGTGGCTTGTTGGGCTGGCAGCCATAAGCTTGGTCGATAGGCCGCATCGCGGACCGACCAACTCATCCGAGGCTGATCGATTCCCGATTTTCGGCAAGCTTGATTGACCAAAACCAACGCACCCAACGCGGCCAAATAGGCCAGGGTGTTGCCGCCGTCGAGTCCCTCGAGCGGGATTTCATGCAACGCCGTGGGATCGTTGGATGATTGGATCGCGTTGGTGGGACGCGATGACCCTGGGGCCGTCGAAGTATTGGCATTCATCGCTTCTTCCCGGCTGACTTGTTGATCTGCCAAGCGTGCAATCGTTTCCAGCCAAGCGGATCCCCAATACCCGAATGATTCCTGTGTCTGCCAAAAGCGATCCGCGATACGAAGATCGCCTGCAAAATCTTCGATGGAAGAGTCAACCGTTGGAACCAATTCCAAACCTTCGATCGCGTCCTTTGTGACTGCCGGCGGCAGCGGATCGTCGACGGGCGGATACCAGGGACGCGCGTGCCCGTGATGGGCGGCGACCAAGTACAAAGCCAGCGGATCGGATTCAATCCCGAGCCCTTCAGCGACCAAAACACTCGTTCGTTCGTGGCGGAATCCACGAGGTAAGTTCGCTTGTTCTCGTATCCGCCGACGTACGGCTGCCGACTCGTCGATTCGACCGGATTTAGCCAGCGGCTTTCCGCGCAACCATCCGATTCGGCCGGGCAGACCGCTGAGCATCGTTTGGAAGCGCGCATCGCCCTTTCCCAGATCATGTAGCCATCCAAAACGGCCCATGGTCGCCTGAAGTTTTTCGGGCAGCCCAACTGCGTTGGCTATAGAGGACGCTCGCTCGCTGACAGCTGTGGAGTGATCGACTAGCGAAACGGCTCGGTTGCATTCGGGGGTTTCCACCCATTCAATCTCTCGGTGTTCTCCATCGCCGGCCCCGATCGAATGAGCCTGCGCGGATGTCAATCGTTCTTGTCCCTGAATCAGAAAGCCCGTGTTGCCGTCGCGAATTCGTAACCGATACGTTCCCGGTCCGTCGAGCATCACTGGATCGTTTTCGCCGAAAGAGATTTTCCGGAGTAATTGTTGAAAGCTCGCATCGCAGAGGTCGATTCGCTTCGCAATCAGCGCACCAAGCCAATCTGCGGGTACGCTTCGTTCGTCACCGCGATCGATCTTGGAAAGCCAATCCGGCAAGCTTTTTTCAAACGCTCGCAAAGCGGGCATTAAACGAAGCTGAAACTTCCAACGTGCCAGCAGTGAGGATTCGTCGGCAACATCGACGCCGATCAGACATTCCACTTGTTGCAGTGATAATTCGTCAGGATCTAATGTGTCGATCGATGTTTCGGTAGGCAAAAAACCTAGGTCATTCCATCCTCCGACAGTAGTCGGCAGCACCAGCGTGTCACCGGGTCGCAGGTCACGAGGGTTACGACACGCGACCGATTCGTCAGGTCCTCGGTAGATCACACCGACCAAATCTCTCGATGATTCCACTTCGTCATCGTGTTCCATCAGCGAAGCGGTATCTGCCAGATTCTCATCGACGCCCGACTGCCCGCGCATCCATCTTGTCACTGCCTTGATCGGCATCGTCATGCACTCCGGTGAAGTCGGCGGACACTGGGTGACCGCGGCAACTAGATCGCGATCGTCGAGCGTGACAGCTTTGAAGCGTTCCTCGTCTTTTTCACCTTTTGCCGCCGGGCTGGATTCGAGCCGAAACAGATCACTTCGCCAGCAGACGTTCACGTCGGCCGGCCGGTCAATCATGCCATGTAGAAACAGGCTGACGTCGGGATCGGGATGAACGCCGGGATCAACCGTCGTCTGCACCAACATCTTCACATGGGCCGGTAGCAAGATCGCTTGTTCAGCAGTGCCGGCCAGCAACCGCGAGGTCTGCTCGGCATGCCCGTCGGCGGCGTTGCGGTCGATCCAATCGGCGAAGTGTCGATCCATCGCTCGGCTACCGAAATCAATTTCGTCGTCGCTGGCAATGGTTTGCAACCAATCGAATGTTCGCGAGAGGCTATCGCCGTAGACCGGGTCGTTGGCCTGCGACTTCGATCCGGCAATGTCATCCAATTTTGATGAATCAATTTGTTGGTCGGCACGCACCACCACTTCGCCGCGTGAATTGGCCTGTTGGGCCGATCGGTTCAAGCGGCCGAACCGTTGACGAAGCGCATCTAAGCTGGCCGCTTCGCTGATCATCCGTTGGAAGTCCAGATCTGCGCCGACCTCCAAACATTGCGTGGCGATCACAACGATCGGCTTTTCCCCCGACGCTCCCTCGAGGCAAGGTTCCAAACGTAGACGCAAACGTTCGGCAATTCGGTCTCGGTCGTGCGGTCGCATCCGCCCGATCATCAGTTCAACGTCGGCGTCGACTGACTGCTTTCCCGATCGAAGTTGTTGGAATAGGTCAATCGCCGTCTTAACGCGATTGACGACCACTGCCACCGAATTCGCTTGATCGGTCAGATGGTTGCGAACCCGCTTGTCGAGATCCTTCACCAGCCCATCGCTCCAGCGTTTTCCCTTCGCCTTTTCCGCGACGGAGACGCTGATCGGTTTGGCAACTTCATATCGCTTCACGGCCGGCGAGGTCGGATTTGCTTGGCGTTCGGCCTCCAAGTCGAATTCGATACGCTCCAGCTTGCGGGAAGGCGGGATCGTTGGTGGTTCGTCCAAAACGTTGGCACTCATGCTCGGTTGCGGCGCCATCGTGGCCGACAATTCGACGACTTTCAGCGGTCGGGTGATCGGGGCGGGGCAACGCAATTGTTCGCGGCGCTGGTACTCGGCAACTGAGCGGGCGCATTCGGCAAACGCGCGACTGATGTGGGCTTCATCGATCACGATCAGGCTGTCGCTACCGATCAAACCGGCTTGCAACGATCGCGCCGCCGGGCTGATCCCGTAGCCGCGAAACAACAATCGTGATCCGACTTGATCGACCGTGGCGCTGACGATCGTCGGTTGAGTTGCCGAACCGGCCCACGCGTTGGTGCGATAAAATCCGCCCCGCAACATATGGGTTGCAACGATGCTCTCACCGGGTTGGCCGATTCGGCCGTCCCGCATCGACAGCGATTGCAAGCGAACTGCTACGTTTCGCACGACTGGCTCGGAATGATCCGGGTTGATTTCGGAGGCCAACTGGCCGGCCAATCGTGCCGCAGCGTCGACGACAATCCGACGATCGACAACGAAAAAGATGCGCGTTGCGGTCGTCCGCTGGAGGTGTTCGCGATCAGATTGCAATGCCAGCGAAAACAAGGCGATGTCCAGCACGGACGTTTTGCCGCTGCCTGTGGGAAACGCCAATTGATCGGGCCATCCCGTTTGATCGATCGTCTCGACGAGCTGACGTTGCCAGCGGTATGGCGAATAGCCGTGAATCGCCTGAAAGAAGTCGGTAAAGTCGTCAGGTGTCAGTGGATCAAAATTCATCGTGTTCAAACTTGCACTCTCAAACATTCCTGATTCAAACTTCGTAAGCCCCTCACCCCCGGCCCCGCTCCCCGAAGCGGGGCGAGGGGAGCCAGATTATCTATTCGTCAGTTTCGCACTTGAATCGGCTTACAAAACCCGTAGCCTCGAAACCGTCCGGCACCCAAAATTACTGGGCCGCGTATCGGATTCTTAAATTCCAACAGGGCGTGAAGTTGCATCCGGTGTCGCTTGCCGTCGACGTCCGAGAATAGCGGAAATGAACCGGTTCGCTGACCCGCGCTGCGATACGCACTCGGAACGCCTGCCAAGAAACCGTGCCGGCCCAGGTCAACAGCGATCGGTTGCTGATCGATGCCAATGTTTGCGCAGGCGCGGGCGATGATCGACGTGACTTCCGCACGCCATTTCGCTCTTTCGCGTCGAGAATCGGCTTGGGGATGACGATCTAGAACAATCGGCGTCACGGTCGCCCAGTACCGTGATGGTCGAGTCCAGGTCTCCGGGATGATCGCGCGAGGAGGCCGAATGCGGTCTTCAAACTGCAATTCCAATTCGCTGTTTTGGTTCGACTCGTCGTGGTTGCCGTACAGCCGAATGCCCTTAGGTGTTCCATCGTCTTCGACCAAAAAGCTTGCCAGTTCCAAGCCACGACGGTCATCCTCGATCGTTCGCGGGATCACCATCCCCAATCCCAATAAGTGACCATCGACACGGGTTCTGCGAACATCGAGCCGCCGTCGCGTTTGATCATTGCTCGGCATACGATCGATCGAATCTCCAACGTGCGGAAGCGGCAAAAACGCTATGTGCGGATCGGAGGTCGGGCCCCCATCTTCAGCGTGACCCGAGATCCACGACGGGACTTCGCCACGTCCGTTGCCCAAATGACTGATCAACGCTTGCCGGAGTGTTCGCGTCAGATGAAGCGTTTGCAACAGATGGTGCGTGTTTCCTTCGATCTGCGCCAGCGAGATCATCGCCGGATCAAACACCGTTTCTACAATGGTGGTCGACGACGGTTCGACTTGCTCCCGGTAACCCTGCGTGGTGCGGATCACCGGACGCCGGGAAGTCGGCAGACCATCGGGAAACTCTTCCGCAAGCTGTTGCTGTCGCTCTTTGGCAAGCTTTCGCTGTTTGGTCGTTTTCGCCTTTTCCAGATCCATCGATAGTTCTGCGTAACGCTCGATCGCCTTACCGTTAAAGTCTGATTGCAAGCGGCCGATGGTCCCCGGCCGGGTGATCCGAAACCGATGCTCTCCTCGAGCGTCCGGGACGTAAACCGAACGTTTGGCCTGCTCGGCTGATATCAATTGACTTGATTTGTGCTGGTCATCGAGCCACATCTGGACGAGCGACGAAGAGTGTCCCAAACGGACAACACGGCCGAGCAATTTCGACAGCGAAGCGGCCTCGGCGTCACTCAACGTTTCCTCGGGCCAGATGAATCGCACCGGGGCGTCGCCGATATGGGCTGATGGGAAGAACCGAGGTTGTTTGGAACGATTCCACGGATCGTTGACTTTGTCGTTGATCGGAACAAATACCGTCTTGACTTCTCGCGGACAGACCGCTGGTGCGTCAATCGTCGGCGGTGGCATCGCCTCCAATCGCGTCAGCATTTTAAATTCGTCTTGCTCGGCATGTCCTTCGTGCGCCGCGGCGGTGAGCGCCATCATCAGTCGTGCAGGCTGCGGCGGATAAGCAAAAATTTCGCGATCCGCATCTGACGCCGCTACAACGCGACCGGTCAGGTAGCGACAAGCGATCGTGAGCATCTCAGTCACCCTCCGTCGGTGATTCCGCTGCAGCCTTTTCCTGACTTGCGACCAGCAACTTCATCAACGAATCTTTGGGACGCAGCGTTACCGGTTCGGTATGGTAGGGAAGGCCGACGCCGCGAAGTTGCTCGACCGCTTCGTTATAAAGCGCGATGCCTTGATCTCCGGTCAACGTAAACCGCTCGGGTGTTTCGCCGGGTCGATCGAGCAGTTCCAATTCAAACGGAACTTCCGGCCACAGCAGGCATCGACTGCGGAGATCAAAACCAGCTTCGCAAGCCAACGCGGATGCCATCAAGCCGATCGAAGCTAACAGCGTTCTTCCAGCATTGTCGGCCTCAGGCGACCACTGGCCGTCTATTGGAAACCGCAAACGCCGCAACGCCGGCAAAGACAGCGTCAATGAATGTTCGCAGTAGTCACAAGTGATCCCGCCAGCATCAATGGTCGGCGGGATGTTGCCGTGGTTAATCTCCGATGCCTGCACGGTTCCCTTACTTTCTTTCGCCGCGACTTCGTATTCGGAATCATTGCCTTTCTTGATCGGGATACCGCTGCGAATTTGCAGCGGATCGATCCGGCTGCTCGTCCGCACCCCAACGGCCGCGCCGATGGCTACGATTTCGCTGACGATGGCGCGTTGAAATTTTGCGCCCAAACCGCCTTTTGGCCCAGTGCTATCCCACAACCCGAACAGCAAGGAAGTCGGTGAGATTTCCAAAAGTGGCGTTGCGTTGGCCAAGCTTGCAACGTCGAGCCGGCTGCCCCAAGAACTTTTGCGGAAGGGGACCGCCTTCCCATCTTCGTCAATCAAGCTGTCACGCAAAATCGCATCAGCCAGTCGGTGCGGAACGTCCAACGTCGACAACGATCCGATCGGGTCGGTCAATTTGTCGTCGTCAAAGTCGACGCGAACAAGTGGAAGGGACAGCTTGCCCGAGTCCACTTGGAGCTTTAACGCTTCCTCAAGCCGATTAGCACTCGACTGCACCGAATCAACCAACACGCAAGTAACTTCCTCCGGTTTGCCATCGGTACCGGTTCTCCGACGTTGTTCGATCGCATACTCGCCGCCCAGATGCGTCGGTGGAAAGATCTTTCCGCCGGGACCGTCGGCTGGATGCAACCGCGTCCGAGAACGAAAGGCACATGCAGTGTTAGAAACGGCGTCGTGAAGTGTCTTGAGGTTGAGTGATGAGGGCATTTAAAAGAATCCTGTTGAGCGGTGATCGCGAAGGTGTTGAACAAATAAGTCTTTTTAGACGTCGTTGCACGGACACATGGATAAGACAGCCGGTTCTGGAGAATCATCGATGGAATCGGTAGGGTTGGAGCAATGTTCGTCGCCCCCCCCAATTTAAAGATCGCATCGATGATTATTGATCGCCGATCAATCGTTTGCCCCCGTCCGTCATTGAGATTCAGTTTGCAAAGTGTACCGAAACGCGTGACACGTCTGGTCACGCGAATAAAATAATCTCTTCATATTCGCATTGCTCGGTAGACCGTGATCAAGGGGGTCTAGCAAAGTAGACAGAATCTAGCGAATACTGCTAAACGACGGGAACTCGCTAGAATTAGATCACGTCACTGACCTTTGTATGGAGATCAAAAAGCTGACGATTGGACCGAGTTCGCAAGCCGTCAAGCTTGCAAGAGATCAAGGAACGAACCAGTTGATCGGCAAACTCGGGCGTTTCCCTTTATCGGTGTTGCGGGAGGGGGGGCTGCGAGAACTGCAATTGCGGTCGACGGAATCCTGACAAACTGGTCGCGGTCGTCCAAGAGGTGATTGATTCGATCAACTCTGGCGTGGGTAGTGAACCGGATGCTGTCTACTTCGCCTTCGGGCTGTTGGTCCCCGAAGCGACGATTGACGAACGACCGCTGCCTGAATCTTAGTGACGTTGCCCGCGGACGGTGTGGATCGAATTGTCGTTGATTGGCCTGCGGTCGGCACCGGAACGAATCGAAAACTCAACTGGAAGGGATGCAGGCAATGTGGGTGGCTCCAAGTTCGTCAAAATACGTATCGCGGCCGACGTAATGTGGTCCAGATATCTGAAAGTGGGCACAACCATCGGCGCAGCAAATCGGCAACTGCCCAGACTCCCATATCAGTGACTGGCGGGCGGTGAGAATCTCCTCAATAGCATCATCCGGGCTAGCCGGAATCTCGACTTGAATACCTGTTCTGGCGGGCGGGTACACGCCAATGCAACTAAGCCGCCCTATTGGCCGGGCTAGGGGCTAAAAAAAAGACCGGCATGATTCGCAGAATGCAGGCTCCGACTGAAACACCCCGCCGAACTGATCCGGCGGGATGTTTTATTGTACCGTCGTGACTCGGGACTAGCGGTCCGATAAGTTTGCTTGATCTGAACGCGGTGACGCCCTGGGAACACGCTTAGACTCGGTCGTGAGCATTTCGACGAGCACCGGATCGGCTCTTGCTTCGTCAACCCGATCGCGTTTGCTTTTTGTGAGCAGCAACAGGATCAACGCAAGCGGCAGGCAGCATGCGAGCAGGATGCCCGTCGCCTCGATGGACTTGGCGACGATCGGGTCGCTGCGTTCGCGTTCGGACCAGAGTCGGCGGTCCGACTCCAGATCGTCTCGGCCCTGACTGAGAATCTCTTGTTGATCAAGCATCCTTGTCTGGGCGTCGAAGACCTGTTCAACCTGACGGTCGGTCAGAACCGGTGGTTCGCGTTTGCATCCGCTCAGCAGCAGGGGCAGGAGAGTGATTGTCGAGATCATGGCGAGATTTGTTTTCATCGCCCTCCTCGTGGTTTCGGGGTTGATTGGGGAGTAGATGATTCAGGATTTCACGCAATCCTCGAATCTGTGTTTTCGACTGGAGCAAAAGCAAGGCCGTGACGGTCAATGCCATTGCCAGCGTGAAAACGACTACGTGGATAGGGTCCATGTTTGATTTCCGTTCCGCAAAGAAGTGGAGCGCGGTAAAAAGCCGCTATGCGGCGTCCCGAGATTCTTTCAGCTCGCCGATCAGGCTTGAGGCTTGGCGAATCGAGAGTGCCGAAACGTCGGCGACCCCGAAACGGTCTTGAAGCAGGTGATCGAGATCCACACCCTTACGGCGTGCAATCGCCCGGATGGCGGCGACTTGCTTTGCCGTTGCCAAGCGGGGGCTGCCGTCACGAGAGTTGGAACGTTCATGACGGTCCGGTCGGCCCGAGCTATGTGCTGCTGTCTCAGAGGGCGAAATCACACGCCCGGAAACGGCGTCGACGCAGTGACGGGTAACTCGGTGAAGCCGTGACTCCGCATCGGCGTCGAATTGGTCCAGCTGGAATTCAGCCGCACAGGTCGTGGTGGTTCCGTCTCGGCAGGGCGGGCCGGCAACACTGATTGAAAGTTTCATGGGGCTCCATGGTTTGAGTGAATGAACCAGCGATGAGGATTGGTCGCTAGGTGGGCATCATTTCCGATGCGAGAAGGTTGACGCTCAGGTCGCGTTCGACGGGTATGCCCCGTAGCCAGCGCGTGAGCTGGTGGACCATCAGTGATGCCGCAAGACTGGCGGCGTAGACGGTGCTGGCCGTGGTGCAGCTTCCTGTGTGGGCCTCCGCCGCCGCGAACAGCGTCGTTTCGTAGTGCTCGTCGTGTTTCGGATCATCCGAGGCGAGCACCCTGACGACTTCACCACGCATCCGCCCGTCGATCCACAAGTCGCAGCGAGATTTCGCGCAACGCCAGATGGCGGTCCGTGATGAAATCGAATCGACGCACGAAACGACAATCTCGCCGTGTCTCTGGCGTGGCCGGAATCGGTCCTTCACGATGGCCACATCGATCATCGGATCCACCAAGCGAAGATCGCAAACCGTCGCCTCCACCTTCGCTTGGCCGATTTGGTCGTGCCGGTAACCTTGTGTGGTAACGTTGGTCGGCTCAACGTGATCAAAATCGATCAGCTGCAACCGTGGTACGCCGATCGAGGCGAGCTGCAATGCGACTTGGCGTCCGATGGCGCCGACGCCGATGACGGTAACCCTGTGGTCTGCAAGACGTTCCCGAGCGACCAGCCCGGATTGTCGCGCAAAGCGATCTGCCGGCCCGGTCATGAGGCTACCCACTCGCTGGCATTCCACGGACTGTCGTCGCAAGACGCTCCCATGTCCGGCGAATCCGGGCGAAAGTCACGTACGTCGCTGTCCGGAAAAGTGCCGTGCCGCATCGCAAACGGATCCAACACGGTCACGCGGCGTGCATATTCGGTCGACCACAGATCATGATCTGCCGCGGCAAAGGGGGCCGAGTAGTCGATCGTCCGCCGCAATTGCGTTTCACCCCCGGGGCCGGTGTTGAACTTCAGACGCCCGTACGTGGCTCCGTGCTTGGCCAAAATGAACATCACGGCCCAGTCCGCTGAGCCGAAGCAGCGCACAAACGTCTCTTCGTCGGTACCACTGGGAGACGGACAGCTTCCCGGATGGGTGTGGATCCAGATCCGGGCAAATTGCTCCGGGGAGCGTCCCTCGTCGACCTGGTCATCGAAAAAGTCGGCCACCGACGCGTCGTCGAACTCGACCGAAACCGGTGTGCAGACCTGATCGATCATCACCACGTCTTCGATGAGCAGCAAGTCGTGTGCGTTGCTGATTCCGAATCCGCCGACCTCGGTACCGCCGAAGTCACGTAGGAACTTCAGTTTCGCCCAGGCGTAGGGGCTGAACCGCAGGGTTTGGCGCCAGCCCGGCTCCTGCCGGCGTCTCGGTCGGCTCCTGCGACCGCTCTTCGTTCGTTTCCTTGTCAAGGCAATCATCGCATTGGTTCTCCGTTAAACAGTGTTTGCAAAAAGACTCGCCGCATCGGTCGCGCATTTCCATGCAACCCTTGCAGTAGTAAGATCTGCAGCCTTTGCAGATCGATGTACAGTCGTGACAGAACGACTCGTCGCACGCTTCACAGCCGCAACTACAGTCGCTGCACGTTCGGCGACCGCAGCTGTCGCACCGGCATGTGTCGTCTTCGTCGACGTTCGCACCACAGTCACCGCATTCCACACCGAACCAGTCGTTGATGCTGATGTAGGCACTGTCGGGGTTGTAGGTCTGCAGGACCTGGCGAACGATCAGGAAGAAGTCGTACAGACGGCCGTCGGCGAGAGCGTGTTTGATCGGTTGATGACCATCGCCTTCGCAGAGCGCTTCCGACTGTACGTGTGGGTGTGTGGTTGAGTCACAGCTCACCGCAGGCTGCGGATCTGTCGCGATTACGCGGTAGGGAGCGGACTGACCGAGGTAGCGAATTTCCAACTCGATCTTGAACGGTCCCAACAGCACGCCTTCCAGCTCGATTGGTTCGGTGATCACGCCGACGGTGCCGTTCTTCACATTCAGCTCGGCGGATTCGAAGTCGGCCTCCAGTGCTGTCAAATCGCCGATGAGTTCCGGCAATCCACACCGGACGCCGGGCTCGACGGTGTCGGCCGTCGAATCCAGTGTTCGATCAATCGACTCGCGGAGGGACCTCAACGTCCTGGCGATTTCGCGATGCAGACGGTTTGCCGCGAGCAGCCAGCCGCGAGAGACGGCGACCGGTTCGAGTCGCTGCAATCGAAGTAGCCTCTGCAGGGAATCCGTTGAGACTGTCGTCAGCCGACGTCGTGGCGAGGTTTCGCAAACCGCTGCCAGAATCTTCTGTGCGATCTGGTACCGCGTCCGGGCACGCTTGCAATCGAGTCGGCGACCACGCCTGGATGCAGTTCGCCCCGCATTGGTGGCGTGCCCTGGGTTTGACTCCCGAATCACGATGCTCCCTCGATCTTGGTCGGCGTGATCGAGATTCGGTCGCCTTCCTGCAGGATTTGATCGCGGGGCACCGGCAGACGATTCACTCGAATCAGATAATTCGACTCCCGGGCGGCCCCGATGCGTTGGTTGAACAGGTCTTGGACAGAGGTGTTGTCTTGCACGTCGATGTAGTCGGCGAAACCGGCACCGTCGTTGTTGATCAGTAGGACTTTCATGGATCGGTTTTCCTGTGGTTGGGATTGGAATTTGCCGTGACGGCCGACCGGTCGCGCGTCGTGCGAACCCGGCGGCGGCCACGGCGAAAGAAACGATGACCGGCGGCACGCTGGGCGCACCGCCGGTCATTGCGGGTGGTGGTGATTCCTGGTTGCGATCGATGGCAACCAGGGTGACAGCACCTAAAACTCGAAAGACAAGTCCGCATTGATGTCATCCTGTGCGGCATGAAATGCGTCCCAGTCGATGACGTGGGGGCCGAGATCCTCGGCTTCCGGGTCGCTGATCGAGATGTCGGGATCGGCGATCAGAAAGCCGAGACGCTTAATGGTGGCGACGGTTTCACCCGTCGCACGAGAAACACTGCGATAGAGGTCTGCTTGAAGCATCGGAAGGGTTCTCCAAAAGGTGGGGTTAGAAACGAAAAAAGCCCTCGCCGGTCAGCGGACGGCGCTGACCCGAAAGGGCTTCAAAAACAGGACTCAAACGATTCAATCAGTGTGGAGGGCTTCCTCCGGGGCGGGCAGGAGCCAGTGCTGGTGCAGCCAAGCGACTTCCGCTCGCAAGGCCTCGCTACGGTTGCCGAACGGTCCAAGACTGGGGCCGTCGACAGGTGACAGATCAGCCATCCATTGGCCGTTCTCATCGGGCTCCACGTGGGAGCCCCGCTGGATCGATAGTTTGCCAATAACGGATAGGTCCACGTCCTCGCCGTAAACGCAGCGACAGTTGCCGCTCGGGGTGACGATCAGCTCCATGCCGTTCACTTCGTACGCCGCAGAATGTTGCGACGGGGGCGATCGACCATGAGACCATCCAGGGACGACTGCACCGCTGCCAACTGTCCGGTGATCCGCTGGCGCAACGACTCGCTGTCGCGAAGGCTCTGCGGTGCGACACCGTCAATGACTCGGCGAGCCCGGTCGACGACCTGGTCCAGCTCTTCGTTGGACCGGATGTTGAGTCGCTGGAACCGGTCAAAGAACTCGGCAAAGTTCTCGATCGCGGAGTCACGGAACACCTTGGGCTTGCCGTCATCGTTGCCAGTCAGCCGTTCGGAGAGGTGCTCGACCATCTTGTTGAGTTCGTCGATGAACGCCGCTTCGGCCAATTGCACCGCTTCGTCGAACCGGCTTTTGACGCGATTGCATTCCTGCTGGTACAGCTCAGGATTGAGCCGACGCAGGTAGTCGGGCGGTTCCACGCTGGGGAATTCCCAGCCGATCTCGAACAAGCCCCGTAGAGTGTCCGGGTAATCGCTTTCGCAGTACAGATCGCCGAGACGATCCCGGGCCTCGTACTTCAGCTCGTCAAAACGGCCGTCCAGGGCCGCGACGGCTTCGGCCAGCTCGTCCCGGAAGCTCTGCATCCGGCCATCGATCTGATCGACCGATGCTTGGGGAACCAGCCGGAGCCCCGGTTCCGGGAACGGCAACGTCGCGCCCTTGAAGTACGCGGTCGCTTGCGTGCGAACCGAGGTGACGGCGCGAAAGCTCGCGTCGCCGGTGTCGATCAGCTTTTTTCCAGCGCTGATGTACTTGCCTTCGGCATGGAACGTGTCCGCCGCCAAGGCCTTCTGCTCGGACGACAGCGATTTACGCGTCCCGAACCAAGTGAACGACAACCGCATCGCGGCCATCGTCGTGCGAAGTTTGCCACCGTGGTCTCTTGTTGCCGCGGGGGCGTCTTCGAGTGTTTGTTGCATGAGATGATTTCCTTCGGTGGTGGGTAGATACGAAAACAGCCCACCGCGGTGACGGGGGGCTGTTGGGCAAAAACAAGGAGTTGCAATCCGGGTCAGTTTTCCGACGGTTCGCTGCGGGAGACGCCGTGCCGGGACGCACGGCGTTTGGGGCGATGCTGGTAGATGCCGGACTGATCGGCGTCCAGACAGCGCCCCGACGCCCACTTACGGAGCCTTTCGATCGATTCCGCCGACGTGACCGCCACGGGAACGACGTTGCTTGCTGCCTGAACCACGGGGACATCGAGCAATGCCGCCAGCCGGCAGCACGCCCTGATTTCTGCGCCGGTCCAGTTGTCGTCGGCAGGCTTCCGCTGATCGGGTGGCAGAGCGAACAGCTCCAGATACAGCGACCAGATCGTGTCTTTCTGCTCGCGGCCCGGCAGGTCGACAAAGAAGACACCGTCAAAGCGTTCGCTGCGGCTGAATTCCGGCGGCAGCTTTGACGCGTCGTTGCTGGTGCAAACCACAAACACGTCGGATTCGTGATCGTTGAGCCAACTCAAGAACGTGCCGAACATCCGCGATGAGACGCCGCTGTCGTTGCTGCCTGATCCACCGACGCCCGAGAACGCCTTTTCCGCTTCGTCAAGCATGAGCACGCATGGTGCCATCGCATCAACGATCTGCAAGGCTTGCCGCGTTCGTTCCTCGGATTGGCCGACGAGCGAGCCCATCAGGCTGCCCACGTCCAGCTGCAACACGGGCCGACCGACTTCTTTTCCCAGTGCTTTGCAGAACTCGCTCTTGCCGCAGCCAGGCGGCGACAACAGCAACACGCCGCGGGGACGAACCAGTTTGTTTAGCTGACTCGATCGCAACAGGGACCGCCGCGTGAAGGCTTTCAGCGATGCCAGACCGCCGAGGGCACTGAAATCCGCGTTGCCGCGATACAGCTGCAGAGTCCCCGCCTTGGTCAGCATCTGAGACTTCTGCTGCCACAGCGTTTCGGCCGTCAGCCGATTGTCTCGCACCAGCGACAGCGCAAACGCGTTCTCGGCTTCAAACCGGGTCAGTCCGGTCGCCGCATCGAGGACACGTTCGAATTGTGCCTCCTCGGGCTGTTCACCCGGCTCGGTGGCGATTGCCGCGGCGATCTCACGCAGCTGCTGACGGCTCGGCAGTTCGTGGTCGATCACCACGAACAGCTTTTCGAGCTCCACCGGAAGCTGCACAATCGGCGCCAGGACGACCAGAATCGTCCGGGTCTGCTTGCCGGTGATGACCTGGTGAGCGATGGCCTGGATGATCTCCGCGGACTGCAGAAACCGGTGAAAGTTCTCCAGGACAACGACCGTCGTCTGGTCGTCTTCGGACAGCAGGCTGGCGACGCCGACGGCAGCCAGCGGATCACTGACGTCCTGCTCGACGGTTTGACCGCCGCAGCGCAGGCCGGCGGCGATATTCCAACTGGCCATCCTCCAGCCCTCTCGCTGGCAGAGCTGGCTGATTTCATCGATCGCATCGACATGTTCGTGTGATGTGATCCAGATTCCGGAGAAGCACGCGCGCACGAACTCCTCCATTCGCTTGGCGAGCGACATGGTGTACTCCAAGGGGGTAGTTTGTTGACGATGGCGGCAGAGCGCCGTCGGGAAGAAGGCAATAGCCCGTGATCACTCGCTGGCCCGCTGCTGCTGCTCGGTGGCAGCCTGATGAAACTCGGGTTTCAGTTGTTCGCTGGTCTGCTGGCCCAGAGCCTGCAACAGGGAGCGGCTCGCCTGCCGGCAGTCGCTTCCGGTGAAGCCGCTGGTTTCCACGCGGGTGTTCCCATCGGGGGCGACGATGATTTCGATGGTTTTCATGCGGCACCTCCGACCTGGACGGTGACCTTGATGGAACCATCGGCCAATTGCTGTTCCCGGACCGAGTGCCCCTGTTTCCGGGCCTCCAACTTGGCCCGCTCGACGGCGTAAGCCTGCATGAACTCGTCGAGCCGTTTGGGGTCTCCCCAACGGCCCTGGTAGTTGTCGTACTGGACCTTCCCGGTATTGAGCTCGCAGACGACCGGGTAGCGCCAGTCACGCAGCTGGACGCCCAGGCCGGACACAGTTTTGCTAAACAGCTTGAAGGTACCCTCACTGGGCGGCTGAAGCCCCAAGCGATTGCAGCCCTCCCGGACGGCGGCCGCATCGCGGATTTCGGTCTGAATTTCGACGATGTGCGACATCTTAAGTGCTCCGAAAGCGAAAAAAATCAGGTTTCCGGGGGCAACACGCTCCCGTCACCCGTACGTAGCGCGATTGAAAGCAGAGTTAAGGCAGCGCACGAACTTCGTGGGAATCGAACGGAGTTTTCTCGACGCTTGCGGACTTTTTGGTGGATTTTGACCGTCTCGGTCTATTGGCGGAGATTGCTTTATCCCCCTTTTCCATCAAGGAAATCACATGTCTGTCAAGAAAAAGACACGATCGAAAAAGACCCCGAAACGAAAGGCCGCCAATGGAAAACGAAGCAAAGCGACACCGAAATCCACGCCGAAGAAAGCGAATTTTACGAAACGCAAGACGCCTGCGAAACCATTGCAGCAATCCTCTGACGAGGCGGATCAAAAGCCGACCGAGCACGCTGAATTAGGGCCTCTGCCGACCATCGAGCACGCGATTGAGCGGTACGACCAGGTCACAGGTGTGACAGAGGAGTGTGGGATCATGCCGCTGAACTCGGAGTCGCAGATCCAACAGCTCTGCGAGTCGATCAAGTCTACGGGGCAAACCGTCCCGATCGATATCACCTCCGACGGCAAATTGCTCAACGGTCGGCATCGGCTGATCGCATGTTGTGCACTGGGAATTAGGCCTGAGTTTCGTATCGTCGATCCTCAGAGCCCCCTGCAACATGTATTGGCCGACACGAATCAGCGGGAATACAACGCGGCAACCCGTGCATGGATCGCCCTGGAAATCGAAAAGTTGTTGCGATCACGTATTGGCGAGCCGAACGGAAAACCGGACGCTCAGTCAAATGACGACGGCGAAGAGGATGTCGAAGTTCTGGCCGAAATCTACGTTGGTGATGGGAAGTCGATTGAATTAGCCCCCGGTGAGACGGTACGCGAGGCCGCGATTCGCTTGGCCAGGTCATCACGATCCGCCGTCCGTCGATTGACGACCGTCCTTAACAAGGATCGTGCACTCGCCATACAAGCTGTCCATGGCGAGATCACTCTGAAGGACGCTGAACGGCAAACTGGAGAAGCCTCTCACGTGCAGTGCAAGCCCAAGATAGCTGAACGAAAGCTGGCAACTGGAGCAATCGAATACTCCTACGAATCACGATCCGCCATCGTGTTTCCGAAGCGGCGTCACAACGGAGAGCTGCGGAAGCTCATAGTCCTGTCAGAGCCAGCGAAGTCAAGAACTATGCGGGTGAAGACCGCCAAGTTCGCACGTCTTAAAGTGATAGAGTTTCTCATGTCCTCTGGTTGACAAGTGCCCTCGATAGTCCAGTCGATCAACACGGCAAGCAACCGGTGAAAGTTCACACGCAAGTGCGGCTCGATCCGCTGAGTCCGTTCGGTACTTGTATCGTCCGGAATCCGAAAGAACAGCGCTTGCAGGTTCCCGCGACGAGCCTCAAACAAATGGTACCATTTGTTTGAGGCCTGAGTTCAGAACATCCGTGCGTCGTGAGCTTGGTGTCACCCAAAGCAATAATGCTGCCCCGGACCAGCTAGTGCCGACAGGTCGGCAGCAAATCGGCCAGTTGTCGGCTATTTGGCTGAAGTTACGGACACTAGCTGGGCTTCTGGACGCCCATCGGACGCTTCCACCTGCTGGCAGATAACATCGAGGACGATATCGACCGGGAAGACGCCTGCGGTTCCCACAAAACCTGAAGTGCCCTTCTCCATCATTGTCACGTCCAACCTCGCAGAAACGAATTCTGTTCACGCGACAAGTGGGACTAATAACGCGCTGGATCTGTCGGATTTGAACACACTGCCAGACTCTTAAGGGGACTCTACCGAAAAACCCAGGTTTGGAGCTGAATAAGGGCGGTCACTACCGCGATACTTGTTGGGGCTTGCGAAGACCTTCGCGCCGAATCTATGCTTTACTGCACAAAGAATCCGGGTGTTTTTGCATAAAACCCGGGGTGAAACGGAATCTTGTTAGGGTGTTTTCGGGCCTTTTGGGACCAGAAGGTCGCACGTTCAAATCGTGTCGCCCCGACTGTTAAAAAAGACTACTTTTTCTTATAGCCGAAACTGCCTTTTCAGTTACCGCTTGAGCGTCAAGCGTGCGGCGTTTCCACCGTGTTCCAAAACCGTACATACGGCTTTGGCTTCCACCGGAGACAAAACGCATGCCCAGACTGACGAAATCTCTACCAAAGTACTGCAAGCACAAAGCGAGCGGACAAGCCGTCGTTACCATCGATAGTAAGGACCACTATCTCGGCCCCCACGGCAGCAAAACCAGCATCGCGGAATACGATCGCTTGATGGCAGAATACCTGTCAAATGGTCGTTCACGCCCACTCCAGGATCATGAGACAGTTAAGGTTGCCCAAGTTATTCTGAAGTACTGGCGGCACGCCGAGCGGTACTACGTCAAAAACGGTAAGCAAACTCAAGAAGCCCATGCTATCAAGACGGTGCTGCGACCCGTTCGGCGTCTCTACGGCCAGCAGCCCGTAACGAATTTTGGACCGCTTGCACTCAAGGCGATACGTGACGAGTGGATCCGCGCCGGTCACTCGCGTGGCACGATCAATAAGAATGTGCAGCGAATTGTCCGCGTTTTCCGTTGGGCCGCGTCCGAGGAGCTCATTCCGGTCGAGATCCCTCAAGCCCTCTCTATGGTACCAGGGCTGAAAAAGGGGCGAACGGAAGCGAGGGAATCTAAACCGGTGCAGCCCATCGATTTAGGGATCGTCGAGCGAACGATGGAACACCTCTGCGGTGTTGTGCGCGACATGATCCGCCTTCAGCTACTGACGGGAATGCGTCCGGCTGAAGTTTGCTCTGTCCGCCCAGTGGACATAGACCGCAGGAACGATGTTTGGGAGTATCGTCCTGACGGGCACAAGACTGAGCATCATGGACGCGAACGCATCGTCTACGTTGGTCCCGAAGGGCAGGCGTTACTCTCTCGATATCTTCTACGTCCCGATGACGCCTACTGCTTCTCTCCCCGTGACGCGGTCAAACAACAAAACGAAGCGAAGCACGCAGCTCGCGTCACACCCCTGAATCAAGGAAGCCGTCCTGGCTACTGCCATGCCGGTTTGGCTGGCAAGAAAGCCAGACGCCCTCCGAGAGAGAAGTACGATACCAACAGCTATCGCCGTGCCATCCATCGAGCCTGCGACGCGGCGTTCCCACCCGAGGAGCCTCTTGAGGGCGATGCTCTAAAGATTTGGCAGTCGGAGCATCGCTGGTCTCCAAACCGCCTACGGCACACTCGAGGAACTGAAGTGCGAAAGCAATTCGGACTTGAAGCCGCCCAAGTGATTCTCGGTCACGCTGCAGCCAATGTCACCGAGATCTACGCAGAGCGGGACGCGGAGAAAGCGCGAGACGTTGTCCGAAAGACCGGATAGGGCACGATCGTTTTTGGTAGTTCATTGCAAAAACAAAATCCAACGTTTGTCACGAGCATGAAAGGTTGCGTGCGGAAGGCGGGGCTCAGTGAATGCATCGACATTCACGCCGTTCGCTTTCGGGGCCACATCGGTGACCGGCATCCAAGGTTAATTCTGTCCGAAAAAGCGCTACGTACGGGTGATGGGAGCATGTTGCCCCCGGAAACCTGACTTTTTTCGCTTTCGGAGCACTTACGATGTCGCACATCGTCGAAATTCAGACCGAAATCCGCGATGCGGCCGCCGTCCGGGCCGGCTGCAATCGCTTGGGGCTTCAGCCGCCCGGTGAGGGCACCTTCAAACTGTTTAGCAAGACAGCGTCCGGCCTGGGCGTCCAGCTGCGTGACTGGCGCTACCCGGTCGTCTGCGAGCTCGATACCGGGAAGGTCCAGTACGACAACTACCAGGGCCGTTGGGGAGACCCCAAACGGCTCGACGAGTTCATGCAGGCCTACGCCGTCGAGCGGGCCAAGTTGGAGGCCCGGAAACAGGGGCACTCGGTCAGCGAACAGCGGCTGGCCGATGGTTCGATCAAGGTCACCGTCCAGGTCGGAGGTGCCGCATGAAGACCATCGAAATCATCGTCGCCCCCGATGGGAACACCCGGGTGGAAACCAACGGCTTTACCGGAAGCGACTGCCGGCAGGCGAGTCGGGTCCTGTTGCAGGCTCTGGGCCAACAGACCATCGAAAAGCTGAAACCGGAGTTTCATCAGGCTGCCAACGAGCAGCAACAGCGGGCCAGCGAGTGATCGCGGGCTTTTGCCTTCTTCCCGGCGGCATTCTGCCGTCATCGTCAACACACCACCCCCTTGGAGTACACCATGTCGCTCGCCAAGCGAATGGAGGAGTACGTGCGCGCGTGCTTCTCCGGAATCTGGATCACATCACACGAACATGTCGATGCGATCGATGAAATCAGCCAGCTGTGCCAGCGAGAAGGCTGGAGGATGGCCAGCTGGAACATCGCCGCCGGCCTCCGCTGCGGCGGTCAGGCTGTCGAGCAGGACGTCAGCGACCCGCTGGCAGCCGTCGGCGTCGCCAGCCTCCTGTCCGAAGACGACCAGACGACGATCGTCGTCCTGGAAAACTTCCACCGGTTTCTGCAGTCCGCGGAGATCATCCAGGCCATCGCTCACCAGGTCATCACCGGCAAACAAACCCGGACGATTCTGGTCGTCCTGGCGCCGATGGTGCAGCTTCCGGTGGAGCTCGAAAAGCTGTTTGTCGTGATCGACCACGAATTGCCGAGCCGCCAGCAACTGCGTGAGATCGCCGCGGCAATCGCCACCGAGCCGGGTGAACAGCCCGAGGAGGCACAATTCGAACGTGTTCTCGATGCGGCGACCGGACTGACCCGGTTTGAAGCGGAAAACGCGTTTGCGCTGTCGCTGGTGCGAGACAACCGCCTGACCGCCGAAACCCTCTGGCAGCAGAAGTCTCAAATGCTGACCAAGGCGGGGACGCTGCAGCTGTATCGCGGCAACGCGGATTTCAGTACGCTCGGTGGCCTGGCGTCGCTGAAAGCGTTCACGCGGCGGTCCCTGTTGCGATCGAATCAGGTCAACAAGCTGGTTCGTCCCCGCGGCGTGTTGCTGTTGTCGCCGCCGGGCTGCGGCAAGAGCGAGTTCTGCAAAGCACTGGGGAAAGAAGTCGGTCGGCCCGTGTTGCAACTGGACGTGGGCAGCCTGATGGGCTCGCTCGTCGGCCAATCCGAGGAACGTACGCGGCAAGCACTGCAGATCGTTGATGCGATGGCACCATGCGTGCTCATGCTTGACGAAGCGGAAAAGGCGTTCTCGGGCGTCGGTGGATCAGGCAGCAACGACAGCGGCGTCTCATCGCGGATGTTCGGCACATTCTTGAGTTGGCTCAACGATCACAAGTCCGACGTGTTCGTGGTTTGCACCAGCAACGACGCGTCAAAGCTGCCGCCGGAATTCAGCCGTAGCGAACGCTTCGACGGTGTCTTTTTCGTCGACCTGCCGGGCCGCGAACAGAAAGACACGATCTGGTCGCTGTATCTGGAGCTGTTCGCTCTGGCACCCGATCAGCGAAAGCCTGCCGACGACAACTGGACCGGCGCGGAAATCAGGGCGTGCTGCCGACTGGCGGCATTGCTCGATGTCCCCGTGGTCCAGGCCGCAAGCAACGTCGTCCCCGTGGCGGTCACTTCGGCGAAATCGATCGACAGGCTCCGTAAGTGGGCGTCGGGGCGCTGTCTGGACGCCGATCAGTCCGGCATCTACCAGCATCGCCCCAAACGCCGTGCGTCCCGGCGCGGCGTCTCCCGCAGCGAACCGTCGGAAAACTGACCCGGATTGCAACTCCTTGTTTTTGCCCAACAGCCCCCGTCACCGCGGTGGGCTGTTTTCGTATCTACCCACCACCGAAGGAAATCATCTCATGCAACAAACACTCGAAGACGCCCCCGCGGCAACAAGCGACCACGGCGGCAAACTTCGCACGACGATGGCCGCGATGCGGTTGTCGTTCACTTGGTTCGGGACGCGTAAATCGCTGTCGTCCGAGCAGAAGGCCTTGGCGGCGGACACGTTCCATGCCGAAGGCAAGTACATCAGCGCTGGAAAAAAGCTGATCGACACCGGCGACGCGAGCTTTCGCGCCGTCACCTCGGTTCGCACCCAAGCGACGGCGTACTTCAAGGGCGCGACGTTGCCGTTCCCGGAACCGGGGATCCGGCTGGTTCCCCAAGCCTCGGTCGACCAGATCGATAGCCGGATGCAGGGCTTCCGGGACGAGTTGGCGGAAGCCGTCGCAGCCCTGGACGCTCGTTTTGACGAGCTGAAGTACGAAGCCCGGGATCGTCTCGGCGATCTGTACTGCGAGAGCGATTACCCAGACACTCTGCGGGGCTTGTTCGAGATCGGCTGGGAATTCCCCAGCGTGGAACCGCCCGACTACCTGCGTCGGCTCAATCCCGAGCTGTACCAGCAGGAATGTGACCGCGTCAAAAGCCGGTTCGACGAAGCGGTGCAATTGGCCGAGGCGGCGTTCATCGACGAACTCAACAAAATGGTCGAGCACCTCGCCGAAAGGCTGACCGGCAACAATGACGGCAAGCCCAAGGTGTTCCGTGACTCCGCGATCGAGAACTTTGCCGAGTTCTTTGACCGGTTCCAGCGGCTCAACATCCGTTCCAACGAAGAGCTGGATCAGGTGGTCGATCGGGCTCGCCGAGTCATAGACGGTGTCGCACCGCAAACCTTGCGTGACAGCGAGTCGTTGCGTCAGCGGATCACCGGGCAGTTGGCTGCGGTGCAGTCGTCGTTGGATGGTCTGATGGTCGACCGCCCCCGTCGCAACATTCTGCGGCGGACGAAGTGATCGGCATGGAACTGATCGTCACCCCGGGCGGCAACTGCCGCTGCGTCTACAGCGAGGACCTGGACCTGTCCGTCATCGGCAAATTATCAATCCAGCGCGGCTCTCACGTGGAGCCCGACCAAAACGGCCAATGGATGGCTGATCTGTCTCCTGTTGGCGGCCCCAGTCTTGGACCGTTCGCCAACCGTAGCGAGGCCCTGCGAGCGGAAGTCGCTTGGCTACACCAGCACTGGCTACAGCCCGCCCCGGCCGAAGCCTTCAAGACTGATTGAATCGTTTGAGTCCTGTTTTGAAGCCCTTTCAGGTCAGCGCTGTCCGCTGACCTGCGAGGGCTTTTTTCGTTTCTTCCCCCACCTTTTGGAGAACCCTTCCGATGCTTCAAGCAGACCTTTATCGCAGTGTTTCTCGTGCGACGGGAGAAACCGTCGCCACCATCAAGCGTCTCGGCTTTCTGATCGCCGATCCCGACATCTCGATCAGCGACCCGGAAGCCGAGGATCTCGGCCCCCACGTCATCGACTGGGACGCATTTCATGCCGCACAGGATGACATCAATGCGGAGCTGTCTTTCGAGTTCTAGGTGCCGTGGTTCGGGTTGCCATCGATCGCAACCACGAATCAACGCCACCCGCGATGACCGGCGGTGCGCCCAGCGTGCCGCCGGTCATCGTTTCTTTCGCCGTGGCCGCCGCCGGGTTCGCATGACGCGAGACCGATCGGCCGTCACGGCACATTCCAATTCCACCCAGCGGAAATCCAAGCCATGAAAGTCCTACTGATCAACAACGACGGAGCCGGCTTCGCCGACTACATCGACGTGCAAGACAACACTTCCGTCCAAGACCTGTTCAACCAACGCATCGGGGCTGCCCGGGAGTCGAATTATCTGATTCGAGTGAATCGTCTGCCGGTGCCCCGCGATCAAATTCTGCAGGAAGGCGACCGCATCTCGATCACACCGACCAAGATCGAGGGAGCGTCGTGATTCGGGAGTCAAACCCAGGGCACGCCACCGATGCGGAGCAAGCTGCTTGCAGGCGTGACCGTGGACTCGATCGCAAGCGTGCTCGAAAGCGGTACCAGATCGCACAGAAGGTTCTGGCGGCAGTTTGCAAAACCTCGCCACGGCGCCGACTGACGCCAGTCCCAACGGATTCCCTGCAGAGGATCCTGCGATTGCAGCGACTCGAACCGGTCGCCGTCTCACGCGGCTGGCTGCTCGCGGCAAATCGTCTGCATCGCGAACTCGCCAGGACGTTGAGGTCCCTTTGCGAGTCGATTGATCAATCACTGGTTTCGATGGCTGAAACCGTCGAGCCCGGCGTCCGCTGCGGAATGCTGGATCTCATCGGCGACTTGACCGCACTGGAAGCCGACTTCGAATCCGTCGAGCTGAACCTGAAGAACCGCACCGTCGGCGTAACCACCGAACCGATCGAGCTGGAAGGCGTGCTGTTGGGACCGTTCAAGATCGAGTTGGAGATCCGCTACCTCGGTCAGTCCACTTCCTACCGCGTGATCGCGACAGATCCGCAGCCTGCGGTGAGCTGTGACTCAACCACACACCCCCACGTGCAGTCGGAAACGCTCTGCGAGGGCGATGGTCATCAACCGATCAAACACGCTCTCGCCGACGGCCGTCTGTACGACTTCTTCCTGATCGTTCGTCAGATCCTGCAGACCTACAACCCCGACAGTGCCTACATCAGCCTCGGTGACTGGTTCGGCGTGGAATGCGGCGATTGTGGTGCGAACGTCGACGAAGACGACACATGCCGGTGTGATCGCTGCGGTCGCCGAACGTGCAGCGACTGTAGCTGCGGCTGTGAAGCGTGTGACGAGTCGTTCTGTCACGACTGCACATCGATTTGCGAGAGCTGCAGATCTTACTACTGCGACGGTTGCATGGAATCGTGCGACCGATGCGGGGAATCTTTTTGCAAACACTGTTTAACGGAGAACCAATGCGATGATTGCCTTGACCAAGAAACGAACGAAGAGCGGTCGCAGGCGCCGACCAAGACGCCGGCAGAAGCTGGGCAGGAGCCCAACCCTGCGGTTCAGCCCATACGCCTGGGCGAAACTAAAGTTCCTGCGTGATCTCGGCGGTACTGAAGTCGGCGGATTCGGGATCAGCAACGCACACGACCTGCTGCTCGTCGAAGATGTGGTGATGATCGATCAGCTCTGCACACCGGTTACGGTCGAGTTTGACGACGCGTCGGTGGCCGACTTTTTCGATGACCAGGTCGACGAGGGGCGTTCCCCGGAGCAATTTGCCCGGATCTGGATCCACACCCATCCGGGCAGCTGTCCGTCTCCCAGTGGGACCGACGAAGAGACATTTGAACGCTGCTTCGGCTCGGCGGACTGGGCGGTGATGTTCATTTTGGCCCGGCACGGAGCCACGTACGGGCGTCTGAAGTTCAACACCGGCCCGGGAGTCGAAACGCAAGTGCGGCGGAAGATCGACTACTCGGCCCCCTTTGCCGCGGCCGATCACGACCTGTGGTCGACCGAATACGCTCGTCGCGTGACCGTGTTGGATCCGTTTGCGATGCGGCACAGCATGTTTCCGGACAGCAACCTCCGTGACTTTCGCCCGGATTCGCCGGACACGGGAGCGTCCTGGGAAGCCAGTCCCTGGCATGCCAGCGAGTGGGTTGCGTCATGACCGGGCCAGCAGATCGCTTCACGCGGCAAGCAGGGCTTGTACCCCGAGAACGTCTCGCAGGACACACGATCACAGTCATCGGCGTCGGCGCCATCGGTCGCCAAGTCGCATTGCAACTCGCCTCAATCGGCGTACCACGGTTGCAATTGATCGATTTTGATCACGTTGAGCCGACCAACGTCACCACACAAGGTTACCGACACGACCAGATCGGCCAACCGAAGGTGGAAGCGATGGCTTGCGATCTTCGCTTGGTGGATCCGTTGGTCGACGTGGCCATCGTGAAGGACCGATTCCGACCACGACAGAGACACGGCAAGATCGTCGTTTCGTGTGTCGATTCAATTGCGTCACGAGCCGCTATCTGGCGTTGCCTGAAATCTCGCTGCGACTTGTGGATCGATGGTCGGATGCGCGGCGAAGTCGTTCGCGTGCTCGCGTCGGATGATCCGACACACGACGAGCACTACGAAACGACGCTATTCTCCGCGTCCGAAGCCCACTCGGGCAGTTGCACCACCGCCAGCACCGTCTACGCCGCCAATCTCGCGGCATCGCTGATGGTCCATCAGCTGACACGCTGGCTCAGGGGCATTCCGGTCGAACGCGACCTGACCGTCAACCTTCTCGCATCGGAAATGATGCCCACCTAGCGATCAATCTTCGTCGCTGAACTATTTACTCAAACCATGGAGCCCCCATGAGACTATCAATCAGTGTCTCGGATTCGCCCTGTCGGGACGGAATCACGACGACCTGCTCGGCTGAATTCCAGCTGGACAATTTCGACGCCGATGCGGAGTCACGGCTTCACCGAGTTACCCGTCACTGCGTCGACGCCGTTTCCGGGTGGGCGATTTCGCCCTCCGAGACAGTAGCACACAGCTCGGGCCGACGTGAACGTCACGACACATCCAGTTCGGCTGACGGCAGCCAACGCTTAGCAACGGCAAACCAAGTCGCCGCCATCCGGGCGATTGCGCGCCGTAAAGGTGTGAATCTCGATCATCTGCTTCAAGACCGCATCGGGGTTGCCGACGTTTCGGCCCTCTCGATTCGTCAAGCCTCAAGCCTGATCGGCGAGCTGAAAGAATCCCGGGACGCCGCCTAACGTCTTCGCACTGCGTCCCACTCCTTCGCCGAAAGGAAATCAACCATGGAACCAGTCCATATAGTCGTTTTCACGCTGGCACTGGCATTGACTGTCACGGCCTTGCTTTTGCTCCAGTCGAAAACACAGATTCGAGGATTGCGTCAGATCCTGAATCATCTACTCCACAACCAACCCCGAAACCACGAGGAGGGCGATGAGAACAAATCTCGCCATGATCTCGGTAATCACGCTCATGCCCCTGCTGCTGAGCGGATGCAAGCGCGAACCACCGGTTCTGACCGACCGTCAGGTTGACCAAGTCTTCGATGCCCAGCAAAGGGTACTTGATCAGCAAGAAATCCTCAGTCAGGGCCGAGACGATCTGGAGTCGGACCGCCGACTCTGGTCCGAACGCGAACGCAGCGACCCGATCGTCGCCAAGTCCATCGAAGCGACGGGCATCCTGCTCGCATGCTGCCTGCCGCTTGTATTAATCCTGTTGCTGCTCACAAAAAGCAAACGCGACGAGGTCGCCGAAGCGAGAGCCGATCCGGTACTTGTCGAGATGCTCGCGACGGATTCTAAGCGTCTTCCGCAGGATTCACCGCGTTCAGATCAAGCAAACCTACCGGACTGCTAGTACCGATTGCCGACTATGCAAAACACCTCGTCGGTTTGTCCGGCGGGGTGTTTGGAGGAGAATCGGATTCAATCAAGCGACTCACATTTTTTTAGCCCCCAGACGGTCGGAGCAAATCGCTCGGATGGCTAATTCAAGCATTGCAAGCTGTCAGAGCAGAAGTATGCCGTTTGTGCTTGAGTTCACCGAAGCGGATTTGGACCGACCGTTGACCGAACCGGAGAAGGTCGCGTCGACTATGAGGGAGATGTTTGACGGCAAGACGCCGGTACGAACGAAGGATTTTGCCGACCGATTGGGACGCAACTACGGGACGGTGCACCTGCACCGCGCTGCGCGATTGGGGCTGCTCAAGTGCGTCCCACGCAAGGGCTGGCTGCCAACGGCAGCCAAGTAGCGAACCGAAGAAACCTCATGGAACTATGGAACGCTCGGACGAATTGCGCGAAGCCATCAACGCCTGGGCATCGGTCGTCATCGACATCTATGACAAGCTGAAGAAACGCCGTCAGTCGAGACCTGCGACGTCAAAAATACGTTGCCAAACGCCCCCCGACACAGCTCAGCAAAACCACCGGTAGATACCCCTTAGAATCGGATAGACCTTCTGCATGCGTGCAAGCGAGACCGAGGGTGCATCAAAAGCCAGCGTAGTCCGGGCAATATTGACATGTGCGGCCGTACGCCGTTGTTGCTGTAGAGCATTCAGCTCGCTTCGCAAAATGCTCAAAGATGCATCGGAATCGAGGTGGCGATCGAGTTTTTCGCAATGAGTAAGCCCGATGAGCTTAGCCATCATTACCAGGAAGTTGTTGTCGTAATTGAATCCGTGATTTTTTTTCACCGCATCGTCGACCAGATTCTGGAATTTCCCTGGAGATACTTTTCCTTTCATTGCTCGAAACGCGATGAGATCGAACGATTCCTCAAGCCACCCGGCGAGTTCGAGAACTGCCAGCTTTGAATAGTAAATCGGCACATCGCTACTGGCGCCGGTCAAGCTTTCCGTGTACAGCCTGTTCAGTCTTTTGAGGTCTTTCTCGATGTGGGCTTTGACGATCATCGTTATGCAAAAATCTCAACCGCACGATCCATACGAGCTATTAACTTAACTTTTGTGGTAATAGCATTTTTCAGATTCTCGGGGGTGAACTCTTCCGACGCCCTCAATTTTTTGAACCGGCTGACAAGCTGAGCCTTTGTAAATTCCTCGACATGATCAATGTTGCGGCCGACTCCAACGAACAGAGCTTCGATCGTTGCCTTGCTGAGCTTCGGCAACGCTGCCCCGGATGTGATGCGTCTAAATATTACGGAAACGGTGCGGTCGAATAGATTTCTCCGCTTGTCAATGTCGCTATCGGAGAACTTCTTTCGTGCGTGCTCCATATAAGAGTTGAGGTACTGCGATAAATTCCCGTCGTAATCTTCGTATCGATCGGCAAACGTATAAAACCGCAAAGCAAATTCTTCGAAGGCATATCGATAGGACTTGTTTTCGTCTAAGCCAAAAAGATCTCGAAACTGTTCGTTGTCCGTCGATGCTTTTAGCAGGTCGTTAAAGTCCCCCGAGTAAATGCAGTTTCGAATCTCCTGATTCGTGAGTCGGTTTGCACCAGTGTTGAGGCGATGGAAGTAAGCGTTCTATCTGCCCATGTTGACCGGCTGGTTAGCGTGAGGGGTTTCTTTCCACTTTCAGGAGAAACCCATGCCGCAGTTCCCCAACCCTCAACTCGCACAGCAGTGGCGTGACCGCATCGAACGGTTCGCCCAATCCGGCCTGACCGTCACTGATTTCTGTGATCGCGAAGGCTATTCGGTCGCCTCCTTCTATCAGTGGCGACGGAAGTTGCGATCCTGCGTTCCCGATCGTCCAACAGGCCCCCGCGATCGAGCGGCCTCGTTCGTCGCGGTTGAGCTTCTGCCCGCCGCGATGGAAGCGGCTCAACCGACCGGCCTGAAGATTGAATTGCCTGGCGGGGCTGTTGCTCGACTCGACCGGAACGCCACCGACGAGCAGCAACGCAGGCTGATCAAGAACATCGTCGAGGCACTCAGCGAGGTGGCATCGTGATCGCACTTGCGCCCACTACGCGGATCTTTGTCTACACCGAGGCGACCGATATGAGGAAGAGCTTCAATGGCTTGTCCGGACTCGTCAAAGAACATTTTCAGGTCGACTTGTTCTCCGGTCATCTGTTCGTCTTTTTCAACCGTCGGCGCGACTATGTCAAGACTTTGATGTGGGACTGCGACGGCCTGGCTCTCTGGTCCAAGCGACTCGAAAGTGGAAGCTTCGAAAAGATTGTCTCCAAAGAGCATGGCAGCTTCGAGATCGACTCGGCCGGCCTGGTCATGATGCTCCGCGGTGTGCAGATCGAAGGATCACAACGGCGCAAACGCTACTCGATCGACCGCCCTGAAGCGGCGTGAGTTAGCCGAGCAAATCTTTTTAAAAAGCATCAACGCAAGGCCCAACAGAGCCTTGCGTTTTTTGTTTTGATGGCGATAACAACTGCATGGCTGCTTCGGAAAACAATGACGACCTGCAGAGCGCATTGAGGCTCAACGCTGAGTTGATCGAAACGGTTGAGCGACTGCAGAAAGCCAACGAACAACTCCGCGAAGAACTGAACCTCTATCGCAGCAAGTTGTTCGGCAGATCTTCCGAGCGGCACGTCGAAGATGACTCGCAGTTGCATCTGTTCGACTTAGGTGTTCAGCAAGCCGAGAATGACGATGTCGAAGACGATGAAGCAATCCGGCCACGTCGGCGTCGTCGCAAGAAGAAGTCCGAGAAGCTACCGGATCATCTCAAACGCAAAGTCATCGAGGCGGACGTTCCGGCCGAACAGCGAAGCTGTCTGTGCTGTGGTGAAGAGATGCCGATTGTGGGCACCGACATCAGCAATCGATTGGATTTCATCCCGGCAGAGTTTTTCGTCTGGGAGATCCATCGCCACAAACGAGCCTGCTGCAAGTGCAAAGAATCGATCGCTCAGGTGCCCGCCGGTGAGGAACCCTGCGGACTGACAACGCCGATCCCCGGCAGCGATTATGGCTTCGGTGTTTACACGCAACTGATCGTCAACAAGTTCGCCGATCATCTTCCGCTCTATCGCGGAGAAGACATCTTCGCCCGCGCCGGGATGCTGATCCCTCGCAACACACAGTTTGGGATGCTGGCGAACATCGCGGCATTGGCCGATGTGTTGGTGGAACTGATGAAGTCGCGAATCGTTTCAGGCGATGTGCTGGGTGTCGATGATACGTCGGTTCGCCTGCAGGACATCAGCTTGCCGGGCAAGATGCGGACTGCACGATTCTGGCTGTATCGAGGCGGGGAGGATCATCCGTATAACGTGTTCGACTTCACGGAAAGCCGGGGACGCGACGGCTCGTTGTTATACACAAATTTTTGATGATGTATTGATTCGCGAAATCGCTCAAACTGTTGCTCACAGGGAGTTCAGGTGCACGACAGGTAGCAACGGAGTGTTTGCGATGGTGAGCCAATGGGTGATTGACGAATTAGAAACGGTGGATCTTGGCGACAAGAGACGAAATGAACGACTTGCCGAAGTGCTCTCCGCCATGGCTGGTTTGCCGAGCAAGAGCATTCCTGCTGCAGTCGGCGCAGGACACAACGAAACAACGGCAGCCTACCGACTTTTTGATAACGATGCGATCTGCTTTGAGGACATTTTAGCGCCCCATATAGATGCCTGCTATAAGCGTCTTGCTGAGCAAGAAGTTGTCATCTTGGCTCACGATACGACGGAACTGGATTTGACGAAACCTAACACGCAAGTAGAAGGGGCCGGTCCGCTAGATGGCAGTTCACGCTACGGCGAGTTGCTTCACCCGCTGATGGCGTTCACTCCCACCGGCACGCCCTTAGGAACCGTTGCAGCGGAACTTTGGACTCGCGAGGAAGGTCCGTCAAAAGCCGATGATCGAAAGAAAGTGCCGATTGAAGAGAAGGAGTCTCTGCGATGGCTTGAAAACCACCGCGAAGCACAGTTAATCGCTAGCGAGCACCCCGAAACGCAAGTTGTCTGCGTGGCTGACAGCGAAGCGGACATCTTTGAAGTCATCGAGTGTAATTCCGATTCTCCAAAGAACTTTTGGTGGATTATTCGCAGTTGCTATGACCGTTCGATCGTTGATCAGCACGGTCGGCCATCAGGAAATCTGCATGAAAAACTCGCCGCGAGCAAAGTACGCTACACCAAAGCGATAACGATTCGTTCGCACCAACCCAAGTTAGCCTGTGACAAACGAGCACGCAATCAACCGCGAGAGGCACGCCAATGCGAACTCGAGGTGCGTGCAACGACGCTGACACTGAAGAACCCCTATCGGCCCGATCGACACCTACGGCCCACGAAAGTCAACGCGATTTGGGCTCACGAGATCGATCCGCCTGAAGGGGATACGCCTATCAGTTGGCTGTTGCTGACCAATATGCCGATTTCGAACAAGGAAGAGATTGAGCTGGTGTTGTCTTACTACTGCATTCGCTGGTTGATCGAAGTATTCTTCCGAACTCTCAAATCAGGCACTCGCATCGAAGCAAAGCGGTTTGAAAAGATCGAACGATTCGAGCGTTGTCTCGCTGTTTCGATGATCTTGGCGTGGCGAACGTTCTACAGCGTGCGGATCGGTCGCGAATGTCCAGACGTCAGCTGTGAAGCAGTATTCGTAGCCGACGAATGGCAGCCGGTATACAAGATCGTCACCGGGGAAGATCCGCCAAAGAAACCACCGACGTTGAAGGAGATCGTCCGCATGATCGCTCGGCTTGGCGGCTACATCGACCGACCACGACATGACGAGCCTGGCACCGATACGGTCATGCGCGGCATGGAACGACTCTACGACATCAGTAGTTGTTGGCGAAGCTTTGGTCCAAATGCAACCAGATCAGGGGAATGAATTGTGTATAACAACGAGGACGCGACGGCCCGGCAAAATTCCTTCGTGATTTTCACGGCCACGCGGTGGTCGATGCTTATGGAGTCAACGACGGAGTCTATCTTGGAGCACAGGATCAGATCTTTGCCGCGTGCTGCAATGCGCACGCACGTCGAAAGTTCGTCGAAGCCAGACCGAACGACCCGGTCGCCGCTGCGCGGGCACTGGCGTTTTACCGTGGCCTGTACAAGGTTGAAGATCGCGTGCGAGAAGCTTCGGCGGCCGACCGACTGGAACTGCGTCAGAACGAGTCGGTGCCGATCATGAACGACCTTCATGACTGGTTGCTGCAGATGAACGGTGATCGACGAGTGCTTCCGAAGAGCTCGATCGGCAAGGCGGTGCGTTATGCGTTGAATCAGTGGGATGAGTTGTCGGTGTTCCTTGGCGACGGCGCGATCCCGATTGACAACAATGCGACGGAAAACGAACTTCGCCGCTTGACGATCGGTCGAAAGAACTGGTTGTTCGTCGGATCAAACCGAGGAGGCCGAGTGGCGGCGACGATGTATAGTCTTGTGTCTTCGGCGGCACGGCATCACTTGGATGTTTGGGCCTACGTGGACGATTGTCTTCGTCAGTTGGCAAGTGGCAGCACAGATTACGAACGCCTGCTTCCCGACGTGTGGCGCAAGGAACACCCGGAGTCGATCCGTCCCTACCGCGACGCCGAGCAGAAGACGCGACGCCTGACCACACAGCAACGTCGAGTGCGTCGCCGTGAGGCGAGGGTGGCGTGATGACGAAACTGACCGAGCGAATTCAACTGACGCGTGAACATCGTGACTTGATCCTGAAGTACGGCTATGTATCGGGCCGCTTAGAGGCGTCACTACGACGCTGGCCGAAAGAACAAGCGATTCGCCGAGTGGGAATGACTCGGGTAGAGCTGCAGTGGCTAATCGGCGACCTGAGCCACTCGTGCGTCAAAGGCAAAGCGGGTTCTGATGTTGAAGCGGTCGCTGACCTGTGCGACCACCTTGAGTACGCCCAGCAAACCGGCGACGGGGACCTGGACATGATGTGGTGAACTGCATCAGGTCACTTCCGTTAGGGCGCACCCGAAATCAGACGTGATGGCGAGCAAGGCTATCGCCAGCTTCAGGGGTCTTCTGACCGTGGGTTACCAGCGATGAGACCGCGAAAGCGTTTTGATCTCTCGTGGCCCGTGGTGGATCGATAGACGCCTGACTCCCTCGTGACATGCGATGCGTGATCCAGTGGGTTTTTCTTTTAGTAAAAGACCGAATCCCTTGACCGCACTTCGCGCCGCCCCTTGGGAGTCGAGCGGAAGTAGAGCTCAGAGACACCCCAGTGAGATCAAAACGCAGCATCAACGGCAGCGCCGATGAACTGCGTGCTAGAGACATGGGAAGCGGCGGCCACCGAATTGACGGGGGACGATTGGCCGTCGGCAGCTTCCCCCGCCACCAAGGCCACCCTGGGCAGATAGAACGCTTACAATGTGGCCGCCCGGAGGCACCTCTGGATCGCGGTGGAGGTATCCGTTTGCTGCCTTCTTTCGGCACTGTTGGGCTTGCCACGGGGGAGATCGGGGTCGGCAGCGGTCCGGGGAGGCAGTTCGTCTCGGGAGTGATCGGAGACGTCTCGTTGGACAGTCGGACCGCAATACATTGAAACGGATGCGTCGCGCCGTTCACATGTCGCCCGACGTCGAACTTCGCCGGTGCCCGCACGGTCGCCAGCGTCGCTCCCCAGGCTTCAAACCGTTTCCGGCACCTGACAGCACTGCCACGATTTGCAGCGGAGAGGGAAAAACAAAATCCACCGTTTGGCACCTCGGCGGGAAGAGCCGCGGGCGGATGCGGAAAAAACAGGTCCGGACGGCATTCGGTAATCGCCAAACAAGAGACGAATACTTCAGCTCAAAATGATGTGACGTCTCGCTGGTTCTCGCAATTGCAACCGGACAATGATGACGGCGAATGCCAGGCTCGCGCTCGTCCGTTGACAAGCTGATCCGCTGGTTATCAACACACGCCTGCGAGACGACCGCTAGCCCATTATTGGCGGGTGAGAAAAACACGACGAGTTCTCGTTCAAGCGAGAGCTATCGGCAATCCGGTCACTCTCACCCCGTATGCCACCAACGGCACGAAGCTGCCGCACTTGGCGAGATCACAGTAGCTCGCGACACCCATTCACGGACGGTGCGTTTCCTACTCGTCGTCCAGTCGTGGTGTCGGCAGGAGCAAAACGTTGTTTTGCTTCGTATTGTGGACGATGTAAAGAATCAGGGATTTCTCATGCAACCTCTTCAGTGCACGGTCGGCACTCCTCGGCTTCAATTCGAACTCCTCTAAGAACTCCTTTTTGAGGGGGACTTCTCGCCTTCCTGTTCGAATGGCGCGGTGCCAGAGCGCGATCACCACCGGCAGCACAAAATGATCAGGCTCACTTGCGCAGCCCTCGCAGCCAATCGCAAGCCAGTACCATAGCCAGGGAATGCCCAAGACCGAATCCCCGACGTCACCCGGACCGGGAAGCGGCGGTGGGCGATGCCAATGATTCATGTAGTATCCGAGATAGGCAGGATCTTTTTGGAGTTGGCACATTTTGTTGGCAAAGGGATTGGCCCCAAAGAGGAATCGAATCTCATCCTTGGGATCAATCGGATCGGAGACTTCTGGGCGGGCAAGTTCTGCAATATTCATGGAATCTCTCATCTAACGCGAAGGAACAACTGACTACTGGGTTGGATTCTATCGCCGCTAAGAAGAGCACCAAATTTGCACGTCCTGTGCAAAAACGTCTGCTCCAACTCTCAGTCGAGCAGTGTTTCCAGCGACATGCGGAGAAGGGAAACAACGCTGTGGATTTGACGGGATCGATGGCGCCGAATCAAGGTCGAAAAACCCCTCACGGCACTGCCCAAGATCCCGCAGGGAAAACGCGGATCATGAGAGTGCGTTTCGAGCGTCGCTCGCCCTGCGCTCAGCGAAGTCGGCAAATCAAGTAGGGCACCAACGCGCGGACGGACTCGCAGTTATTTCGTGAATTTGGCGTTGCGAGGTCTACTGGAATTGAACACATCCAACACTCAGTCGCACATGGGAGCAGCCATAATGCACGCCAGCAACTCGTACGTCGTCAGCATGTCCCACGTCGAAGGCCAGTTCAACGGATACATCGGCGGAAAGGACTATCGCCTCGGCGATGGATCCGTCTGGAGGATCATCACGCCGATTTATGCCATACGGAAGAAGCTGTGCCCTCAAGCTACAGTAATTCGCTGGAGCCACCGACACTTCATGTTCGTGCGAGGCATGGAGCGCGACGTCGAAGTTGAAGCCGTTTGTCTTCCTCGCTGTATCCTTGAAACTCCGCTGAAACGCCCCGAAAAGCAAGAACTACAGGAGCAGTTCGCCATCCCTCATCTGACCCAACGGGCGTTGGCGGGGTGGAAGGTGTGCGTGGCACAACAGGATGGTTAGAAACTGCCGCTTGCTTCTTCCCATCGCTTACGTTTGGCTATCGGTCGCTCCGCAGATCTGCGGGGCTGGGCCGTAGCCTCCTCGGAAGCTCCGTCCTATTCTCAGCGGGCTTAGTCCCGCACCTTCCAGTTTTTGCAACGGGAATGGAAAATCAAAATGCAACATTTGTCAGCGCCATTGCCGCGGCCCGGAAAAATCTCCACGCAAGACGGGCGGCCAGCGACACAAACTTTTTCCCGCAATCGTGTTGGAGACGAAGGAACCTTGCTTCCGAATTTGATCGATCACCGCGGTTTAACGCAGCATGCCTGCCCCGGCACAGGCATCGTCGCTGCTGCCCTTTCAACTAATTTGGCAAGGGGCTCAGCCCGCGCGGCAGCTACCGCCTGTGCATGATGGGCGACGAATCTGAGCATTGCCGGAATCTGCCTGGCAATAGCGAATCGTATCGCAATTGGTACGATCTCATCGCAGATCCACACCGTGTAGAACGTCTCACCATGCTCGTCGGAGACCTCGACATGCAGGCATTCGCCCGAGTGGTTGTTAATCCGGCCAAATCTCAGGCACACGCGGTCCGAGGGATCGTCGCGAAAATAGGCGCGTGTTCAACCAGTTCACACACACAATTGCTGTGACGGCTCCCCGGCATCGCCGCGAGGAATTTCTCGGCGACACCAACGGCGTCATTAATCGCCGCAAGATGTTTTTGGGATTCTGCGTTTAAAGAATGCATGGGTGGGCCTGCCGGTTGAGACGAAGTGGTCGTGATGGGGTTGGGGGCGGTTCGGGCTGTCGGAAGACTGACTATTTGGTTTTGCGTGAGCGTGCGACGGCGCGCCTGCTTTTGCTTTGCCAGGCGAGCCGTTGATAGTTCTGCTGAATGCCGACGAACCGTCGCACCGATCGGTCGACGAGTCTTTGGATGTGATCGGCGTCGGTTTTGCTTTCATGTCCGTTGAGGGCGAGCAATGCGCAGCGCATCGCGTCCAAGTGGCTGATTGCCACAATCTCCGCCATCATGTCCAGGATGGGATCTTCGACGTGATCCGCCTTGATCCTGTCTTCTAAAACCTGGAGTTTGGCCGTCATCGCTTTGGAAAAAACAACGCTTTCACGTGAGATCCCACGCAAAACCGCCTGCTTGGCAAACCGAATCAGGTCCGCCATCGACTCAAGGATCTCGGGCGCTTGCTCGATCAACTCATCGAGTCGCCGTATGGCCTCGGGGTCTCCCGCGTCGGCCTGCCTGCACAGCTTGCCGAAGGCATGTTTTGCGGGAAGGACACGCAGGGCTTCGTCGATATGTTCCCGGTCAGGCTTGGTTGCGGCGTGCTGCGTTGCTTGGCCCGGTGAGTCTGGCTTCGACATCGGGGACGGTTCCTGAAAACGAGTAACGGCGAGTCGGAGAAACACGAAGAAGTGCTTTGCCAGCGATTCAAGCTGCAACATGGTTTGCTCGATCAGGCGGCACTCTTGGCGGATCGCTGCTGTTTCATTTCGGAGCCCCCTGGCGAGCGTCTTTGTCAGCTGCGATTTCCTGTAAATGAAGCGAACGAACGGGTTCGTGTAGCTCCCCACGTGACGCTGCACGACCTTTCCCTGTCGGCGTGAGGTTTCCGTCACAAACGTGTTGACGCCGATTCGGCGGAGGTTGATGGACATTCGAGTTCCCCGTCGATGGCTAAGCTGCGATTCTGGAATGAAGGATCTTTCGGGCGGCTTCGGTCGGCTCGCTTCTCCAGTAGGCCTCCAGGGCGTCTGTGACGTGATCCTGGACGCATTCGGCGTAGGGACGGCGTTTCGGCTCCCGGTCGAGCAATTGCTGGTAGACGGGCAAAAGCTTGCTGTCGTAGAACTCAGGGCCCGGTTCGCGTGACGCCATCGTCAGCTCAAGCTGCTCACGCTGTCGGCCTTCCGGGGTCTCCAAGTCGTGCTCGGCTTCGCATCCGACGAAGGGCAGGTGCAAGAGCCAGTGTTCGGCGACCAGCGGCCCGCCGAAGTACGCGTGCCAGTACAACTCGCGACGGACGATGTCGTCACGGTGGCCAGCCGCATGAATGATCTTGCTGTCGATCGCCCGGACTGCGTGCAATCGATCGCCGACGTCGAAAAAGATGCTGCAGTAGTCGTGGGCGACCTGGACGGGGACACGGGATGCCTCGGCAGCAACGGTGATGTCGCGAAAGGCAAGCACACGCGATTCCAGGGTCAGGCGTTTTAGCCGATCGTTTTGGATCGCCAGCAGCGGCCTGATTGAGAATCGTCGAGTGCCGTCCAATGAGGTGATCCACTCGTCGCCGCTTGCGAGATAATCAACGAGATGCCAGCAGATCGCGTCAGGCCGCCGTGTGGTGCGCGTAACGGGCGCAGAGCTCACGGCGAGCCGCCAACGCCAGTCCGGATCGCGGAGGCCGTTAGTGGCCATGTAGATCGGGCGGGTGTGTTCCTTGGGATTGTGTTTGCTCATGGTTGTTGTGTTTGGCTACGGACCCTCTCGGAAGAAACGTCTACACCCGCATTACACAACATTTTCAGAAACGACAAAATCAGGTCAGGTCGATGAACTCATGGACGCATCGATCTAGCGTATCCGGAGTCGAATACACAGTGATGCTGGCAGTCTGAAGAAACGTACTGTTCCGGCGGTGGTGGATGCAGAATGTATCCACGCTAAACAAACTTTACCTGGATCCTCAACTCGGCGATTTCCGCTCAGATTGCGAGCACGGCAGAGCGCCAACAATCGAAAAGCTGCTTCGTTTGAGCTCAGACAATCGTTGGCCTGACTAGTCCAGACATGCAACCGAGTTGACCGTTTTTGCAATCAGAGTGCGGAAACAATAGTCAACATGTGTTGTTAGCAACGCTCTCAAACCGGAATCCTCAACAATCTGTCTGCGTTGATGAACTGCCACATAGGCTGAACGGGAATCGACGTCATGAGCGCTGTTGATCAACAATCTATTGCTCATCCCTCGACGTGGGCGCGTCCAATGCAAGGAAGATCGGATCTCTACATAAACTTTACGGCAAAACGATCAGAATCCCCACGACGAACGAGGGCTTTCCGCAGGGTTCAGCAAGGTTCAAAATGGGGTTTAGCACACGACATTTCCCGTGTTTTGCCGAGCGAAACGTGAAAAGTACTAAACCTGCTGAACTTCTGGCTCAATCCGCAAGAACACCGATGCGCTGAGCCGCTGGTACTTGTGTACGGACGAGTTGGGTGGACAGCGCCTCCGCGCATCGGGGTTCACGCGTAGGACGCCAATAGTTCAGCAGGTTCAGCATTTCTGTGCGTTTTCCCCGTATAACGCCGATCCAAACTCTTGTTGAACCCCATGCTGAACCTTTGTGGAACTGCCCTCTCTCAGGCGGCATCAGTCGAATCTGGTTTTGCGATCGTCAACGGTGCTGTCGGGTTGAGGTCGACAAGTTTGAATTGCTTGGCTCGTCCCTCAGTGACTTCAATCCGGTAATCGGTTCTTGGACGTTTACTTAGCTTGACCAGTGCCCAGGCAAGCGTTCGTGATGACGGACGGTTTCCAGACATTCCGATCGCTTCGATCATCTCTCTCAGTGCGTCTGACGAGTTTCCGTTTGTCAGCTTGCCCACCGTGCTGAAGCTGTCGCGCGGTCGCTCGGCTTTTTCGAACTCACGGACAATCTGAGAGGCGGTCATGCCGGATCCGTTGACGGTATCACGGTCAAGCGACCTGAAGGCCGCTATTACAGTGTCATAGACGTCGTTTACTGTGCTAGCCTGCTGCAGACTATCACGAGTTGACAGTGGTGACGGCAAGTCGCAGAATTCGACAAATCCGCCGACGAATCGTGACCAGCCCTCGAAGCTGGCAAGTGTCATTTCCGACGGCGGCAACGGTGCTCCCGCGGCGATGTACGCATGCAGGCACGCGAGAATTCGCATGTAAATATTGTGGTGTCGCTGCTGTGCTTCTGCGAGTAAGTTTTCAATTCTAAACGTTCGCGCTTTGTATGCGGAATCTGTAATATTCAATCGCACTGGAAGCGTTCGTCTCAAAGTATCCGGAGTGAATGTCGCGCTGTTGGTGGTCACAATCATCATCGCTTGGTTGGTCGCCTTGTACGGTTCATTCCCGCCGAGAATCCGGTCGCACCAGATCTCGGCCGTCAGAAACATGTCCATTACGGCGCCACCAATTTCAGCGTCGGCGTTGTCAAGCAAGATCATCATTTCGCCGCGCATGAGCATCGATGTGATTGTCTTTCGCAGTTCTTCCTGGTTCGCTTGGTAGGCGAGGAACGAAGGTTGAAATCCGGTCGCGATGATGTGGCCTAAGGATGCCAGTAGAGATTTGCCGGCACCCTCAACGTTTGCTTCGTGGACGAAAAGCGGTGGCCGCCCCGTGAACAAATGTGGGACGATTTCGGTCACGACTTCAGCGAGAAAAGCGGCTTGATCCTGCTCATCGTTGAGCCACGGGAATTCCTCGATCAATTTCCACAGTGGGTCCAACATTAGGAGCGGTTCACGATCCATTTGTGGCAGGGCTGGATATTTTTGGGACGATTTGACGAGAACCCTCAGCTCCGGATCGTAGCCGTCGCGAATGATACTGCCATCGGCCCGGAGAACCGGGGCCGACGACACGCGGTCCAGAACTCGAATCCCGAAGTGATGCGCTTTATGGCTGTGGCCATGCACGTGGGGCGCTGCCCATTTCGGAACGCCTGCCGGTCCGAAATCAAGGACCTCATTGATTTCGCTCGGCAACACCGTTTGCTTCAGCTCCATTAGCCGGAGTTCTCCCGAGCAATCCACGTAGCTTTCGACCAACCGTCCTTCTCGGACGAACAAGTCTTCACGCTTAGCGAGTTCGCGTAAGATCGTTCCAATGATTTCCTTTGTTGCTACTTTGCTGTTTCGAATCTTCGGTCGCCCCTTGGAGTCTGAAAGCTGCCAGTCATTCGGGTTGTATTCCGCGGCCGCGGCGACAAGCTCACGAAGCTTCTCTTCGCCGAACTCGGCGATGTAATCGCGGACGTCCGGCCCTTTCGATTCGACTATGGGGAAAGACAAAACGGCTACCTTTACAGATGCTGCCCCAGCATCAAGCAATGCTTGCCTATTTTCGGATACCTTGTTCGCTGCAGCTCTGTCGCGATCGGGAACGAGGATCACGTGACAGCCATTAAACATCGCGGGCAAACGCGATTTGAATAGGCCCGCGAAACACTTGGTCGACAGTCCTGCCGTGTTGACGTAGCCCGCCCCATGCATCGCTGCGGCATCTTTTACGCCTTCTACGAGGTGCCACGCCTCCCCGGGCTGTGGTCGCCGCCCCGGGAGGAACAACCCGTGCTTGGCGTGCCACTTTATCTTCCCCTTCATCATCTCGGGGCTTCCCAGCGACATGCGGAAGTAGCCGTCCAGGTCTACGCCGTCCAACTCGACACCTACTGCGTCTGCGGGCTCAGGGTACCAGAGCGGAACCCTGATTTCGTCTTCTCCGTGTCTGTCCTTGGCTACCGCTGCGCCGAACGCGACGAATGACTCCGGTGGCATCTTTTTCATCGCGGCGAATTTGACGATCAGCGAGTGAATGTCCGGAGTCTCTTTGGTCGCGTTCTTCGTGACTTTCTTTTTGCGGCGAGGCTTTTTCTTTCCCATTTTTTGGGTCGAACTCTTTGATTTTGCCGCCGGCTGGACGGGGCACAGCGGGGGATATGCCGTTTTCGGCGATTTTGGTGAGGCTGCGTCAACTAGACGGGCTTCCATTTCCACTGCGATTTGTTCGGCCTTTCTCTTCTTGCTTTTCAATTCCCGCTCGCACGCGACGAGGTTAAATTGAACGCGGTAGTTGGGCTCATCATCGAAATCGATTTCGAGATTGCTCCAATCGATCTTGTCCGAGAGCGGTGGCGGAGCGTCGATGACGTCGGACGCGAAGATGTCCTCGATCACTCCGTCGATGACTTCCGGATCGCTGTGGTCATCGCCGCGTAGCATTGCAATTGTCTCAACCACGTTGCAAGTCGACGTCTCACACTTGGCGCAATAGACGAGACCGCGGCGTTTAAACGATTGGCCCTTGCCCAGCCCGGAATCCTCACCTTTGCCGCCATAAAGGGCGTAGATGCTGCTTTCTGTGCCGCACCGATTGCAGGGCCAGTTTTTCTGTCCTTCGGCGGTAAATCCGCTGCGTCGGGCATCGCTGCCGGAGATTTTGGGATGAACTTCGACCGGCGACGCGTTGGATGTGAGCTTCTTTACCAGTGCGTCATAGTGACCGAAGGCGCGTTTGGCGATCCATTTGACCGCGACCTCGCGGCAACTCTCGCCGATGAGTAGGCCAGCTTCAGCGCGAGCCTTGCGTAGGGCCTGACTTCTCCTAAGGCGTTGGGATGTTGTGGGATTACTAGATTTTGCTTCGCCGTACGTATTGGTTATACTTGACATGGTTTAAGTTTCTGCGCAAAGGAACTTTGAACTCCAGCGGAAGCGGTGTGCGCCGCTCCGGCGGAAATGAATCGAAAGCCGCGACAAGGACACTATTCTTTGTCGCGGTTTTTGTTTTGGGGCGAGCGTTGAGTCATCCCGTCTCCGCGAACCCGCAACGCATGAACACTTCGATGTGGGGGCGCGCCCAACTGGCGAAACATCGGTCAGTCCCGTGTTGGGCACTGGCGGTTTCGATTGACAGTTGTGTCAATCATCTGCTCTAGTCGCCATCGCTTAGATGCCGGCTTTTTTCAGTTCGGCATCGGCCGAGATCGAGTCTCGATCCTGGGGGGCCGAACTGCTATGCTGGCCTGGAACGCTTTTGGCGGCCGTTACCGCATCGAAGAACTCGCGTATCCACAGTGCTGACGTACGGCGACATCCAGCCGCGTAGACTGTCCGGAGCTTGCAGCCAGCCAATCCGCGTGCAGCCCAACGATGCAGGCTCGCAACATGGGGACGTTCGCCGGTGATGCGTTCCACGACCGATACCGCTTTCGATAGCCGCAATAGCTGGGTAGCATCGCCACTTGATTCGAATGAATTCACAGGACACCTCGCAAAGGGATGGAGTATTAATTCGTGTGCAGCGAGGCTACAGGATGCTACGGACCAGCGAGAAATCGCTGGTCAGAGATTCTCCCGATTTAATTTCTCCAGCTTTTGTCGGTATCGTGTAACAGACCGTTTAGTAATGTCGACTCCTCGCTTCTTCAGCTCTCTGAGTATCGCGGTGTCTATGAACTTTTTCTGCGCACCTAGATTTTCTGAGAGCACGCTTTGAGCCACTTCGGCGAAAAAATCGTCAGCAATGCGTTTACCCGTATGACGTGATCTTTTTAGTCCGCGGTCGCGTTCTTCTGCGGACGCGTATTGCTTTTCAATGCCAGTCGCACGCTGCATCATGCGTTCATGCATTCGCCCCAGCCCAAATGAGTCATTGACAAGGCGGTGCAAATTCAGACGCAACAGCTTTCCTATTTGCTCATTCGATTGAGCTCCAGCTAGATTGAACTGAAGTTCGACCAAATCTAGAACCCGCTTCGAAGTCTCAAAAACTTCGAATGCGTCTTTCACCAGACCGCTGGAACCTGATGATGGAATGAACCGCTTTCCATCGAGCAACAGGCAGTTTCGTTCTGAACTGAACTCGATGCGATCGTCAACAAAAACCCTGAGGATCTTGATCGCGTCTAGCAACGCGATATTGATTTCGGGAAAACCTGACACGCACTCATCTCCGCGCCCCTCCTCGTTGACGTTAGAAACGAGCTCTTGATTGACGTCTTCGGCTCGAATCGAGCCAACGTCGTCGTAGAGTTCTCCCTCACTGTCCGGTTCATATTTAGCCATCTCATTGCCGCTCCAAGAATCAATTGGCGAACGATTTTCGAGTGCATGCTTCTGGTGACCCTCCATATTCGTCATCGCCAATCTGAATGGGATGCCAGTCATCTGCAGACTACGGCGTTGGCCAATAACGCTCTGCCCAAATACCGCTATTCCTCGCGTTTCAATGCAATTCTATGCGTCAACTTGCGTCAGTGCCAGAACACGGGTACCTTCGGGAAAACACGGTTTTAATCCCCGCGAAAAGCCGGTTTTCTCTATAGGAAAAGATGAGATTTGGGACCAGAAGGTCGCACGTTCAAATCGTGTCGCCCCGACTGTTGAAAAAGACTAGTTTTTCTTATAGCCGAAACCGCGATTTTGGGTTCCGCTTGATGGTCAAGCGTGCGGCGTTTCCACCGGAGCCAAAACGGTACATACCGTTTTGGCATTCAGGAGACCCATCGCATGCCCAAGTTGACTACATCGCATCCCAAGTACCGCAAGCATCGAGCGAGCGGACAAGCCATCGTCACACTCGACGGACGTGACTTCTATCTCGGCCCCCACGGCAGCCGAGCCAGCAAGCTGGAGTTTGACCGGCTGATCTTGGAATACTTGGCGAACGACCGTTCGCTCCCGCGCGAAGAAGAGGCGTCCCTGACCGTCGCGCAGGTCCTGAACAAATACCGCAAGTTCGCCGAGCGGTACTACAAGAAGAATGGCACTCCGACGAGCGAGGCGTACGCGATCAAAACGATCATTCGCCCGATCCGGCAACTCTACGGGGCAATTCATCGTGCCTGCGACGTCGCATTCCCTCCAGACACGCCGCTTGAAGGCGACGCACTGAAGATCTGGCAATCAGAACATCGATGGTCGCCGAATCGATTGCGGCACACCCGCGGGACGGAGGTCCGAAAGCAATTTGGCTTGGAGGCGGCTCAGGTCATTCTCGGTCATTCCGTAGCGAATGTGACCGAAATCTACGCGGAGCGTGACGCCGAAAAGGCCCGTGACGTTGCCCGCAAAACGGGATAGATTCCGGGTGGCGTTCTTTACACGCCGCGCGGCGTGTTTCCGCGGGCATCATCGGCCTATTCTGGTCCCCGTCAACAATGCCCCACGCCGCGGAAAACGCGGCAAATTCCCAGCAATGCCGGCCATTCCCACCAAGCACCGAACGGGTCCTTCCGAGCGGGTGGGGGTGGCCATCGCGGGTTCCGCCTCGAACCGCTTTCGCCGGCATGCGCGAAAAAAATCATCGCCACCACCACCACCACCACCACCTTTTGGGTTTCGTAGTTGCGCGACCCTTCACGCGGCATCTGGCCGAACTCGGCTCTGCAGCATTCCGGAGCGCCACCACGCGAACTCGCAGACATCCTGTGGCTGTTTGAGAAAATGTTTTGCGAATCGCTGTAACACTCCGTTTCACTTCACGCTTTGGAGAGCAAATCCGCTCCTCCTCTAGGTGAAACGACATGAAAACTGCAGCGCATGCCCTCTTCCTGACACTTTTGACCGTCTCCGTTGGATCAGCCCAAAACCCATGGGGAGACTGGATTCCACAGCAATCTCGTTCCTTGCCAACCGGCATGAGCTACCAGCAACGCGCCGGTTCAACGACGACACATCGCAACGGTGCCACGAGCAAGACATGGGGCAACTCCGGACTGCGACAGGAAAGCCAACTCGATATTGGCTTCTCGGCCGGAAACGACAAAGACAACGCGATGAAATTTGGCCGGCAAAGAGACGAGAAATGGTTCGCCGGCGTGAGAGGAGGCGTTCGCGCAGGTTACGCGGCTGATACCGGAATTTCCCAGGAAGGTCGGGTTGGGAATACGAAGGTGAGGACTTATTCCGAAGCGGAGGCGTTCGTCGGGGTGGAAGCAGGTGCGCAGGCAGGAGTCTCAAACAACGGAGTCGGAATCAATGGCAACGCTTTTGCGGGAGCCAGGGTTCGGGGCAGCGTTGGCACTGACGTCGGTCCTGTTGGTGTCGCAGCGACTGGAGAAGCATGGTCTGGAGTTGGCGTCGAAGCGGGCGTTGACGCAAAGTACAAGAACGGTCGCGTCAACTTCGACTATGGCGTCGGTGGCGCAGTCGGTGTCGGCGGGAAAGCCGGCGGCGAGGTCTCGGTCGACCTTCGAAAACCGGCAAAAGCTGTCAATCGCGTTAGGTCAACCGGACGGAAGGTCTCATCGACCAGCAAACGCGTGAAGAGCAAAGGAAAGGCAGCGAAAAACAACATCAAGAAGCTATTCAAATAGCGTCTCTGAGCGAGCCACCATTGCCAGTATTCGGCATTGGCGTCGCGACATATCACTGCAGGATTACACGCACCCGCGTGCAATCCGCTGAAATCGTTTGGAAAACGACGCAACAGATTGTCTTCCCATCCGATAAACAATGGCGGCCGGCGAAAAAGTTCCGAAGCTTTTGAAATAAGCCAGCGACCTTGCGCATCGTATTCCTGTGCAGAATAACTCGGTGCAACGCTTTTCGGGTGGAACCCTCTGTATAACAAACCCGTGAAAGCTTGTTTTGACAACAAAGATTAAGCGCTCAATTCGAGGAGTTCGGTGTCGCGAAGTTTCAGAGCCGTCGTCATAAGTTTCTGCCCTTTTTGTGTTATTCGATAGTAGAACGTGCCTGAAACTTTTCGGATCAATCCGTGTGCGCGAAGCAACCGTAGCAACCGAGTGATACGCCCAGCCGCCCGCTTCCGCTCTTTGTCATTACGATTGACATGTGGAAAGAGCCTTGACCGTAGGTCTTTATTGCGGAACCCTTGCAAGAGGAACGTCCCTTCCTGCAGAACCGAGAACATGCGAACTTCGTCCGGTTCGATCGGGCGTAGCCCCCGATATGGTCGTCCCTGACGGAAAATCCGGCGACTTACTGGATCAAGTATCTTGTGCGCGGGAGATGATTCTCCTACGACAGCGAGTGCCTCAAGATAGCGCTCATTCGCGGCGTGACATATTTCCACACGCCGTGCAACGTCGGCGACGCTCTTTCGCATCGGAAACCATGCAACAACAACTTCGCCGCCACGGGTCGCTTTTCTTCGAACGTTGAAGCGTCTCGGATTGTTAATCGTGGTTTCGATTCTCAGTACGCTGCCCGCCTTGTCGTACATTTTGATCGAGTTCTCATCGACCCAGTGTTTTATCCTTACTCCTTCCACACGATGCTTCACATCGCTTGTCACTTCCCCGTTGAAATCACGATGAAAGCGACGGCCCATAAATCGCATCACATCGCGACAGCCGAAGTGCTGAACTGCATGATTGACAAGAGCAGGGTAGATCGCATTAAGTGAAGCCTCATTCGCAAACATCACATCAGTCGCGTATTCACTTTCGCGCATGGTCCAGTAATACGCGGGGAACTTCAGCTGACTTTTCAGTTTGAGCCAGGGATTGAACCGACGGGCCAACGCATTCAGGAACTGTACCCAGTTTCGCTTGTGAAGATCGTCAATCATCTGCTGGGCCTTGGCAAGGTCATCAATATGGGTAAAGCAATTGCCCTGTTTGTTGTAGCCGATGCCAGCCTTATCCAGTCGACCTGCAAGGTATTCACGCCCGTTCAAACAAACCTGGATAGTCATGGGAAGCCAAGTCTGAAGTCGGACGTGCATCAGGCCAAATTCCCGGTCGACGAAGTAGAAATAGAGGAACAAGCATTTCCTTCGGGCATGCGCCAATTCAAGACGTTTTCCTTTCGGATCTTTATGAAGCTCGTAGGTTTGGCACGATTCCACACATGACAAAACGCAAACTAATCCTTGCTGAATGGAGTCTTGCTCCATGATGCTTCGCGCGCAGTCTTCTTTGGAAATGGATGAAGACGTTAAGTATCGGAACGGCCGGCCATGCGCTTCAGCGTATTCAGCGGCGTGTTCCTTGATTCTGTCTGAGATGCGTTGGACGAAACCGCCGAAATGTTTGTAGAGGACGCCATGTACGTTCAAATACTTATCCATCCCGTCCAAGTAACTCAACGCACGTATGGTCCCACGAAAAAGGATCCGGTCGAATCCCGACAAAACACCGATGATGCGTTGATCGTGTCGTTCGATGAATCGTTCCATGTCACCCTCCCAGCGTAAAACGCCAACCATGTAAATAGCAAGGATTGCGGAAGGTGCCGCAGATTGCAACCATTTGGCCGCTCCTTGAACACCCGAGCAATGCCTGGGAAAATCCCCCGGCATTCTGAACGGTCATGGAGGCCGGATCGTTTGGTTGCGGCCGAAGGCTGCGACGTGCCAACATGCGTGAGACAACTTTGAGTTTTTCAGAGTTGAGGGCACGGAGCATTTTGCATGACCGAGAACGCTGACAAAAAAGTTGAGAAAAATCCTGAGGTGACTGAGAAAGCGAGCCGTCGTCGCTTTACTGCCGAGTACAAACGCCGCATCGCGCTCGAGGCCGAACGGTGTACCGAGCCTGGTGAAATCGGAGCCCTGCTGCGACGCGAAGGGCTTTACTCGTCAGTGGTAGGACGCTGGCGTCGTCAACTTCGGGAAGAACCATTGTCATCATCGAAAAAATCCAATCGAGCAGCATCACCCAAAAAGGCGTCAGCGGCAAAGGAACTCGCTGATCTGAGGCGTGAGAATGAACGCTTGAAAGAGAAACTCCGTCAGGCGGAGTTGATCATTGACGTCCAAAAAAAAGTCTCGGAGATGATGCAGACGCGATCACCCGAGAAGACAGACTGAAAGCAGCCGAAGGGCTTAGCAAACGCGTCGGCGTCGCCGCCGCGTGTCGGGCACTGAACGTTTCCAGAGCGACGTTTTACCGTCGTCGTGATCCCGATCGGCCATCGAGCCCGAGGCCTGCACCTGCTCGAACGCTATCAGCGGATGAACGAAAGGCGGTGCTTGATCAACTCGTCAGTGAACGTTTCGCTGATCAGTCACCGCGGCAGGTCTATTCGAAGTTGCTTGATGAAGGCGATTACCTGTGCAGCGTGCGAACGATGTATCGGATCCTCGCCGAGAACCAGAGTTCTCGCGAGCGGCGGAATCAACTGAAACACCCCAACTACCAAAAGCCGGAACTGTTGGCGAGCGGACCCAATGAGGTTTGGTCTTGGGACATCACCAAGCTGAAGGGTCCCGAAACATGGACCTATTATTACCTTTACGTCATCCTGGACATCTACAGTCGCTGCGTCGTCGGCTGGATGCTGGCGCATCGTGAAGCCGCCGATCTGGCCACCCAGCTCATTGAAACGACGATTGAAAAACAAGGCGTCCAATCCGACCAATTGATCCTTCACAGCGACCGTGAGCCTTCGATGACATCCCATTCCGTGGCCGAATTACTCACTTCGCTGGGCGTCACAAAGTCACACAGCCGCCCCCACGTTTCCAACGACAACCCGTTCTCGGAAAGCCAATTTAAAACGATGAAGTATCGTCCTGAATTTCCAAAGCGATTCGGGGGCTATGAAGATGCACTTGGCTTCTGTCGAGACTTTTTCAGCTGGTACAACGACGAGCATTACCACAGCGGCATCGGCCTACTCACACCATCATCGTTACACTACGGACAAGCCGAAGAAATCCTTGCACAGCGACAGGAAACGCTTCGAGAGGCGTGGCAAAAGAATCCTGAGCGATTCGTGGGCGGCGTCCCAACTCCTGCGAGTCTTCCCAAGGCCGTCTGGATCAACGCTCCAAAACGGGAAAGAGAAAGAAAAATCGGAGCCCCTGAAGCGAATTGCCCCGGAGCTCCATAAGAGACGTCATTGACGCACCCTCGATCCGGCTATCCCTTGGACGGTTGCGTCCCCGCAGAGCCATCTTCCGTTTCACCGGACGAATCGACGATACCACAAGAAACATCATTGAACACCCGAGCCATGCCTAAAAAAATCCCGGGGGTTCGGGGGCTGGCCCCCGCGTACGCTGGGCTGCCCTGCTAACAAGTATCCAAAAGTTGTCTCAATGTCGTTGACACATTCCGCAGCGCACCATTTGCTTGATGAAGTTGATGGATTGCCTGCTGAAGAAGTGCGTGAGCGCGTCGAACTCGCTCGTTTCGTTCAGGAAGCTTTTGTTGACCCGCCAACCACCATCGATGGGACGCGACAGGCGAGCAAGAACCTGCCATTTGCTGCCACGTCAAAGATGCTATCGCGACTAGTTGATCGCCAGCTCATTGAAATCGGCCCAGTGGTGTTGGTTGAAACTGCAAAGACGAAGGTCGTGCCGATCACCCTTGGATCGCTGCGCCCAAACGATACGGGTTGGCAGAAAATGCAGATGCAGATCAGGTGCAAGGATGCAATGGATGGTCGGCTGGGATTTCGGCTGCAGGTCCCCAAGGAGCCGGAGCCAGGTGAGGACTTGCCCGCTGTACCCGAAACCATCGGCAGTGAGATCCATTTTCAAGTTGATGAAACCGCGATTGCCCCATGGTACTTTCACTGGCTCAACTCGGCAAACCGAGAGCAGTTCCGTAAACGCGTAGGAGGCGAGCAGTTTCTGTTATTCCATTTGCACGAGGCTCAGAGAGCAAATACCCGTCAACCGTAGGCACCAACTGGCACTCATTGATCGTTGGGCCAAACGCGACAGAACCACGCGATGGACGCGGCGTCGTCGACAACGCGAGTTCCAATCGATGAACGCTCGCGGTGGCCCGGTCAGCGCTGGTGTTCGCTGGCACACACACACATTTCAGGAAGGCAAACACATGAAAACCCTCTTCATCACAATGGCGTTCACGCTACTGTGCCTGACGACGATGATCGACGCTGGTGAAACTACTCTGAACAAAATCATCCATACGATCGCAGGAAAATGGAGGCCCGTTGAGTCTTGTCAGCATCTACTGGATTCAGAACTCGTCTCAAGGCATCAAACCGGGTTTGAGATTTCGATCGACAAAAGCCTTGGAGATTCTCATCGGAAGACATCGGGATCGGGCACCTACTACAAAGCCTGGGCAACTGCTCTTCATGATTCCGGTCATGAACTTATTGCGACGGGCCACCTAAGATTCGATGACGGTTCGGAAATTGATCACTTGATTTCAAGGAGCAAAGGTTCACTGTACCTGACATACGGGGTGGTGACCGGGGGAAGCACTCGTATTTTCCTTGGTCGGGGACCGAATGAAGAGTCGTTGGAAGCGATCGTGGTCGAGTGGACGCAACATTCCATCGGAACTCCGATTGATTTGGAGAGAGATTTTGCGACTGTCATGTATGAACGTGTCAATCTACCTGCTGCCCCGCACCGATGAAGAGCCATCGAACAATTGCGGAAACCGGAGCGGCGAATTCGGGCAAATCTGAATTCAACGTGTAACGTCACCGGCCGGTTAAGACGGTTGTCAAAGAGCACGATCGTGATCCGAGCTGAGTTTACGTCACTGGGGCATCCAACGGCGGAACGATGGCGATGCGACTGCTGGTCGAGCAACCGCAGCAATTCGTCGTCGGAGCGGCAACAACTCGATGTCTATCATTTGATTTCGCTCCGTGAAGCTTACCTGTCCCATCGGACTTTGTAGAGTCGTCGCCCTGGTAGCTGGATGTCCTCTCGGTCGCCGAGGAATCGAATTCTGTCGCTCCACCAGTTTTCTGGCGTTCCCTGGTGATAAACGACCTCACCGGTCTGAGGATGTTCGCTGACCGATTTCACCTTGGGCCGGTCGGCAAGAATTGGGTGTGGTGTAAAGCGGGCGTCTCTGGCATCGAAACGGTAGACGTGCTCGTTCGTCGTCACGAAGAAGATGGACGTTTCGCGTGATTGCGAGAGGTCGTGGCCGCCGGGCGTCGGGAGCTCGATTCGTCGATCAACACCGATGGTGGAACTCGTCGGTTCGTCTCCAATATCGAGCAACAGGAGTTCATCGGATCCCAGGGCCCACAATCGTTTCAACTCCTCGTCCCAAATCGCTCCATGGGCACCTCGAAGGGGAATTCTGGCGACCGGTTTTGCCGGGCTGCCGCTGGGCCGGGCCAGCTTGTAAACGAGAAGTTCGTCGCCGCCAAAGCTTGACGCCACCGCAACGCGATCCACCGGCAGTAGACATGCGCTGTGGGCATTCTTCGCCTCCGTGTAGAACTGGCAACGTTTGTCACTCCGGCGAATCAATGCGACACCGCCGCTGGACGATGTGATCAGAAGAGACCCTCCAATCGGTTTGCACTCGTCGGTCGTCGCGAACGATCTTCTACCCGCCTCCGGAATCTCAGGAGAATCTTCTGCCTTCCACGACCAAACCGGCGCCGGAGCCTCGGATTGGTCTGGATCGATTTCAAGAATAAAGACCTCCGCCCCACCACAGCATATCAATCGGTCTTTCGCCAACACGGGACGACCGAGGGTCAAACAAGATGCGACGATCAGGAGACACAATGACCGCGACACGGCCACTGTAATGGGGGATTCGCTCGTTTCACTTGATACCATTGCGTTCGTTCCGTGAGGCAGAGTTTCAATTCGACACAAGAGAATATAGCCAATCCGTTCGTGTCATGCTTTGAGCCGCCGATCGAAGCAGGCCCGAACCCGTTACGGCCTGTTTCGGTTGCTTGAGCGTACTTTCACAAGCCGGGATTTCTACTGCTGGCTACCTGCGATCACGTCGGTCAAAGCCTGCTCGTCCGCATTTTTGACTACACTCTGGTACTCCCCGCACCCTCGATCCCGCTGAGGCGATTTCACATGACTCGTGCTCAATCAATGCGCGTCCTATTCGGGCTGTTGGTCTTGTCCTGGCCATCCGTTGTCGTGCAGGCTGATAAGCCGAACGTGTTGCTGATTGCGATTGACGATTTGAACAACTGGGTTGGCTGCTTGGGCGGGCATCCGCAAGCCCGTTCGCCCAACATCGATCGGCTTGCCGAGCATGGGACCTTGTTCAGCAATGCTCATTGCCAGGCACCGATCTGCAACCCGTCCCGGACAAGCATTATGTACGGGATGCGGCCATCGAGCAGCGGCGTTTATATGAATTCGCCCAAGCCTTGGACCGTGGACGCCCTGAAGTCCCGTGTCACGCTACCTCGCCATTTCGCGGCGAGCGGTTACAGAACCTACACCACGGGCAAGATCTACCACGGTTCTGGGTTGCCGCCTGGTGACTTTGACGAAATCGGGCCGCGACCTGGCCAGCGACAGAAAATCGATCAACGTCTGATCCCTGAGACCCCCGACGGGGCAAAAGGCCTGTGGGATTTTGGCGGCCAGTCCTATAACGAAGAACTGTTCCAGGATTATGTCGATGCTTCGTGGGCGATCGATTTCATCGGCAAGCGATCCGAGCAACCATTTTTTCTTGCCGTTGGGTTCTATCGGCCCCATGTTCCATTCTATTCTCCGACCCGCGTCTTCAATGAGATCCCGGCAGACACGATCGAACTGCCAGAGGTGAAAGACGGTGACCGTGACGACCTGCCAAGCATTGCCGCGACTCTGACGAAGGCCCCCGCCGCGCCGGCTCACTCGTGGTTTGTCGAAAGCGGACGCTGGAATGAGGCCGTGCAATCGTACCTGGCCTGTATTCGTTGGACCGATGAACAGGTTGGTCGAGTCCTCGATGCTCTCGCAACGAGTTCGCACGCAAACAACACGATCGTCGTGCTGTACTCGGACCATGGCTTTTTTCTTGGTGAGAAGGAACGCTGGGCGAAGCAATCACTTTGGGAACAAGCGACTCGCGTTCCTTTCATTCTCAGTGTCCCGGGAATCGATCAGGGCAAACCGTGCAAGCGCCCCGTTGAATTGTTGTCGATCTATCCGACTCTGATCGAATTGTGTGGCTTGCCACCCCGAGAGGGACTGGAAGGAGTCAGCTTGACGCCGTTGCTGGAAAACCCATCTGCACCATGGCCGAACGTGGCGTTGACGACCTTCGGCAAAGACAACCACGCCGTCCGCAGCCAAACCCATCGATATATCCGATATAACGACGGCAGCGAGGAACTCTACGACCTGCGAATCGATCCCAACGAGTGGAATAATCTTGCCGGTGAGGAATCGCTCGCGAGCCTGAAGGTTGAACTGGCAGAGTTCTTTCCCAATACCAATGCGGAGCCAGCTAAGGCAACGGGTGGCAAACGCAAGAACGCCGACAAGAAATCAAGGTAGCCGAGAATACAGGGCTGAAAGAGACTTAGCAGTGAGTCTAAGGTCCGCGGTTTTCGATTGCCAAGCCGCTGTTCCGGTCGACAGAGCCGGAGCCGCTTGGGCGACCGGTCGATCCGCCTGTTTCGATCACGTCGCCGTACGGGACCGTCGCGAGAGTGAACAACCTGCAATGAATATGGTGAGCAAGCCCAAAAGGCAAGGCTCAGGAACGGCCACGACATCCAGAACGAGAGTGGGAGCAGGGGACGACTGCGAGATCGACGTATTGACTTCGTTAACCGCAGACTCGAGACGGAGGCCGATTGGGGCTGTTCCCGCCAACTGGTTTTGAAAGAATGCTGGATCAAGGTTCACCGACGTCAGCCCCAGTCCCTCCGTCATCGCATCGTAGGAGCCAATCGCCAGGACGGGGTTTGCAGCGTCCGCTAACTCGATCGTGCCATTCCCCGCGTACCCACCGATGGATACGGCTCCCGATCCAGCCAAGGGTATCGCGGTCACACGAAAATCCAACCGAGCGCTCGTCACGTGAACGTCGCCGGAAATCGACGAAAGATCGTACTCGATCACTGTCCGATCTTGGACGGTGCCGTCAAAACGCCGAATGGAAAGCGCAAACGATGGGTCGTCAAAGATCGTCTCAAAAACTCCGTTGCCGTCGCTGTCGATGATGTGGGCTTCGGCGATTGGCAGAAACGAGACCGGGGCAGCAATGGCGGGCCGACATACGATGATCAGCACCAACGACGCGACCGACTTGAAAATGAACTGCAACATCGCGACGCCTCAAAATGTAGATCTCAGAACGAGTCACACTAGACTAGACCGATGGATTGCGGGCGTCAAATTTCGACGGTCATGCAAATCAATTGACAGTCCACCATGACTCCGAACCGGAGCAGCGAAAACGGCCAACCGACGTTGCAGTCGTCGCAGGGCGGAATGTGAGATAAATTGGGTGGCAAGGCGATCGCTGGATCGGCGCCCCCCGGCATTGAGATCAAACTCGCGCGCGAGTCATTGCGATGGCAAAAAAACAGCCCAAACTTCCCGAGAAAATCTGCATCGTCTGCGGCCGCCCTTTCACCTGGCGAAAGAAGTGGGAGAAGGTTTGGGGCGAAGTCAAGTATTGTAGTGATCGGTGCCGCAGGCACCGTGACGGGAAGACGAGCGACAAGGGCGGGGAATCATGAAACGAATGGCCGCTATACCGGGGGTGATCGCCCTTCTCGCTGTCGCTGCATTCTGTGGATTCGGCTTCTTGGCGACATTTGAGCCGACCGACAACGTGTCGCAATTCTTGGCGTTTCGAATTGGTTATGCGGTGATCGCCTTGGGCAGCATGGTTGGAGTCGGGCTCTTGATCGTAGACGCTGTTCGCAAGTGACTGCAACAAAGGAGATCGCCAATGGACCAGAAGATCGTCAAGTAGCTCCAGCGCGAGGCTTTGTCCCTCAACCCGGTATGGGGCGTCTGTGGTATCGGAATTCGCCAAGGATTTCGACTTTTCCCGTGTGGACTGCTGCGCGTCGAAAGCCTTGGCGGCTTCCGCTACTTCAGGCGGCTATCGCCCCGTGTCCGTTGACGTTCGCATGCCAGCCGCCTGCATTCTTGGGACGTTGCCGACCAACAAAGAGGCCTGACCCAATACTGTTCGGCACTCTGCTTGCTCCGCACCTTGAGCGGACAGAGTTTGAGTAATCGATGACGGTTCGGGTTGCAGTCGCAAGCAGTGGCTGGCAAGCGGAGCGATTATCGTTTTGGTGACCGCGCAGCATCAATCGCAGGCAACATCAATTGCGATGCTCCCGAATCGAGTTTTATTGGTTGGTTGCAGTCGCGTCGTAGTGCCGCTTGAGTTTCTCTAAATGAGCGATCAATTCCTCTTCGCTCGCCAGACCCATGAAGTAGTAGCTGATCATCTCAAACGTACGCTTGGTTGGCTTGCGCCCCGTCCAGATGTTGATCAGCAGGCAGGCGATCAATGCACAATAGCACTGAATCTCAATTCCATTCTGGCTGTGGAATATCAAGTGGCTACAGCCCATCAACTGCTTGAAGAATCGAAAAAAGATCTCGATGATCCAGCGTTGAGAATAGATCAATGCGATGATTTCGGCGGGAACATCCAGCATGTTCGTCACGATTCGTAAGATGCCATCGCTGCTCGGTCCCGTCGAAGTCCCGTGGTACTTTCCACGGCTGGTATGGGCGCTACAACGAACGCAGATCAACCGAACAGGATGCCCTGGCCGTTCTCGGTTTCCGCCCTGGTGTCTGCCAAGATCTACAATCTCATCGCTTAAGACTCCTGCGGCGACGGCTTTTTCGGAAAGCACTCGCTGCTCCAGGACATCGTAAACACTGTTGTCGCGAACGCGGCACACATAGCTGCTTTTGGCTTGGACGATCTTGTTGAACAGCGAGAACTTTGCATAACCGCGATCCATGACATACAAACGATCTCGCTGGATCGTCTGCTCGAGCACCGATCGTTCGTCGTGCTGGCCACCTGCGTCGGGCGTCACGTCGATTCGCGTCGGGACGTACCGATCCACCTCGAAGTGCGTATGCAATCGCCACTTGACCAAGTGACTGTTGCTTTGCCCTTTGAAGATCGATGCATCGATCAAGCGAGGCAGGCAAGAGACCAATGAGCCATCGACAAGGGTGATCGTCTGGTTGATGCCGTGCAGGCTCTTTTGGCCATGTACCGACTGTGCGTGCTGGCCGAGCTCGGCAATGACTTCTTTGAGACGGTCGGCGTCGAACACGCGCGAAGCTTCGCTCAGTGAGCCAAGGGATGTTCGTCCGCAACCGAGTCGTTTCTTGACTTTCGCAAGTTCCGTGGCTTGAGGAATTGACCGCAACGCGGTAATCGCCGGATTAAATAGATATAGCAGTACCAGCATGCAGAGTTGGTCGTAGTGCAGGTCTCGATTGCCAGCTTTGTCGCGTTCGCATTGGTCGTCATGAAGTCGCTCCAGCAGAGGAGCGATCATATCGAGATACTTCAGACCTTGAATGTCTTTGCTCTTGAATTTTCGATCTGAGGCATCGGTGGTCGCCTCTTGCTGTGCCTGATCGACCGACAGATCATCTGGAGTACCAGGAGTGACAACTGGTTTCCCACGTTTTGGAACTATTTTGGGCTTGGTTTGCTTGGCGGGCATGACGAATCGTCAGCGACAATGACACTATGGCAGCCGTCCTCTGTGAGCGTGTCCATGGCGCAAACCGCGTGCCAAAATATGCTAAAACTTCGTGCGCAAATCTTGTGCCGAACAGTATTGGGCCTGACCCCTTTGATTAGCCAGCGTAGAACCGTTGTCTCAACTGTTCTCTGCTGACTGCGCAGCGGGCAGAGGGTGCCGGGGTCAGCCGCGTGCGGCTGAGGGGGAACAGTTGGGGACAACGGTTCTACAATGGTGACGCATCAAAAGGGGCAGGTTTGAATGGAACGGGGTTAAGCCGAAAGGGATTCAGCAATCGCTCCTGTGCAGGCTTTAGCCGCCGGCTGTCGCTGCGATGCAGCGGCCGGGAATCGCCTCAAGGCTAGACACCAGCGTTTATGCCGTGCCATATGGTCTGGCCCATTGGGTTTTGCCGGGGCTTTGTCGCGCCGCGGTTGCGAAACGGTATCCTAGGAGATCTGAATGAGTTTTCCTTCACGAGAATCAAGAACATGATCTTAAGAATGATGTTGCTGATCGCCTGCCTGGGAGGCGTGTCGGTCATTGCCGAGGATCGAATCCTGTTTAACTTCGACGACGCAGACGCTGCCGAGGGATGGCAAGCCGTCAACGATGGCGTGATGGGCGGTCGTTCCGATGGCCGCTTCGAAATCAACGACGACAGGAATTTCGAGTTCTTCGGCACGCTGTCGCTGGAAAACAACGGAGGCTTCGCATCGGTCAGATCGAGAGGTTCCAATCTTGGACTCAAAAATGGCGATTCCATTGTGATTCGAGTTCGCGGCGACGGTCGTGAATACAACCTCCGCCTTTATGTGCCACGTCGTGTCAGCCGGAATTCCTACCAACAACCTTTCAAAACAAAAAGGGACGAATGGATCGAAGTCGTCTTGCCAATGGACAAGTTCGTGGCCACATGGCGAGGTCGAGTGTTTCCGAACGAGACCTTTGTCCCCGATAACGTCACGGTCCTGGGAATTCAACTCAGCGACAAGCAGGCCGGACCGTTCAAGCTGGAGGTCGAATGGATCAAGGTACGGAAGGCCTCGACTGTCTCTGAGGCGATCAACGTGCGTCGTGACGTCGCTTATGTCGAAAACGGCCACGAGCGACAAAAACTGGATGTCTATGCGCCCCCCGAAGGCGATGACCATCCCATCGTGTTCTGGATTCACGGGGGCGGATGGCGAAAAGGAGACAAAGCTGGCGTCCAGAGCAAACCCAAGGCGTTCATCGAGAAGGGGTTTGTCTTCATCTCGGTCAACTACCGATTTGTGCCTGACGTAACGGTCAAGCAAATGACGAGTGACATCGCCAAGGCGATCAAGTGGGGCTACGATCATGCCGAAGACTACGGCGGTGATCGAGAATCGCTCTTCGTTGCCGGGCACTCCGCGGGTGCGCATTTGGCCGCTTTGGTTTGCACCGATGAACGTTATCTCGAGGCTGAAGGCCTGTCGCTCAGCAAAATCACCGGCTGCATCCCCGTCGACACCGCCGCCTATGATGTCGTAAGTCAGATCAAGAGCGCCGGCCCTCTGCGTGGCGGGCTCTACACGACTGTCTTCGGTAAAAGCGAAGCAAGCCAGAACGACCTGTCGCCGATCGCTCACGTGGCTGAGGGAAAAGGCATTCCGGCTTTCCTGATCCTGCACGTCGCCAGTCGCGCCGACTCGACGGCTCGCTCCCAGGCTTTCGCAGACGCCCTCAGGAAAGCTGTTGTTAATGCCAACAGTCTTGCCGCGGAAGGCAAGAACCATGGAACGATCAACAGGGAATTGGGATTGCCCGGTGATCCGCCCACGAAGGCGCTGTTTGAGTTTATCAATGGAGCGTTGTGAGCGCCGATGAACGACGCCAGAAAGCAACAGATTGTGCCGGGATTGTCCGTTAGTGCGTCCGGGCAAGCGACCGTCGATCCCTCACTCGCGGAGGTGCTGTTCGACTTGGCGATCCGGCTCGAAGAATCGACGGATCTACCGGTCGATGTTGAGCATGTGTTGGCCGCCATCGTGCTTGCCGCTCGCGCGGGAGAGCTTACCCCGGAAACGCCGCTCTCGCCCGATGATCCGGCGCTCGTCGACAGCTTGGCGGTTCACGCGAAGACGATCTTCATGGACTACGGTGGCGAGGTCGGCAGAGACGATTGAAGTCGAGACATTGAGAACCGAGAGCTTCCGTGGCCGCGATTGCTTGATCGTACTGAATTGAGCGGCAAGACATTCATGTGTTATGACGTTAAACCGCTCGGCGACCATTTTACAGTCGAAGTGATGGTGAACCGAAATCATTCGTCTGTTCCACCGCAAGGTTCGTGATTTCGGGATTGATCAGCAATAGCAACTCACCGGCCTGGACGTCCGCCTGGCCGGCGTCGACGACGCTCGCGTAGCGGAGCAGATTCTGGCATAATCGGGCGAAGGCGGGCTGACGATTGATTGCATTTTTCGCCGTAAATCTTTCGTCGGCTTTACGAACACCTCAGGTACGCGGGACGGCAAACACATGAAAGCACAGAGCAAGATCCACAACCGTTTTCGTTTCGGTTTGACGATCTCGGCCCTGGGCATCGTATTGGCTTTGGCGCCGGCTTCGCCCTGTCGAGCAGAGCCTGAAGATGGTGTTGCGAACGAGGAAGCGCTTCGTACCGATGCCAGAAAGACTTTCCGAAAGAAGGTCGAGCCGTTCGTCAATCGATACTGCATCGACTGCCACGGTCCGCGTCCCGAAGCGGGACTCAATCTACGGTCGGCACTTAACAGCCCTGAAAGCGCGACGTCATTCCTGCATTGGAAGAAGGCGGTTGCGAACGTCAAGGTCCACGACATGCCGCCCGAAGACGCGGGAGAGATTCCGACGGAGGAGGAGCGGCGTGAGTTCGCGCAGTGGATCGGCAAGCTGAAGTATCTGGCCGGGCGTGATCCCGGCCCCTTCGTGATCCGGCGTCTGAGCAAGGTGGAATACGGCAATACGCTGCGCGACCTGTATGGTGTGGCCCCGTCGATCGCAGGCAGCTTGCCAGAGGAAGTCGTCGGGGAGGGCTATCTGAACTCCATCTCGCCTCTGCAATCGGAGCTGTTCCTCGGCATCGCCAACAAGTTGATCGAACAAGTCGTGGCACCGGAGGGGCAACGACCCAACGAAGTGCAAAGACGTCTGTTTGGCGAAACTCCTGCGGACGACAGCGATTTTCCCAGTGCGGCTCGAGAAGTTGCCCGCACGTTGGCTCGCGACGCCTACCGTCGTCCGCCCACCGAGGCGGAACTGGATGTATTGGTGGGGATCTTCGATCTCGGCCGCGAGCACCAGATGAATTACACGGCGTCGTTGGCGTTGATGTGGAAGGCGATCCTGGTCTCACCGCAATTTCTATTCATCACGCCTGCGGCAGGATTCGACTCGAAAGACGCCATCGTACCGCTGGACGATTATCAACTCGCCTCCCGCCTTTCTTATTTGCTGTGGTCGGCACCGCCTGACGCCCAGTTGTCTGCGCTGGCCGACAAGGGCCAGCTTCACAAACCCGAAGTATTGCGGGCCCAGGTGGCGCGGTTGCTAGATCACCAGCGATCGCGCGCTTTGTTTGACAGCTTCGGCGCCCAGTGGCTTGGCGTCAGTGGGCTAAAGAACCAGACGTTTGACCCAGACGTGTTTCCTGAGATGACTGCCGAACTGCGGACGGCGATGATGGATGAAGCACGCCTGTTTTTTGAGAGCATCGTGCGCGAGAACCAAAGCGTCTTTCGGTTCGTCGACAGCGACTACACCTTTCTTAATGAACCGCTCGCCAAGCTGTACGGCCTGGAGCAATCCGTTCAGGGGCCCGCAATGCGACAGGTCAAACTGGAAGACCCCAATCGCGGTGGCATTCTCGGGATGCCGGCCACGTTGGCGTCGACATCGTTTCCAGGCCGCACCAGCCCCGTCAAGCGTGGTGTCTGGGTGCTCGAGCAGGTCCTGGGAGAACGCGTCCCGCCACCTCCACCGGATGTCCCCGAGTTGGAAGATCAACCGCAGAAGAACCTGGAAGGTCTGACGCTCCGCGAGCGGACCGAATTACACCAATCCGATCCGACTTGCGCCAACTGCCACAGGGTTCTCGACCCGATCGGTTTCGGGTTAGAGAACTTCGACGCGATTGGACGCTGGCGCGAAAAGAATGACGCCGGTGTCGCGATCGATTCCGCGGGAGCACTTCCCGGTGACGCGCGTTTTTCGAACCCCGCAGAACTCAAACGCCTGTTGGCCGAGCGAAAATCAGACCTGGCTCGCAACCTGACTGAACGCTTGATGGCCTTCGCGTTGGGGCGGCAATTGGAAGGCTACGATGAAATCGTGATCGACCAACTGATGGTCAAGATTGCCGAGGACGATTACCGAATGCGCACGGTGATCACCGAGGTGATCGCCAGTTATTTATTCACACACCGGAGAGTCCGATGACAATCATTGATCGTCGAACCTATTTGAAAGGCGCCGGAGCCGCTCTCGCGCTGCCTCTGTTGGATGCCATGGGGTGGGCAGAAGCCAGTGGGAATCAAGCATCCAAACCACCGATACGTCTCGGGTTCATGTACATGCCCCATGGCGTGATCATGGACCAGTTTTGGCCCGCCGATGCGGAGAGCTTCCTCACATCGCCGCCACCAGCACTCGAGTCCCTGCGGCCGATACTTGACCAGTGTTTGATGATGAAAGGCGTTTCAGGGGTTTCCAACGGTCCTTTCAAAGGCGCCCCCCACGCACTCGAACTATCAACATGGCTCACCGCAGCGCTGCCGAACCCAGACAAACGCGACGAAATCAGCATCTCGATTTCAGCCGACCAGATCGCCGCAAACTACGTTGGAGCGTTCACACCGTTGCCTTCGTTGGAACTAGCCACGATGCCTCAGACGTGGAAGGAGAACCAGGCAGGACTGAACGAAGCCTACTATTCGCACTGTAGCTTTCGCTCGCCGACTCAAGCGGTCCCGGCCGAGATCAATCCGCACAACGTGCTCAATCGCTTGTTCAACAAGCAGGAATCGAAGGGGCACGCATCCACGCCGATGAGCCCGCTGGACCGTCAATTGTTGGATCGAGTGCTCGCCGGCGCACGAGATTTGCGGCGCACGCTGCCCCCGACGGACCAGCATAAATTGGACGAGTACTTGGATAGCGTCCGTTCGGTGGAACGGAGGATTGCCGCCATCGAAATGCGACAGAAGGAGGCGGCTTTGGAGAAGGCCGGCGTTCGCTCCAGTCGCCGCCACGACTCGGACTCACCGCCGATCGAGATCAAGATTCCCGAAGGTGACAAACGCAGTGAATACATGCAGGTGATGTGCGACCTGAAGGTGCTGGCCTTTCAGACCGATACAACCCGCGTCTGCTCCTACATCGGTTCCACCCCAAACGGAGTGTCGTACCCCGAACTCGGATTCACCGACAAGCATCATTCGACGACTCACCACAACAACCAGCAGGAGAAGGTCCGCAAGGTGGCCGCCATTACGAAGTTCAATGTCGATCAGTTTGCTTACATGGTCAAAAAGATGGCCGGTTTGCGAGAGGGTGACGGCTCGCTGCTGGATCACAGCATCATGATGTGGGGTTCCGGTCTCGAAGACGGCGATCGGCATACCCGAGAGAACCTGCCGTTCATCATCGCTGGTAAGGGGGGAGGCTCCATCAAGACAGGGAGATTCCTACCCGACACTCAGGGCAACCAGGGCGACCTGCTTACGACGCTGCTTTCATGCGCCGGGGTTCCGATTGACCGCCCGGTCGGCATCGCGACCAAGCAGCTTGATGAAATCAAAGCGTAAGCCAACGATCGAATCAGAATTTAACATCGACGTCTTGATCCGAGCGGCAAAGAATAGCGGCAATCCCGGTCGCTCAATCGCGAGTCTTGCCTAGGCTTCCGTGACATCGACTGGGATTTCCGGAATGCCATCGCTTCAGAACACCTGGCCGGGAGTTGTTGTGCGGATACTCCATAACGTTCCTCCCGCGGTGACGAACAGCGTTTTTCCGTCGGCGCCTCCGAAGGCACAATTGGTGGTTTCGTCACGGGGGATTGCCACGAATTCCAGCAATTCGCCCGCAGGAGAAAACACGTAAATCCCAGCGGTAGGCGGATCTGCGGTTTCGTATGGCAGATTCGGACGATTCAGTCCGGCGGCAACGTAAAGCCTGCCTGCGGTGTCGAGCTTGAGGCCATCCGGACCCCGCGTTGATCCCCAGTCATGAATCAGCCTCTGTGTCGCGGTGTCAACGCTGCCATCGGGGTTCAGGTTGAATCGCCACAGCTTGCGCGCCCCGCCACGACTGTTGTTATTGTTGTCTGCGACATACAGGAATCGACCGTCCGACGTGATTGCGATCCCGTTGGGGCGGTCAACTTCATGCGTGATGATGCGGGCAATCCCACCGTCAGGATCCACTCGGTAAACGCCTTCCACTTGGCGGCCGGAATCATCCCGCATCTCGATGGAGGAACGATCACCATAACGCGGGTCGGTAAAATAAATCCGTCCCTTTGCATCAATGGCCAGATCGTTGGGGGTGTTGAATTTCGTGTTCCGGAATTGGTCCGCCAGCACTTGCAGCGAACCATCCTGACTCCGCCGCACCAGACGTCGCTGAGCCGACTGGCAGATCACCAGGTTGCCTTGTTGGTCAAATTGCAGTCCGTTGGATCCGGCGTTGCGAAACCACACGCTTTGCTCTCCCGCCGGTGTGCGCCGATTGATGTTTCCTTCCCCGCTTGTCAACAGTCCCAGTTTCGGATGCCACGCCGGCCCCTCACCGGCTCCTGTTTCCTGCAGCAGTTCCGGCTTTGATGCGAATATGGATGCTTGACCCGCGGGTTCACGAAGCCGGATCGTTGCGGTCACAGGGAGATGATCCGAGAGCATTTCCGTGCAGGGGTCACGCAGGATCGCGACCGATTCCACCTGATCACGCAGCGATGGAGAGACAAAGATGTAATCCAACCGGCGATCCGTCCCATGATCCTGATCGCTTACAAGTGCGCCCGGAAAGGTCCCGACGAAAGGTAGGTGAGGAGATCTGCGCGAGGCGATCAGATCCGTGTATCCCTGTTCCAGAATTGCCTGAATGCCGCCGTAGTCGATTCTTCCATCATTCAGATTGCGGGCTCCGGGGCTTTTCTGATCGAGGCTCCTGAAGAACGGAACCAGTTGCTGATCTGAGTCATACTGTGACTGGTCGGCTGGGGAGAACCCGTTGAAATCGCCGGCCAAGACGACTTTCGGATTCTGTTCGGGGAGTGAGTCGACATCCTGCTTCAACAGTGCGGCTTCATCGATCCGCCGCTGGAAATTGGAAGGATGAAAGTGGATCACATAAAACCAGATGCCCTGAATGCGACATCGAAGCAGACCATGGTGGAATCCTTGGCGAATTCGTTTCACATCCTGGATCGGATATCGGGAAGTGATCCCGGTGGGGAACCCGTCTTCCTTCAGTAGTACGGAATACGGATGCCCCCATGATTCCGCATCTGCTCGCAGTCTTTCCTCGGTGTAGGTGTTCAACTCCTGCAATGAAACGACATCGGGCGATTGAGCCTTCATCCAGCGTTTCCAGTCGGCATATCGCGGTTCAGTCTTTTTGGTGAACCCATACCACACATTGTGCGTGATGATCCGCAGCTTTTCCGGCTTCGATTCGTCAGCCGACCAGGCGGACGCGGGCACGCAGATGACAAGGGTCAGCAGGATTGAAAGCAGCAATTGAACTCTTGTTCGGGCCATTAATGTATTCCGGAAAATTCTTGTAGTCTTGCACTGACCGGGCTGTCAAAAAACGAACGTGCGTAAGACAGCGAATCGGTCCGGCCGTCGGGTGAACGAAGGCCCAAAGCCGACTTGGTTCGGGTCGGTTGCGTGAGCGTACTTTAACACGCCGAGACTTCCACCGCTGGCCATCTGGATGCTCGTTCGGCCAACATCGATCGGCTTGCGGAGCAGGCTGCGTTGCTCAACAACGCTCCTTACCAGGCATCGATCTGCAATCTGTCTCGGACCAGGCTTTGTCCCTCAACCCGGCAAGGGTCGTCTGTGGTAGCGGAATTCGCCAAGAATTCCGGCTTTTCCCGTGTGGACTGCTGCGCGTCGAAAGCCTTGGCGGCTTCCGCTACGGGTTGAGGGACAAAGCCTAACATTGTGTCTGGGATGCGGCCCGCGGTTACAAGACCACTGAATTGCAAGTGCGTCGAACAGAGCCCCCCGTTGGACATTCCCATCATGTGATTTGTTCAGCCTTGTTTTTGGGCCGCAGCAATTGCCGCAACGTCGTTTGCGTAAGACCGCCGGTGACGAAGTATTCGAGTTATCGTCAACAGCGAAGTGATGCGAACACGCGCGGGCAAGTTTTCCCAGAGGCGTCAACGCGCCACTGGTAGAAGCGTTGCGCCCTTTGCTTTGAACTTCCAAGTCGGCATTGTTAGACTGACCTACGACGAATCATCCGGTGCATCGGTGCAATCGAGAGCAGAGCCGTCGACATCGAGAATGCAATGAAATCGTTCACGACGCTGTACCTGCATTTTATGCGGAACCGTGCCAGTCGCCGTAATTTGCGGGTGCTGACCCAGTTCGCACTCTTGATGTTCGGGATGATTGCCATCTACAGCGTGATCTTTCATCACCTGATGGCGTGGGAGGGTCGACGTTTTAGTTGGATCACGGGCATCTATTGGACGTTGACGGTGATGTCCACGCTGGGGTTCGGCGACATCACGTTTCACACGGATCTGGGGCGGCTCTTTTCGATGGTCGTCTTGATGAGCGGGACGTTGTTCATGCTGATCCTGCTGCCCTTCACTTTCATTCAATTCTTCTATGCACCGTGGATGCAAGCCCAGGAAGCCGCACGGGCACCGCGTCAATTGCCCGCCAATACCGAGGGTCACGTGATTGTGACGGATTACGGCCCGGTCGAGGCAGCGTTGATCAAAAGGCTGACGCAGTTCAAATACCCGTATGTGATACTCGTGTCGGATGTCGCGGAAGCTTTGCGACTTCACGACCTGGACTTGAAAGTCGTCGTTGGTGAATTGGACGACCCTGAGACCTACCGGCTGTTGCGCACCGAAACGGCGGCACTTGTGGCCACCATCGGCACCGACGTCATCAATACCAATGTCGCCTTCACGGCACGCGAAGTCTCCGAAACGGTGCCGATCGTTGCCACCGCCGCCAACGTGGCTTCGGTCGACATTTTGGAACTTGCCGGGTGCACGCGGGTGCTGGAACTCGCTGAAATGATGGGCCGGTCGCTGGCCCGACGCGTGATCGGTCGTGACGCCAAAACACACGTCATCGGGCAGTTTGATGATCTGTTGATCGCCGAGGCCAGCGCGGCCAGAACGCCGTTGGTCGGTCGAACGCTTCGCGACATTCGTCTACGTGATCACGTCAATCTGAGCGTGTCGGGAGTCTGGGAACGGGGACGCTACCAAAACGCGGGTCCCGACACGCTCATTACCGAGAATACGATCTTGGTCATGGCGGGCACCCGTGAGCAACTCGATGAATACGACAGTCTGTTTTGTATCTATCACTTCAGCAATGTTCCGATCGTGATTATCGGGTTCGGCCGTGTCGGGTCAGCAACCGCTCGTGGCCTTGAGCAGCAGGGCATTGATTTTCGGGTGGTGGAAAAAGACGAGCGGCGCAAGCACGATGACCGAGTGATCGTAGGCGACGCGGCCGACCTGGAAATCCTGAAGCAAGCGGGGATCATGGAAACGTCTGCGGTGGTGATTACGACCCACGACGACGCGCTCAATGTTTACCTGACGTTGTATTGCCGACGGTTGCATGCGGACGTTCAGATCATCAGTCGTGCGACGCACGAACGTAATATCCATACACTTCACCGTGCCGGTGCCGATTTCGTCATCTCCGAGTCGTCTATGGGAGCCAACGTGATCTTCAATCTACTCCGACGCAGCGACGTCTTGCTGTTAGCCGAAGGGTTGGACGTTTTCAAAGTGCACGTGCCCTCGTCACTTGCCGGCAAGACGCTGGTTGAAAACGCCGTGCGGCAACGAACCGGTTGTAGCGTGATCGCCATTCAGGGCGACGAGGGACTGCTCGTCAATCCGGATCCAGACACGAAACTCCCGGCGAACGCGGAAATGTTTGTGATCGGTACCGAGGAATCGCAACAACGCTTCTTGGATTTGCACCTGGATTGATCATGGATTCCCAGTTTCGTCCGGAAAAGGTTCTTCCGGGAACTTAGTGGCAGCTCTCGGATACTCGGAGAAGCTCAAAAAATTGGCGGTTGATGTGCAGACTATCTTCATAGACTGCGCTGGTCGATACCAGTTGCAGCAGTGTGACGGCGTCCCAAACGACCGCCTTGACTCGTTTCTCCGCGGCGTGGCACGCGACGCCCCGGAAATCGAAAATCTTGGTAGAAAGACCTCGTATTGCGGCAAAGATTTAGACGCAAGTTACGAACATCGATTGGGCTTCACATTCCTCCGTTGATATCACCATCGAAATGAGCATAGCATCGGCATTCGGGCTGAAACGATCAACGCTTCTTCCGCTCACTGTGCTGGTGGGCCTGACTCTGGTCACCCAACTCGCTAGCTTGGCCGCTACCTTCGACGGCAACTTCCTCGCCGTATTGGGGCCCAGTGCCATCGTCTTGTGTGCCGTCACGATTCCACTGGCGGCGTTAGGTCTGATGCTCGGGCAAACGATCGGTCTCGGCGCGCCTTTGGTCACCGATCTACTGTATCGAACGCCAGGATCGGGAAAGAAACTCCTTCAGGATGCCAAGCTAGCCATCCCTCTGGGACTGGCATTGGGGATTTCGCTGCTCTTACTTCGATTCGTCGCTCAGCCGTATCTGCCACCAGAATTGCCGACACTTGGACACCGGGGAATCTGGGGTGGGCTGATGGTTTCAATCGGTGCTGCGGTCGGAGAGGAGGTCTGGATGCGTCTGGGGGTCTTGACGATTCTTGCCTGGACGGTGTTGCGGCTGCTCGCTCGACAGGACGTTTCTCCGGTCGTCGGATGGTCGGCCATTGTTGTCTCTGCTCTGGTATTTGCGGCCATGCACTTACCCCAGCTTGCCTCCTATGGCGCAGCCGATCGCATCGGAATTGCGGCGACGATGATGGGGAACACACTCGTCGGCGTTTTGTTCGGTTTCTTGTATTGGCGGCGTAGTCTGATCGCCGCAATGTTGGCTCACTTTGCCGTGGACCTCGCACTGCATGTTCTTCCTGCATTGGGAACCTGAACCGGGGTGTATCACCCTTGCGCCCTTCCGGTCCATTGGCTTACCATGATCGATGACGCGTTGATTTATGTTCCGGTTTGGCTGGCCCTGGTCGGCTGGTTTGTCGGCAGCTTCGCGCGCAGCGGCGATTCTCATGTCGGCAACCGTGCGCGGCAGAGAGTCTACTGTTTCGCTTGGCTTTTCGGCAGTGTGATGATCACGCTGCACATTCTGGCCAGCTATGGACTCGCATACGGCTGGAGCCATGCGGCAGCGATCGCGGCGACGGCGAAGGAATCCGAGCGAGTCACTGGGATCCGAGCTGGATGGGGTGTGTACGTCAATCTCGCCTTCGCCGCAATCTGGATGGGTTATTCGACCGCGATGGCGATCCGCGGACGGCGATGGCAGGGAATCGACCGGGCGGTCTTTTGGTTCACCGCGGCGATTGTTCTTTCCGCGACTGTCATTTTTGAAACCGGTCCCGTGCGTTGGCTGTCCGTTGCCGGATTCATCGGTCTGATGGGATCGCTTGCCGGCAAACGCTGACCGACAAGCAAGCGCAGGCCAGGAAAGGGGCGGAGATGCAATATTGGAGTCGCAGACCGGCCGTCTCACTCGGCGGATTCGATCATCGACTCCAAGTGCGACGCAAGGATGTCCTCCGACGCCGGTAAGGGTTCGCTAGCTGAGTTCGAAGTCTACCGCGGCACCGACATCACCGAAAATGACGTTGTTCGGCATCCAGCGAAAATCGAGGTCCACGCGTGAATGCCGAAATCCTCGCCCCTTGGCCGGTTTTCCAAAACTGAACCGCTCGTCGGCAATGGACAGGAACGCGTCGCCGGCGAAGTCGTCCGGTTCGATGGCCCGCAAGTCCGTGAACGTCGCCTTGTCGCCGCGTCGAATCTCAAACTTCTTCGGTGCACCCGTGATTCCGCCGCTGCAATAGGGCACACTGTGCTCAATGGTGTAACGTGCGGATTCTTTGAACAGTTTGTCGACGATCTCGACCTCGACTTCCAACGCCAAGAGCCCGAAACGAGCGTTGGGGAAGGGAAGTTTTTTGAGAATCTTCTCGACAAATTTCGCACTCGCACCGATACGTTTGGCGATTCGTTTTGCCACGCCTTTGGCCAGGCCAGTTGGCGCGGCCAGGCTGAACAGCGACTCGGCTTCACCGCTGATCACCTGAATAGAAAACGACTTGGTTTTCGGAATCGGGGGGATGACCTTGGGGATCTTCGTCGGCGGCAGCTTGCGTTTTTTCGGCTTCTTCGTGGGCTTGGGCAAGCGGTATTTCGTGACGATCACGGCGACGGCCCGGTCCCAAGCGTTGTCCTGGACGGCCGGGTCGACCGGCACGCTCTCGCCCCTGGGGATCACTCGAAATGTCAGCGGATGCCCGGCGAGCCGCCCCCGAATGTAGTTCTGCACCTGATCCGCTCGCCGCTGTGACAATTGCAGGTTGTAGCCGTCGCTGCCGATCTGGCTGGCTGCTCCTTCGAGACGGATTTCCCAATAGCCGTCCGCCGGCTTCATCGCTACGGAACGAATCCGGTCGACCACCGCGGATTCCAGCCAGGCCTTGTGATTCGATTTCAGTTTGTCGTCATCAAAACCAAAGTCGGCCAAAAGGGCCGCCGGAGGGGACACGCTCCGTTCGTCAACGATACCATCGCTCATGGGATTCCCGTTCAGTTAACAAGAGGTTGCTGTTCGCCGTCGGCAGTTGCCAAACCGGTGGCGGTGCCGCTGAAGTCAACCACGGCACCCGCCAACCCAGGTACGCAGGGCGTTACAGAACGGGGAAGGAAATCGCCGGCGACTTCGTTTTTGGCCGAAACGGAAAGAAAAAAGACCCCCGTCCCGAATGGCAAGGGCATAGTGAGCCGACGGCGCTAGCCGCGGGCCCTGATGCGCCTTTAACACGGCGGCAAGGCCCGAGGCTAGCGCCTACGGCTCAGCGTATGGACTTAAGGTAAGGCCCGAGGCTAGCGCCTACGGCTCAGCGTATGGACTTAAGCCCGTGCCATTCACCCCGTCCCCTTTAAGCCCTTTCTTGTGTGCCATTGCTTTCACTTTTGCGGCACCCTGATTTCGAGGCCGTAACGAGGTGCGGCGTCGAGCAGTTTTTTGATCTCGACCTCGCTGGGTGGCGGCGCGGTGTCGGCGTCATCGGCCAACGGTGTTCCCACCTCGAAAAACATCTCCTCCATCCCGGCCGGCGCCAAGGTGATCAGCAGCCGTGCGGTCTTGTTTGATTCGTTCTTGAAGCAATGAAGACTGCCGACGGGCATGTTCAGGAACGTGCCTTCGCCGGCCGTGAACCTCTGGTCGCCCAACTGGAACGTCATTTCGCCTTCCAGGACCAAGAACGACTCTTCTTCTCGGCTGTGGACATGCGGAGGCGGGCCGCTGCCGGGCGGAACGATCGCCTCAAACGTGGCGTACTTCCCGCCCGTTTCTTTCCCGGTGGCGAGGAACCGGTACAGGTCGCCGACGATGCCGATCCTGCGCCCTTCGCCGGGCTTTCGTATGATTGCGGGGTGTTGCATGGTTTTCAAAGTTGGAGTTCGTTGTCAGTCAGGCGATCGATCTGATTGGTAGGATACGGTGTCCTGCCACGTCGATGGGAGTCAGTGGGGGAAAGGCAGAATGATGCGGGGCAGAATGATGCGGTGGTCGACGACGTGATTACTTGTCGATCGGCGCCGGGACCTCGGAAACGAGCACGGAGGTGTTGGGAGCTTTGCCGGAATAGAACGCGACGTAGTGCTCGTTCCCGATCGCTGTTGCGTTTGCGTTTCCCGAGTCCCACATGACCGGACTGGCGAGGGTCACGATCTCCGACGCGGGCCAGTCTTGTGGATGTTCAAAGATGTGCTCCGGATCGACGACGCGGCGGCGGAGGAGGCCTCGGCCACGTTCATAGTAATAGTTGCTCAGCAATCCGGAATAGGGATCGAGGATCAGGCTGGGCGTGGATGCCGCGATATCACCGATGTTGGTTCGCTTGCGGGTCCAGGTCGCGCCGTAATCCGTGGACATCATCTGGAACTGGGTGGGGCCGGTTTCGGTCCGCGCGACGGCAAGGATCCGCCCCTCACCCAGGTAGACGGCGGCGGGTTCGGTCGGCCAATCCTGTTTTGTCAATTCGGATTCGATGGTGGTTTGTTTCCAAGTGACGCCATCGTCGCTGCTGGTCATCATGCCCCAAGAATGAACGGCTTGGTCATTGTATTTTCCCGCGAACCACAGCGCCATCAGTCCGACGCCGGGGACGGAGAAAACGTCGGTGATCTGCATCGGTTGAACGTCCAGCTTCGGAGTGGATAGCAGCGTAAACGTCTGGCCGTCCGTGCTTCGGTACAGGTCGTGGTTCCAATCCTTTCCGATGCGGCGCACCCACAACAACATCGCGCCGCTGGAATCCAGACCTTTTCCGACCGTGACCTCTCCGTATCCGGGTGTGTCGGCGACCACCGTTTCCTCGGTCCATGTTTCGCCGCCGTCGGTGGAGGTGCGTGCGTAGACGGCGCGGGCGTCTTCGGTGATCGAGTGTGCTGAGCCCCTGCTGTAGGTGCAGACGAGTTTTTCTCCGATGGCCTGGATCATCGGCCACGAGTTATAGCCGGCCACGTCCTGCACGAGGTGCGCTTTCGGAGGGTCGGTCATCAAGGGTGTCACTTTCACGACCGCCAAGCCAGTGGGCCGGGTGAACGTGTCGCCGGGAAGCCCCGGTTCACGCTGGATCCGCACCCACAAGGGAGCGTCGGGATCCACTTGGTAGAACGTCTCCAGCACAATCGTCCGGGTGTGAAACGGTGCGGCGGGGAGCTTGGTTTGCACGGGTTTTCCCAGCGCGTACCGGTCCGTGAACGGAACGCCATCGACCAACTGAGACAAATGGACGCGATAGAGATCCTGGAACTCGGGGCTGGTCGTCTTGTCCGTCGTCGTGACCACGATCTCGACCCTCACCGCGACGCACTCGTTGGGCAGACCGTTGACGATTCCGGCGACGGACTGGCCGGTGGTGCCGCCGGACAAGGACCAGACGGGAATGTGTGTGGACCCACTGGACATGGTCACTAGCGAAGGCTTTCCGGTGACGATCGACAGGTCGTTTGCCGTCAAGAAAATCGGCGTGCCCTCTTTGACGCTAGAACCCGTTTCTTGAACCGTTTGGTTTGTTGCATCGGTTGGATTAACGAGTCCGTCGGCTGCGACGGCGGCGATCCCGGTGCATAGCAATGCGAAGAATAGAACGAAGGTGCGAGTTCTTGGCGTGAAGGTTGGCATGGTGGGACACAAGTTCCGTTGGAGTCAGCGAGTCATGGGGCTGCCCAGTTTATCATGGCGACGCTCTTGTTGGCGGATCGTATCCCAGAGGGTGGCTTCGTTCTGATCACGGCAGCAGACGTTTTCGGCGGTTTGCGGCGGACCAAGATTTTGCGCCTATTTGATTCAATCGAATTGCTGACTGGATTAGCCGTTTCGCGCGAGCGTACGGGCCCCACTCACAGAGATTGTGAACCAAGGCCCGTAGGCTAGCGCCATACGGCCGATCAAGCCATTGATACTCTTGGGGAGCTTTGCGACTTGATCGTGCAAGGCTAGACCGCTGCGGCGGGTTTCTTAAGCAACGCTTCGATGTATCGGTGGTCCGTTTGAAAGTAATCTGCTCGCATTTCATTCTCCGATGGTTATGGAATAACGTTTCGCAGTAGAATCATAGAATCCAGGTGGATCCGAGAAAGGGCCACTTTATGGTGATTCAACGGGACCACTTTGCAGAAGTCATGTCGCGGCGCAGAAACGAGCAGTTCGAGTTCGAGTCCATTCAGCTGATTCCTGATTCTGCGACGCCGGTCTACCAGCAACTGGAGCATCATCTGCGGCAGGCCATCGCCGACCGAACCTTGCGTCCCGATGACCGTGTGCCCTCCAGCCGCAACCTTGCGACCGCGATCGGCGTCTCTCGCAATACGGTGCTGGCCGCGTATGATCAATTGATCTCCGAGGGGTATTTGGAGTCGGTTCGCGGCAGTGGAACACGCGTTGCCAAAATGCCGCCGCAAGCGTTTGAATTCGACGCCACCACGAGTCCAGTGGCACCGCAAATGAATCCCGTGGAATGTCTGTCGCCCTTGGGCCGGCAGTTCTGCGACGAATCCCGCTGGATGCCGACGATGACGGCGGCACCGAAAGCGTTCACTCCCCACTTACCAGCGATCGATGAGTTTCCGCTCGAAATCTGGAATCGCTTCCGCAACGAACAGGCCCGGTGGTCCAGACGCCATTTATGCGTTGGTGATCCGCAAGGCTATCAGCCGCTGCGAGAGTCGATTGCCCAGTACATGGCGGTCTCGCGAGGGCTGTCATGCCACGCGGACCAGGTCGTGATCACCTCCGGTTCGCAGCAGGCCGTGACCTTGATTTCGCAGTTACTGTTGGAGCGTGACGACGCGGTTTGGGTGGAAGAGCCCGGGAACGCGCCGGCCAACCGATTGCTGGAGATCGCGGGGGCACGCCTGATACCGTTGCCGCTGGACTCCCAGGGGATCGACTTGTCGCGAGTTCCCAAAAACACCGCACCGCCAAAGCTGATCTGTGTGACACCCGGTGGCCAATGGCCGATGGGCATGACCATGAGCCTGAATCGCAGGTTGGAACTGATCGCCGCGGCACAACGCCACAAAAGCTGGATTGTCGAAGACGACTACAACGGTGAATTTCGCTATGCCGGACGCCCCCATGCTTCGTTAAGCAGTCTCGATTCTTCGGGGCGTACGATTTACATGGGAACGTTCAGCAAGATGCTGTATCCGGCGATCCGGTTGGGATTCTTGATTGTGCCGGCTGACCTGGCGAAGACCTTTGCCTATGCGCGTTTTCTGCAGGACCGAGCGTCACCGCCGCTCGTTCAAATGGTGCTGCACCGCTTCATCGAATCCGGGAATTTTGTGAAACACATTCGCCGGATGCGTGCGCTGTACTGCGAACGACAGACGGTCCTTCTCGAGACGCTCGACAAACACCTCGCCGGGTACGTTGGTGTCGAGCAGCCAGAATCGGGGATGCACCTGGTGGCACGCGGTGTCACGAAAGCGGCCGAAACCAAGCTCATCGCGGCAGCCAACCGAGCGAAAGTTGAATTTCACCCGGTCAGCATGTATTCGCGAAACGGGGACGCACCTGGCATGATTCTGGGCTTTGCCGCGTTCGACAAAGAATCGATCCGTCGAGCGGTCCGTCGCTGGGCGAAAGAGCTGCAAAAGTGAGCCCCTACAGTGTCGTCTCAGCGGTTGTAGTTCTTCAATCGGTCCAGATACAGATGCGATTCGACGAAGTTGCGATGTTGCCGGCTCGTCATCTCTTGCAGCAACTCTAACGCGGAGATGTAACTGGCGAGGTTGCCGTTGGACGAGATCATTTTGCCGTCTTTCACGAAACTCACGCGGCTGTCATCTTGGACCGCGAGCTTCGGATAGGTTTCTTGAAGCAGATTGCCTCCGCCGATGTAGGTGACGATCTTGCGGCCATCGGCGACGCCGGCTGCGCCAATCAAGTGGGCACCGGCGCAGTTGCTGATCGTGTAGTCCGACGTTTTTCCTTTTGATCTGACAAAGTCCACGATCTCGGCGGAAGCAATCACCGATTCCATTTCATAGGAGCTGGACACCACCAGAACGTTCAATTCGGGGCAATCGTCAAACGAATAATCCGGTACGACTCGTAGCCCGCTTTCCATCGAAACCGGCTGGAGGGCTCGCGCGACCGTGACGACGTTGAAGAGTTTTTTTCCGTCTTTGTCCGGCTTGGAAAACACGTCGATCGGCGCGGTCACTTCCGTCATCAAGACGCTGTCAAATAGCAGGACGCCGATCGTCGGCAGCGACGGGTCGAACGTCGACCGACTGACACTGTCTTTGACGTTGATGGTGCACGTTTCCGGTGCGGTGATTGTCGCCTGTTGGGCGTTGGCGACGTGGCTTGTGCAAAGGGTGGCGATCACTAAAACAAGATTTGCTAAGAGTTGTTTCACAGTTTCACCTGTTCGACGAAGTTTTTGTGGGCGGGACACTCGACCGCAATTCTAGGATCAGGGTGGCCCTGCACCAGGGCCACAATTGCGAAGAGCGACAGGGCCACTTTTGGGGGCCAAGATGAATTTAATGACGTTCAGTGAAAAGGAAGTAGGACGAGATGAGAGTCGAGCAGGCGACCCAGAATGACTATTCAACGTTGATCGAAATCTGGGAGGCGTCCGTGAGAGCCACGCATGACTTTCTGCAGGAAGGCGACATCGAAAGGCTCCGACCGATGATCTTGGACCAGTACTTTGACGCGGTCGACCTTCGATGCGCGAAGTCCGATGCAGGCGAGATCCGCGGGTTTTGCGGCGTGCATGAAGGGAACATCGAAATGCTGTTCGTTGCTCCGCAGGGAAGAGGCTCCGGGATCGGACGGCTGTTGACCGAGCACGCGATCGAGCAGCAGGGAGCAGCAAGGGTTGACGTTAACGAGCAAAACGAGCAAGCGGTCGGCTTTTACAAACGCATGGGGTTCCGCGTCACAGGTCGATCACCGCTTGACGGACAAGGCAAACCCTACCCGCTATTGCACATGACATTGAGCGAGTCTCCATGATTCAGACTCGGGCGATCTGGATTCCTATGGCAAAACGATGAGAGAGAAACGCCAGCGGGAAGCGTAAGCGAGCGACACCTGCTTGGATCGTGTTCTGTAGGAAGGAGGCAGAATGATTCGGGGCAAAACAATGGGGGCAAAACGATGAGAGAGAAATGCCAGCGGGAAGCGTAGACGAGCGACACCTGCTTGGATCGTGTTCTGTAGGAAGGAGGCAGAATGATTCGGGGCAAAACAATGGGGGCAAAACGATGAGAGAGAAATGCCAGCGGGAAGCGTAAGCGAGCGACACCTGCTTGGATCGTGTTCTGTAGGGAGGAGGCAGAATGATACGGGGCAGAATGATGGGGGCAATACGATGGGAGGCAGAATGATGGAGCCGTTGGCGGATGAAGGTAGCGGGCACACGTGTTGGTGTTCAGGCTTTAGCCGCCCACGGTCGCTGCTTCGCAGCGAGTGGAGTCGCCTAAAGGCTAGACACCAACGTTCTTCCCGCCATCACTGGCCGCCGAAGGACACGCCGCGAATTCCGTCGCCGTCGGTGTAGTCGGACGGGGCGTCCAATCCACCGGTCAACAACAGCCCTTCGACTTGGGCGTTGGCTTGGGCCAGATTTCCTTCGGCGGCGATCAAGCGGATCGCCGACTCGAAAAAGCTACGCCGAACGACCAGGACCTGCAGGAATTCGAGTTCACCGGCGCGATAGGCCTCTTCGCTCAAATCCAGGCTCTTCTGCGTCTGCGGGATGATCTCCTGTTCGTATTTTGTGACCGCTGCCAAGGCGGAATCGAAGGCCTGGGCGGTGCGTGCCAGTCGCGACTTGATGGATTGCTCGATCCGTTTGACGTCTTCCAGGGCGCGGGTGTATTCCGCGTAGGCGGCCGAGATGTTGCCGGAGTTTTGGTTCCACACGGGGATCGGCGCGGAGAATTCCAGATTGATCATTCCCGAGTCGGTCGCGTTGTCGTAACCGGCGCCGAATTGTCCGGTCAGGTTGGGGACCATCTGGACGCGTTGCCGTTTCAGCAAGGCGTACTTCTCACAAACCAACGCGTTGGCCGCCGACAACTCCGGACTTTCGGAAAGGATCTGGTCGTAGGCGGCCTGCCAATCGCGCGGGGTTTTCTCGGTCGCCGGCCCGTCGACCAGTCGCGCCGGCGCGGCTTCGGGCAACCCGGCGACGGCGGCCAAATCTTGCCACGCCCCTCGGTACTCGACTTCTGCTTGTTCGGCCGCCAGCATGATTTCGCTGAGCAGTGTTTGGGCCTGCAAGACCTCGATCAAGTTGCCTTCTTCGGCCTGCTGACGCTCCATCGCAACTTGAACCCCGCGTCGGGCGACGGTTTCGAAATTGCGTGTCGCGTCGGCGCGTCGCTGCGCCGCGACGGCTTCATAAAACCGGACGCGCACATCGGTCAGAACACGGTAGCGTTGAGTCTGCATTTCCCAACGCTGGGCCGACATCGTGTGTCCCAGCACTTCACGATTGAGTTCCAACTTGTTGCCACGAACAAACTCCTGTTCCAGGAACACACCGTGTTGGTCGGTGTTTTCATCGGCGAGTTGCTGGCCGAAATATCCCAGCGTCGGGTTGGGCCGGGTGCCGACTTGATTGCGCAGCCCCGCGGCTTTGGTGGCTGTCGCGCCGGCTGCGACAATGGCGGGGTTGTTGGTGAGGGCGAGTTGCTCGAGCTGGTCCAGGGTGTAGACGTTTTCCGCGCTGGCTTGCGACACATCCGCCGCGACGAGATCGCTGAATGATTCTAGCCGCGCCTCGACCGTGTTCATCTCGACCGGCTGCAACGCGATTCGCTCCAGATGGTCCGCGAAACTCGAAGAGGATTGTTGCCCCTCATCCGCGTACGCAACGGTGTTGACGCGATCGAGTGACCCAACTGATGTCTTGGCTGCCTTTTGGCGGTGCACCGCCGGTCGCACCGTCAACGGTGTCTTCGTCGGTGCAGTGGTCTGGCCCGGCAACTCGGGCGTGACCCTGCGCTGGTCAACCTGTGCGCACCCGACAACGGATAACAAGCAGCAAGCCGACAATGACATTTTGAATTGTCTGATGGCATCCGTGCACACCGATAGACTCCCTCCACGAGAAATGATCTCACCGGCATCCTTGCCGATCTGATCCGAGGTACATCCGCAGCGGATGGACGACAAATGTAGTATCGGAACGATTGACATGATGTTGCCTCTGGTAGCAAACCTGAGTCGTCAAATCGCCAGTGCACCGGACCAAAAACCACTGCAACCGGTATGGTTTAACACCGTGGTGCTCTCGGCCAGGGGGGCGGACCGCTTGCCCACGCGACTGGTCGCCTGGGCCGCTTGTGATAGACTTATCCGGGCTGACTGCACGGGTCCTGGGAGTGATGCGATCGATGGACAGGTTTCTCTTGCTGCAAATCCGCAACGCCGACGATCCGATGCGCACGCAGGAGATCGAGTGTTTTGCCAGGGCGTTGCAATGTGATCCGTCACAGATCGCTGTCCACGACTTGTTGGCCGGTCCGCCGACCGTCGCTCAGCTGGATGCCGTCGATGTGGTCCTGCTAGGCGGAAGCGGAGACTACTCGGTCGCCGCAGGCGGCGAATGGCTGCCACCGGCGCTGGCGGCGATGTGGGAGTTGTATGAATTGGCCAAACCGACGTTTGCCTCCTGCTGGGGATTCCAAGCGATGGCCAAGGCACTCGGCGGCGAAGTGGTGACCGATGCGTCCCATGCGGAATTGGGATCCATCGAAGTCCGGCTGACCCAGGCAGGACGTGAGGATCCGCTGTTCGGGCCGCTGTTTGGGCCGCTCGGCAATCGGTTCCTCGCTCCAATGGGACACCAGGACTGCGTCGTGACCTTGCCCCCGCAAGCGATCTTGCTGGCATCGAGCGAAAAGGTGCAAAACCAAGCATTCCGCGTCAAGGATCGGCCGATCTATGGGACCCAATTCCATCCCGAGCTGGACCGCCATGCGTTTATCCAGCGGGTGCATGCGTATCCCCAATACGTCGAATCCATCACCGGTGACCCGCTGGACGTGTTCGAGGCGAAAGTGCAAGACACACCGGCGACCGACCAATTGCTCCGCCGCTTCATGCAGTTGTTGCGCCACGCGTAGGGCATGCCGCTGCTCGCTACGCGCACTCCATCATTCTGCCCCGAATCATTCTGCCATCCCTTCCATCAATCCACCTCGTGCCATTGGGCGGAGGCTGATTTGGGGTAGGAAGATTGGCTCCTCCGAAACTGATCTGCGAATCATCATTTTCTTACCTCCGAAATCTTCTTACCTCCTCTCCGCGACGGCGAAACGAAAGGCGACACGTGCGTCAATCCCGCTGATGTCCGTCGTGCTTTTATACCTCGCTGACCTTCACGCACTGCGTGATCTACCGGCCGCGATGGCAGCTGCAGCCGACCGCTTCGGATGCGGTCGCCAACACACCCGCACCGGCGTTGTTCTCCCAAAAGAACTCTCCACGTGGCGCATTGTCACCGATACGGTTCATTCGATCGGCTTCGAACAGGTGGCCGTTGGCCATCACAAATTGGATTTTCTCCGAATCACGAATCTGTTTGATCGGATCGGCGCCGCGACGGATCACGATCAGATCGGCCAGCTTGCCCACTTCGATTGATCCCAAGTCATCGTCCAGCCCCAGGTACTTAGCACCGTTGAGCGTGCCACAGGTCAGCGCCTGCATCGGCGTCATGCCTCCCTGGACGAAACTCCACATCTCCCAGTGCGTGCACAGCCCCGGCAATTGACCATGGCCGCCGGCTTGCACCAGTCCGCCTTGTTCGACGACCTGCCGGGCAATCTCGGCGACCTTGATGTGGTTGTAATCTTCCAGCGGCGCTTTTTCACGGCGTCGTGCGCGTGGATTCAAGACATGTGGCGGAATGAAGGTCTTAAGCCGCGTGTGCAACCACAGATCATCGATCGCATACCAATAACGTTCACCCGACAGGCCCCCGTAGGCGACATTCAAGGTCGGCGTGTATCCGACTCCGGTGCCACGCCACAGGTCCATGACGTCGTCGTAGGCCGTTTGCACCGGCAAGGTGTGTTCGATCCCGGTGTGCCCGTCGACGATCATGGTCATGTTGTGCATGAACGTCGAACCGCCTTCGGGGACAACCAACATGTCCAGCTTCCGCGCCGCCGCGAGCACCTGCTGTCGTTGATCGCGTCGCGGCTGGTTGTAGCTTTTGACGCTGAACGCCCCGACCGCTTTCATGCGTTTGAGATGGAACTCCGCGTCGGCCAACGATTCGATTTCGGCTTTGTAGGACCCCGTGGCACCATAGAGGATTTTGCCGGTCGAAAAGGTCCGCGGGCCGACGATCACACCCGCCTTGGTCATCTCGCTGGCCGCGAAAATGCTGTGCGTGTCGTTGCTGGGGTCGTGGATCGTGGTGACGCCGAACGCCAGCCGGGCGTAGTCGATCCAGTTCTGTTGCGGCGTAATCCCTCTGGTCGCTTGGGCTCCGTGGGCATGCGTGTCGATCAACCCGGGCAGCACCACTTGTCCATTCAGATTGGTCTTGATCGCGTCATCAGGGATTTCAACTTCGTCTCGCGGGCCGACGGCGACGATCCGATTCCCCCGGACCACGACGACTCCATTTTCGATCACTCCGGCTTTGCCCATCGTGACGATCCGCCCGCCGACCAGCGCACGCGTTTCGCCGGGTTGGTCGTGTGGATGTTTGAAGCCGATGCTGATGGAATTAATCGCGGCGGAGGCTTCATTGGTGTCCGCGTCCGATTCCTCCTTGCTTCCGGCGATCTTGTCCATGGCGTCCGAAACATCGCACGTGGAAAGCTCCGCGCCGAGCGACCAATGCAACGCGGATCCGTCACCGGAAAAATGCACAAAATCGCCGGCTTCTTCACTGACCTTGGCGATCGGCAATCCTTTCCCGCCAGGGCCGACCTTGATCGCCGAGGGGGCGTGAACAAAGGGAGTCACATAGACATGGAACCGTTCGATCAATGCCAACGACTTTCCGTCGGGCGAGACTTGCATTTCGGTCGCCCAGTCGCTGGTGTAGTGATCACGCGCGTTCAGGCCGGCCAGGTCGACCGAAAACAACGTGACGTTGTCCGATTCCTTGCCGCCACCACGCCGCGTCAAAAAGACTCGGTCGCCCGATGCGGCAAACTGCGGATCGCTGCCCGATTCGGTGATCCGTTCGGCGACGCCGTCACGCCAACCGATTCGGTAAACGCCTTGTTCACGCGACCATAGCGGCGACCGCAAATGCCCACCGCCGCCACGTTCATAAACGATTTGCTTTCCGTCGGGCGAAAACGTCGGGTTCGTGTAGTGGCCGGGGGTGTCGGTCACGATCCAGTTTTCGTTGGCACTCGGATCGGTCGACGCGATTCGGATCGTCCCCAGCTCGCGATCATTCCAAGTGGTGTAAACGATGTAGTGCCCGTCGCGAGAAAACTGCGGACAAAACTCAAAGTGATGCGTTTGACTGGTCAAACGAATCGGTTTGCCATCGGGCAGTGACTTGAGGTAGATGTATCCGAGTGCTTGATATGCCACCCGATCGCCGGTCGGTGAAACACAGACGTCGCGCAGCATCTTGACGTCGAATTCGTCTTGACCAACGGGGATCTTGTGACGGACCGCAGGCTTGACGGTACGCGTGTCGCGGATTCGAAACGGGATGGTCTCCGCATCGCCGCTCTCCAGGTCGATTCGGCGGATTTTCCCTTTCGCCCAAATCACGATCGATCGGCCATCAGGCGTGAAATCGAACGCACTGTAAACGCCGTGGATCGCCCACGCTTCTTGCATGTCGCGCTCCAAGTCGTCATAGACCAATCGAATCTCGCCCGATTGAAGGTCGAACAAGTGCAGTCCGGTCTTGACGCCGACGCGGCGGACAAAGGCCAACGTTTTTCCATCCGGAGACGGCGTCGGTCGACAGGCTCCGCCGGGACCGCGGATCAGCGTCTCGGTCTCGCCTTCGACCAGATCCAATCGCTTGATCGCGTAAATGCCTTGGTGTGAATTCTTGTCGTATTCGAAGGTGTCGCCCGGTGTCACGTCTTGGCTGTAATACAAGTAACGTCCGTCCGGCGAGAAAACCTGTTCGTTGACATCTTTCTGGTCATTGGGCCGCTCGGTCAATTGCACGCCGGCGGTCGCCCCGGCGGCCATCGCATCGCGGTGGAACATCCAAAACTCACCGGCACCGAGCGAACGTCGACTGGTGAAGTGTTTCCGCCCGACCAGGTACTGGCCGTCGGGTGACCAGACGGGGTTGCAGATCAAGCGGTACGTTTCGCTGGTCACCTGAGTCGGTGAGGACCCGTCGGCGTTGATGATCCAAAGGTTGTCGCCGGCTTTCTTGTTCTTGCCGGTTCGGTCGCTGGTCATCGCGATCTGGCCGCCATCGGGGCTGAAACGCGGCTGCATTTCCCAGGCGACCGTGCCGGTTAGGTTTTTGGGGTATTGCTTTCCCGTCGCCTCGGTGCCGTCGGCGCCGGTGATCGGCATCAGATACAGGTCCCCGAGCAGATCAAACACGATCTGGCTGCCGTCGGGGCTGACATCCAAATTCATCCACGTGCCGGTGTCGGTGTCGATCTTCTGTTGCCGGTTCGGCGCAGGGTAATTCTCGACATCCCAATCGGCCGGCGAGTTGGGTTCGTCGGCGATGGCACAGGTTGTCGCGATGAAGGCGAAGAACGTAAACAGTAGGGTCTTGTAGCGCGAAGCCATGGCGAAGCGGGGATTCAATGATCGATGGTGGAGTGAACAAAGAGTGATTGACGCAGTCCGGTACCGGACCTGATGGGCACGGGCATTACTTAAAAGGGATGCAGCAACCGCTGGTGTCCAGGCTTTAGCCGCCCACTGTCGCTGCGAAGCAGCGACCGGGAATCGCCTAAAGGCTAGCCACCAACGCTTATGCCCGTGCCATTGGTACCTGCCTCCTTTCCGCGGCACTAGGGTGTCCGCGGTGCCGGCAGATGCGGAACGAACTTTGCGTCGGTGCGGTGCAGCTCCTCGATCGCTTTTTCCCGCAGGGAGATCAGCAACGTTCGGTGCTCCGGCAGCAACGCGAGGTTGTTCAGTTCTTCCGGGTCCGCGTGCAGATCGTAGACCTCTTCCATCTCGCCTGCGACCATTGTGCGGATGTACTTGTATCGGCCGTCGCGCAGCAGCACGTACCAGGGGATGCCGCCGACTTCATACATTCCGGTTTCATCCGGCATTTGATCGGTGTCAGATCCGTATCGGCGTCCCGTGTGGGTCATCAGCATCGGTTGAATCCAGTCGTCGGTTTCTGGATCGGCCAACAGCCGACTGATGTCACGCCCGTCGGTCCGCCAGGGCAGGTCAACGTTCGCGGCTTTGCAAAAGTGACGGACGAGGTCGGGGGCGTTGATCGGGTGCGAGCAAACCTTTCCGGCGGGGATCTTTCCGGCGTGGGAAATGATCATGGGCGAAGCGATCGCGGCGTCGTAGGGCGCGACTTTGTTGTTCATGCCATGTTGCCCGAGTGCGAAACCTTGATCGGCGGCATAGACGATCAGCGTGTTTTCCAATTGACCGGTTTCACGCAGGGTTTGAATCAAACGACCGACGCCTTCGTCGATCGCCATTTCGCATTCGTTGTATTGCTGGACCCAATCGTCGTATCCCTGCCCGGCGGTGTTGGTGTTGAAGTTGCTTTTCGCAACTTTTTTGCTGCGGCGATACGGTTTGCCGTCGGGACCTTCTTGCCATGCGTTCAGATTGGCCAGGTAGGCAGGCTTGTTGGGCCAGGGGCCGAAGATATCCTCGGGAACGGGAGCAGTGTTGCCGGCCAGTTTTCCTTCGTGTCGGTCGGCGGGCGTGGTCGGTCCGTGGATGGCTCCGTAGCACAACCACAAATACCAGGGCTTGGTTTCGTCGCGGTTCTGGCCCTTGATGTAGTCGATCGCCCAGTTGGTGTAATTGTCCGTCGAGTACCCGTCGACTTTACGATCGACTCCGTTGAAGGTCATGATTTGATCGTAGAAGTAGTTGCCGGCGTTTTCCGGGTGCCCGGGACGATTCCACACGATCTGGTGGTCCCAGTCTCGACCGTTGCCGGTGTCGATGCCCGTGTGCCACTTGCCGATCTGAGCGGTGTGGTAGCCACTGTTGCGAAGTTCGGCGGGCCAGAAACGACATTGTTGTGGATCGTAGACGCTGGCAGGGTACTGGCCCTCCATCCGCATCGTTTGGATGCCGTGTTGCAGACGGCCTGTCAGGAAGCTGGCGCGGGAGGGCATGCACCAGGCGCCGAAATAGGTGCGTTCGAATCGGATGCCCTGTCTGGCCAACGCGTCGATGTTGGGCGTGTGCACCCATTCGGGCGATTCGGGGTAACACGACAGCGTTTTGTAGTTCTGGTCGTCGGAGAAAATGAACAGGATGTTCGGCCGATCCTCGGCAGCGACGCTGGACGCGAGGAGTAAGACGAGCCAGAGAGCGTGTTTGTTCATCGGTTGATCGTCACTCGGCTGTTTCCAACCGAGTCAGGTAACGGGGTGCGGCGGTCACGGCCGATTCGGTGAGCCCTCATTGAAGACGTTCCCCACGCGGACCGGAGATGCGACATTCTAGTCGGTTTCGGAAGCGAAAAGCGATTCGATGACCGCCACGCGGTCGATCGCTGGCAGGTTAAGATGGTAGCCACCGGAACATTCATCACCGAGGATCTTTCATGCTACGATTTCGATTTGCAGCGATTTGCTTCGCAGCGGCGACGATTTGTCCGCACTCCACTGCTACGGCGGCCGATCGCGCCCCGTCAGAGCAGCCTCCGAACATCATTTACATCATGTCCGACGACATGGGATACTCGGACATCGGATGTTACGGCAGCGAAATCGACACGCCGAACTTGAATGCCCTCGCCGACAAGGGGATCCGCTACACCCAGTTCTACAACACCGCCCGCTGCTGCCCGACCCGGGCGAGTCTGTTGACGGGGCTGTACCCGCACCAGGCGGGGATCGGGCACATGATGAACGACCGTGGCTATGACGGATACCGCGGCGACCTGAATCGAAACTGCGTCACGCTGGCCGAGGTGCTCAAGCCGGCCGGCTACCGCACCTACCTGTCGGGTAAATGGCACGTCACCAAACAGATCCGCCCCCAGAACGAAGCCGACAAACAGAACTGGCCGCGGCAACGCGGGTTCGACCGCTTTTATGGAACCATCCACGGCGCCGGCAGTTTTTTTGATCCCAACACGTTGACGCGAGACAACCAATACCTCTCGCCCGCGGACGACCCCGAATACGGGCCGGAGGATCAAACCAACGGCACGTTCTACTACACCGATGCGATCGCCGATCACGCCGTTCGCTTCATCAACGAACACCATTTCGAAACCGGCGACCAACCGTTTTTTATGTACGTCAGTTTCACCGCGGCTCATTGGCCGATGCATGCGTTAGAAAAAGACATCGCAAAGTACAAAGGAAAATACGATGCCGGATACGACGCCGTTCGTGCAGCACGTTACCAAAAGATGATCGACTTGGGCGTGATCGATCCGAACGCGACGACCAACTTTCCGGTCCCCGAAAACTCCAAAGAAGTCGAATTCTGGGAGTGGGAAAAACGCAACATGGAAGTCTACGCGGCGATGATCGACAACATGGACCAGGGCATTGGGCGAATCGTCGACGCACTCCGCGATACCGGACAATTCGAGAACACGCTGATTTGTTTCTTTCAAGACAATGGCGGATGTGCGGAAAACTACGGGCGTGGGGGTAAAGGTGTGGATCGCGCCGAAGCAGCGACGCTGCCCACATTGCCCGAGGACTACCTGCAGGGCGACATGCAACCCAAACAAACCCGCGATGGTTTCCCGGTTCGAACCGGCAAAGGCGTCATGGCCGGGCCGGCCGACACCTACATCGGATACGGACGCGCCTGGGCCACCGTTTCCAACACCCCTTTTCGCGAGTACAAACACTGGGTGCACGAAGGTGGCATCTCGACGCCGTTGATCGTCCATTGGCCCTCCAAGGTGACGCGTCACGGCGAGTTGGAACACACGCCCGGCCACCTGGTCGACTTGATGGCGACCGCCGTGGATGTCTCGGGGGCTGACTACCCGAGCGTGTTTCATGGCGGCAACCGGATCAAACCGATGGAAGGCAAAAGCCTGGTGCCGACTTTCGAAGGCAAACCGATCGAGCGCGAGGCGATCTACTGGGAACACGAAGGCAATCGTGCGATCCGCGTCGGCGATTTCAAGTTGGTCGCCAAGGGGGCCAAGGGAAAGTGGGAACTGTACAACATCGCGGCCGATCGAAGCGAACAACACGATCTGGCCGACGAACAACCCGAGCGAGTCGAATCGCTGGCCGCCATATGGCAAGCCTATGCCGAGCGGGCCGACGTGCTGCCGCTGAACCCGAACAAGAATGGGAAGAAGAAGTAGGCGAGGCCGCCCACGGTCGCTGCTTGAGACGTCGATTGTTTTACTGAGCGATTTTTGGGTTAGTACCGCTCAGTGGTGATCATCGATCTTCTTTGTTAGCCCAGAACGTTGTTTCACGATGCTGCGGAATGAATTCCGCAGCACTTGCCCAAAGGGCATACACATCCATAGCCTGGGGTCAGGGAACGAGCGCAGCGAAGTGACCGCAACCCCAGGAAAGTGGACCTGGGTTTACGCCCGGATTCGCTGGGGCTCATCCGGTCTTACCCCAGGCTAAGTTGTAGATCGCCGTTGGCGAACCGAGCGGAGTGATCTTTGATGACGCACGGAACAAAAGTAACTGAACCCATCAGTAATACAATCGACGCCCCTCGCAGCGAGGGGAATCGCCTAAAGGCTAGACACCAACGTGCGCCCGAAAAAAGCCGATGGTGGATTGCACCAACCGGTCGCGGGCGGCAGCGTTTTCACCGGCTGCCGAACCGGGACGGAGTTCCTCCAGATTGGCTCGACAAAACGAACACCCGAGCGTCTGGACGTGAAAATCCACGTAGCTGGCCCAGGCGTCCGGCAGAATCCCCAGGGTGTACTTGCCCAGCGTGCTGCGTTTGGGGCAACTGGGGCGTTCCGCTTCCCAGACGCGACTTAACAAACCGTCGGCCAGCAAAGCATCATCGGGCCAGTTGCCGGCACGCTCCGCCGATCGTCTCAGTTCGTCACGCAGTCGTCCGATCAGTCGACGTTTCACCACGGCAACTTCGTTTTCACTGATCTCCATCACCGCGGCGAGTTCTTGATTGCGTCGCCGGGCGAAAAACAGTCCTTCGGCGATTTCCAGCTCTTTAAACCGCTCGCCCGACTGCAAGTCATCGGCGAGACGACGGATCGCGGCGGCCAGCGCCACGGTGGTGGCTTGGTTCTGTTCATCACGTCGGACGTACCAACTGACACTCGGCTCGGTCGACTCCGCGGTGGCAAGTGCGTCGATCACGCTTTCTCCGCCGAAGTGACACACGGGCAACGGCTGCGCGATGCCGCTGCGACGGTAATGATCGATGATGCGGTACCGCAGGATTTGAAACAGAAAGGATTCTAGTTCGCCGTCGCCGCGATAGTTTTCCCGCGCATCCAAGAACGAGACGAACGTTTCTTGGACCAAGTCCTCGGCGGTGGCCAAAGAATCGACACGATGGAGCGCAAATGCGATCAAGCGACGCTGGAATCGGTCTACGAATTGCCGCCACCCGTCTTGGTCGCCGGTTTCAATCAATTGCAGAAGATGCGCGTCAGCTTCGTTCACGGGGCGTCCTATCCGAGAAACATGGCAACAATCAGACCTCCCATCACGACCACGCCTGCCAATCCTAGCATGACCTGGCTTCGATAGTAGCCTTCCGTCACCCAGTTCAGCCCCAGGCATAACACGATGGTCGCGAGGACCAGCACAACCACTCCAAAAATTTGCAACAGACGTCCGATTTGGGAACGTTCAAACGCTTCGGCCGCGGTCGTGCGTGCAACATCGACTTGTTGTGCATCGGGCACTTCGACCAGAACGGCTTCTCGCCACACGTCGCCGTAAGAACGGGACAGTCGCTGGGCGAATCGATCGACGACATGCCGGTCGTCAATGATCGCGTACGATTTTCCGCGGAACGAAAACGCTGCTTGCCGGACCGCATCCTCCAAGGCGGCTTTGCGGGCCTGACCCTCGGTCGATTGAAATTCGCCGGAGTACCCGACAACGAATTTGCGTTGTGGATACCGGGACACAAATTGGTCGAACGATTCGACCCAAGGTTTCTCGGTCACAAAAGCCTGGAAGGAGGCTTGGCGACCGCCCATCGTGGCGGTACAGGTGAGCAGTCGGCTTTGCAGCTGGTCTTGTTGATCCCAAGGTGCCTGCATCAAAGTCGACTTGGAGACAGAGAAATGAATCGCAAGCTCGTTTTCGATCGGTTTGGTTGGTGCGTTGCCCGGACGTGTTCCGACGCCGATCGCGGAGAACTGCGTCCCCAGACGTGAGATCGCAGCCGGAAGCAAGGAGTCAAGATCGGGGCCATCGGCGGAAACGACGACCTTGTCGGGATCAACAACGTCGTTGCTGTCGTTTTGGTCGTCACGAAGCAGCACTCGGTTTTCGGCGAGTTTCTCTTTCAGGCCGGATAGCAATGCATCGATCGCGGAAGCATCACTCGGATACACGTTTGCCGTAAAAGTCGCCGTGTCCGTCGCTCGCCACGTTCCGGCCGGCTGTTGTTGGGAGGATGTGTTTGGCTGAAGTGAATCCTCGTCGGACGTCTGATCAACCGGTTTCAGGACCGGCGGCGGTACCGGACGCTGAGGCGGCGATGGAGCCGCGGAGGCCGATTCCCCGGTGGGAATGGACGGAACATCGACGCTGGTCGAATCGAGCGGTCGATCGGGTACTCGGGTTCCCGCAGCGTGCTGGTCGGCCCAGACATGGTGCTCGGACGAGGCGACTCGCACGCTGTACGTGGCAGCCAGTAGGAACAACGGCACGATGATCAACAAAAACAAGCCCGCCACGATCGCAGCGACACGGCCGGCAGTCGATTTTGCACTGACCGCCGAAACGATCACGACGACCAAGATGCCAAGGTAGATCCCGAGGACGATCAGTAAGAAAAAGCTGACAAACATTAGGAAACGTGCTCCTCGATCGATGCTTCAGCGTGAAAGAAATTTGTCAATGCGCTGTTGGGCCGCGAACGGTCATCGCCAGGTCGACGGGCTGGGGTCGTCTTGTGCCGCGATGCGTCGCCTCGGTCCCACGGCGTGTCATTCGGCTCTTGCCAAAGCGACGTCAACTGAACCGTGATCGCGCCAGCCATCGTTGCGGCCATCGACAGGATCACATAGTCCAGTCGAAAGACGTTCAGTCCCAGCGCGACCCCATAGAGCCCTGCCGCAACACCGCTGACCGCCCCTGCAATCAGTGTTCGTCCGACTCGGATTCGCTGTGGTCGTTGCGGATCGGCGAAACACCGCCAGTCCATCAGTAGGGTCGCGGTCAGACCGCCGGCCCAGCATCCGGCAAGTGCATCTTCAAACGGAATTCGATTGAACACATAGTGAAGCAAGCCGTAGATCAACGCCCAAACCCCGAGCAGCCAAACCCGCGTGGCCAGAGGGGTAAACCAGCGCGGCACTGGCGGCTGGGAAAAAATAATCGTCATCGCCAACAGCATCGAAATTAGCCAGATCCAAACCGGCATCAATACCAGCGCGATCGCATCAAGATCGCCGGCGACCTCGAGAGAGACGACAAAAGCCAGCGCCCCCAGAAGGATCGTGGACACGAACGACAGAGCCACACGGGTCAGATACCGTGCGTCAGCCATCCGCCGTAATCGCGCATCGACCACTGGATGCGTGTCGCGTCCGCGTGACGGTGTTTCCGATTCGGCGGTGTCGCTGGTGGCGTGACGTGCTCCGACGGTGTCGGCCAAGTCTTCGATCCCCAGCGATTCAATCTTTGATGGTGCTGGGTTCGTCGGGGACGTGTTCTTTTTCCCGATCAACGACAAACTGGCAGGGATCGAATCGTCGATCACCCTTGTCGATTCACAGCCCAGCGCATCAGCCATCTCCCGGGCCGACTGGTAACGTTTTGCCGGGTCACGTTCCATCGCCTTGCGGACCACGCCGGCAAACGGTTCTTGCAACGCGCCGACGTCGACTTCACCGCTGAGATGTTTCATCAAGATCTCGCCGACACTTTCGCCGTCAAAGGGCGGTTTGCCGGTCAGCATTTCATACAACATCACGCCCAGGGCATACAGATCGACGGTTTTGTCGTATCGCCCCATGCTGATCTCCGGGGCCATGTAGTGCACGCTTCCCACGGTCATCGTATGCCCGCTGGCATGACTGACGGTGATCACTTTGCTCAAACTGTAATCGCCGATTTTGACGACACCGTCTTCGAAGAAAATGTTGTGCGGCTTCAAGTCGCGGTGGACGATTCCGGCGGTGTGCAAGTAGTCGATTCCCCTGGCAAGCTCGCGGACGAAGAACATCGCCTGCGCCGGATCGATTCCCTGGGGTGACGCATCCAAGATCTCTCGCAAGGAAGCGCCGGAAACATACTCCATGATCACCCAGGGTGTTCCGTCGTCGCCTTGTTTGACATCAAAGATCATCACCAGATGCGGTGACTTTAAATTCATGCAGTGGCCGATGCCGCGCAGTTCGATGTCCTCGTAGTTTTGCACCGCTTTGAGCGCGACTTCGCGGCCCGCATCACTGGTCGCAAAGTAGACTTCACCGAATCCGCCGCGTCCGAGCGCGTGCTGGATCGTGTAACCCTCCAGCGGACGATCGCCTTGTTGGTAGTGAAACGCTGGCATGCCGCGACCTTAGGACAGATTGACTTGAGTGAGTGAAAAACGCGTCTGGCCGAGTAAGACCGGGCGATCGGGTTCCAGTTGGCAGACGTCACCGCCCGGCTCGGCGAATTTGATCGCGTAACCGCCGGCCGAGCGAAACACGACGATCGGTCGCTCGCCGCCGGAGATCGAAAAGTGGCCGCCGGAGCCCGAAAACAACAGCGAATCCGCCATCAATGCCGCGCAGCGAATCTCACGTTTGGCCAGCCCCGCCCCGGACAATTGCAGCACCGCCGAACCGCTTGCAGGGACGGTCTTGCGGAACTTGAGACGTCCCCGCCGGCCGTACCCCAGCGAATCACCGTCGGCCAACAGTCGGCGTTTGGTCGGCCGATCGTTGACACGGAACTCTGCCTCCGACTCGGCAAAATAGTCTTCGCCCGCGCGGCGGATGAACAACGCAGCCGACGGCCCCTCGGTCAGGAGCGGCAAATCGTAACGCTGTGACGTCGATGACGCCCCCACCGAAACACGCTCCGCATCGAGCAACAGGATCGTCCCCAGCCCATCGACCCGCAATACCCTGGCGCCCTGCCGCTCGTCCACCCGTTGGTGTCCAGGCTTTAGCCGAACCCCGGTCGCTGCTTCGCAGCCGGAGTGTGCGGCTAAAGCCTGAACACCAACAGGTCTACCCGTCGGGATCGGGACGTAACCGTCGAGCAGCCCCAACGGACCCGAACGCACCTTGGCGACTTGGTCAGCAAGCAGGGCGAGTGTCTTGCGAGTTTCGGTGATCCAAGGTGCATTTGAGATCACTTGCGAGACCAAGGCGAGTTCGCGATCGGCTTCCAGGTAGCATGCCCGGCCGATCAACTCGTTTGCGCGTGCACATCGATCGAAACAGGATCGCAGTTCATTCAGGCGAGCATCCATCGGCGCCGCGGCGATTGCCATTTGCAACCCGTCGCCGCCACGATCCAGTCGACCGCTCTCGAAGTCGGCGACAATCCGCTCCAGGATCGGCGGCAGCAGTGCCCGGATCTTGTCCACCACCAATCGATGACGTCGAAGTTCTGCATCAAGCGACTGGACGATTGCAACGCCCGCCTCAAAATCGTGTGACGCGATCGCCTGGCCGATCCGATCGGCCGCCGCAGCGGCCAACGTGCGTTTGCGTTCGATTTCGGCGGCGAGCCTGGAATGGGTTGGACCGGGTGGCAAGAGATGTTGTCCCAACGTGAATTGACCGAGTTGACCTTGCATTTTAGCCTCCCGAGCTGCCTCTTGCTCGGCGGCCGCCTGGGCACGCTGCTGCGATTCAATTTCCGCTATTTCGCTTACCAGATTGACGACCTCGCTGGTCCGTCCGGCCAGACATCGTGCCTTGTCCGCATCCGATCTGGCATCGCGGTGGTGTTGGCGATCGAGATGCCGCCGTGCACGTTGAACCAGATGATCGATCAACAAATCCGTCAACCGCTGGCCGTCGCGGTGCCCTCGCTGCGGTGTCGCGATCAGCAGCTCAAAGGCGTCGTCCAATCGCCCTGCGTCGATCGCGGTCTCGATTCGTTTGAGTTGGATTGGAAACACGGTTGGGATGTTAGGGAGCTTGTTGAATTGGTGTTGCGCTCTTGCGGATGGTGGCACCCCTGTCGCGCTGGCAGTGTTGACCGCTGTACGACGTCCTTTCTAGGTCGTCGCGGGGAGTCCTGTGGACGACGGCCCGGAAGGGCCATCGTACTGGTAGCCGCATCCTGTCGCTGCTTCGCAGCGAGGGGGAGTCGCCTAAAGGCTAGACACCAACGGTTGCGGGGCGTTCGAGTTGCCGAAGTACTCGTCGTACTCCGCCAAGACTTGATCTTCGCTTTGGCTTTCCCCCTCCAGGTCGATGGAAAAGATATCTTGTTCGTGTTCCAAGACCCGCTGGGCGACGGCCAATCGAGTTTCAATCTGTTGCAGCAAGTGATCGGCATCCGACAATTCACTGCCGTCGAGATGGATTCCCGCATCGATCTTGGATGCTTGAACCAAACGAGCCTCTGCCGCCAACGCCTCGACCTTTTGCTCCAGTTCGACTTTGCGGTGGCGCATCGAATCCAAGGATGCCAGCGCCGCGGCCAGCGATTCGTTTCGCTTTTCCAACAACCGTTCCTTGGCGGCCAGTGCAAGTCGGCCCGTCTTGTAGCGGTCCAAGCGTCTGGCAAGTTGCTCGGTCAGTTGCGTTCGATTCAGGTTGCGACCGCCAGCTTTGAACGACACGGATTGCGTCCGCATCTGTTCACGCAGATTGGAAAGCGTCGCCAGTTCGTCCTCCAGACGGTGTTCGGTTTCTGAAACGTCTCGCCGCAGTGCAGCGATTTCGACTTCTTCCTGGGCGATCATTCGCACTTGGGCTTGAAGTTCGGGCAAGATGGCTTCGATCAGATCTCGGGCCCGCCGCAATTCAAACTCGATCGGCACGGTTTCCTGGACGGAATCACGCACCGACCGCGCCGACGTACGCACGTAGCTAAAGAAACCCGGCCCCAACAACAAAACGCCGCCGATCAGGACCGCCAGAAACGCGGCGACGGAATACTTGACCGCTCGGAACATGACAACCAACCTTCAAAGAGTGGAATACGACCTGAAAACGACCGATTTGCCGGTCTGTATCAGGGGAGTCGAAGGCGGGTGGGAAATGTGACTAAGAAAATCGGAAAAAGTTCAAACGTAGCTACCTTCGCAAGAAGAGGGCGTACGGTTTTTGCCCGCGGAGATACGAAGCGTTTACGCGTTTCACTCCCCTTGGCAGGACGCTTGCTTTGAGGTGGTGCGTTCGGAAAGGAGGTCTGGCAGAACCAAATAAACCCACGGATAGCAGCGCGAACCCACGGATGTGATGCGGCCTGGGATCCGTGGGTTCGCGCTGCTATCCGTGGGCAATCGACCTCCCTGTGGTTCAGGGCGCCAGAGATATTTGCAAGAACCCTTTAGAATCAAAGACTTAGAAACCGCACGACCTCGGAAGGTGGGACCGGTCATCCGGGCGCGGTCAACGCCGCGAATTGACGACGCGTTCCCTTGCCGATCCACAGTGTGAACGGCCGCTCGCCGCAGGATCGGTAGCGCTTTTCTAGCACGTTGGGATTCTGGGACACGCCCCGCGTTTTGACTCGCCAGGGGAAACCATTCATCGATCGCAACGTCTTGCGCAACTTGCGGTCATCGCAGGCCCCCGACCAAATCACGGGTTCACAGATCGCTAGATCACCGGTGATTTCGGTCTGGCCGGTCAAGAACCCGCGGGGGCCGCCGATGGTGGCATAGCCGTGTTGATCGGCAAACGATTCGGTCAGTCCGGCGGCGCGGATGGCGGCGTCGGGGTCGGCCAGGTAGGCCATCGGCTGGTCCACTCGCTCGACCGCGCCGTCGATGCGCTCGCTGGTGTGTATCGCAACATTGCCAGCTTTCCCCAGCACAACCGCGGAGCGCGCGGATTCGGCAAGCGGCGGGCCAAGGTTCTCACCCGCCCGATCGATCGCGCTGCCTGTCAACAACGTTTGCTCGCGGACATTGGCGCCGAGCGAAATCCACACGCGATGCCGCTGCGGCCGGTCTTCGATCTCTGCGGCCGGCGCCAGTTTGACGATCCCCGCCTCGCAGCGATCCAGGATTTGTTCCACCACGTCCCAAGGCGGCGAGTAGTCTTCGGGGCGAACCTTGCGGCCGGCATCGTCGCGGCGATCGGGATCCAGATGAACGGTCGCGTCGCCGGGAATCGCAAACGTGGCGACGTCGTCACAACGCACGTCGATCTGCGCCGGGATGGAACCCAAATTCAATCGTAGGTTTTCCGTGGCCATGGCAACCATCATGGGGTCGGTATCAACCGCGGTGATCGGACGGCCGGAGGAACCATATGCCTTGGCGATCGCGATGGTGTCGGCGCCCAATCCACAACAACCTTCGACCACCGTGGTGCCGTTCATCCAGCGGGCCTTCAAGTCGGCGACCGCTGCAGGTGTCGCTTGGCTGAGCGAACGCTCGGTGCACCACCAGATTCCGTCACCTAATTTCGCCCGCGCTTTGGATTGCAGATTCAGCGACACCAAGACGACGGCGGCGAGGTCCTGCCCCACCATCGAGCGGACTTTCGCCGCCACCGCCGCGTCCCAGACGCCGTGCTGGATCGCCATGCGCAGCGCCTCTTCACAGCCGGCGAGGTCGTGCGTGGAAGGGGTGTGGGGCATTGTTGGAATTGAGTGAGAGATAGCGGTTTCATGCCAGCACGTGGCGTGACGGCAGTGGCCGGTGGTGATGCCAGCACGTGGCGTGAGCCAGTGGCCGGTGATGGTGATTTGGTGACGGGCCGCTCGCTGACGCGTCCCGCTGGCATGCTAGGTCGTTAGGGCGCGTTTGAGGAAGCGGCGGAGCGCTGGTTTGGTCGCTTGGCCGAGCCGGTTGATGGCCAGTGTGGTCGCTTGCTTGTCGCCTGTGACCACGATCTTGGCGTGGCCCAGATCATCGGCTTCGGTCGGATCGATTGGTTCGTTGGCGACGATCTTGACCGCATCCAAATCGCGCGTGCGGATCGAAAGCTTGACGTCACCATCGGCGCCGACCACGTCGACTCGATTGGCCGCCGACATCCGCAAACAATCCTCACCGCCGATCTTTTCGATTTGATCGAACAATCGATCCGGCAACTTGATCGGCCAATCCGGCTTCTGGTTGTCGTCGAACCCTTTGGGCATCGAATGCCATTTCCGGCCGAGTGTTTTCCAAACGGAATTCGAATCAGGTTTCTTGGTCTTCCGTTTGGCTTTCGCCTTCTTCACTTGGCCGTTCGTTTTGGCCGCCGACTCCGTAACGGACTTCGTTTGGTCGGCCGCATCGATTCGCAAGGTGGATTGTTTTCGCCGGGCGGTCTTGGCCTTTTTTGGGGGGGCCTTTTGGGGCTTGGCTGCGCGTTGCGATGGATCAAGTGCTTCGGCGACAAAGGATGCGGTGACGGACACCGGCCGGTCGTCGGTCGCTGACGTCGCGGTCGCCGCAAGCTGCTCGGGCGTGCCTTCGAAAACGATTTTTCCGCCGTCGACGCCGGCCCCTGGCCCCATGTCGATGATCCAGTCGGCACACTTGACGACGTCCAGGTTGTGTTCGATCACGACACAGGTGTTGCCCAAATCGACCAGACGCTGAATCACGTCCAACAGTTTTGCGATGTCGTCGAAGTGCAATCCGGTCGTCGGTTCGTCTAACAGGTACAACGTTTTGCCGGTCCCCGGACGGGCGAGTTCCGACGCCAGTTTCACGCGTTGGGCTTCGCCGCCAGATAGAGTCGGTGCGGATTGCCCCAGCGTGACGTAGTCCAAACCGACGTCACACAGGGTTTGCAGCACGCGGACGATCCGAGGTTCGGCGGCGAACAATTCGACCGCCTCGCCGCAGGGCATGGCCAACACATCGGCAATCGACTTGCCGTGATACTTGATCTCCAGCACGTCTTCGTTGTAACGCCGCGAGTCGCATTCTTCACAGGGCACCCAGACGTCGGGTAAGAAGTGCATTTCGATCTTGCGTTGCCCGCTGCCTTCACAGGTCTCGCAGCGTCCGCCGGGCACATTAAAACTGAATGTCCGCGCCGTGAACTTGCGCTCGGCCGCTTCGGGGATCATCGCAAACAGGTTTCGAATCGTATCGAACACGCCGGTGTAGGTCGCCGGATTGCTGCTGGGGGTGTTGCCCAAGGGCGATTGATCGACTCGGATCACTTTGTCGATGTGTCGCAAGCCTTCGACCTTTTCATGCCGTCCGGGTTTCATCCGCAAACGGTGCAACCGCTTGCCCAGGATCGGATACAAGGTCCCTTCGATCAGCGTGCTCTTGCCGCTGCCGCTGGGGCCGGTGACAACGGTCAACACGCCCATTGGCAGTTTCAAATCGACGTGATCGAGGTTGTTTTCCGATGCGCCGACCAACGTCAAATGATCCACCAGCGGCTTGCCGCCTTCGGTCATCACCGGGCGCCGGACGGACGGCAAGGGAATGTGCTTGGTGCCGTTGATGTAACCCGCCGTGACGCTTTGTTCGATCGGCGAAAGAGCCGTCGGGCGGCCTTCGGCGACGATCCGTCCGCCGTGCCGACCGGCACGGGGACCAAAATCGCACAGGTAGTCGCTGCCGGCAATCACGTCGCGGTCATGTTCAACGACCAACAGCGTGTTGCCCAGGTCACGCAACCGATGCAGCGCCGAAAGCAGACGCAAATTGTCACGCGGGTGCAGCCCGATCGTGGGTTCGTCCAGCACGTACAGCACGCCGCACAAACCGCTGCCGAGTTGGGCGGCCAGGCGGATCCGCTGGGCTTCGCCGCCTGACAGCGTGGCGGCGCCGCGATGCAAGGTCAAATAGTTCAACCCGACGTCCAGCAGGAACCGGACCCGTGATTGAATTTCACGGACCAATTCGCCGGCGATCTTCTTTTCGCGACGGTCAAGCTTCCAATCCGAAACGACGTCGTCCAATCGGTCCAGCGGCATGTGAACCAGATCGGCCATCGTCCAACCGCGGAATTGGCACGCCGCGGCTTCCTCTCGCAATCGAGACCCGTCGCAGGCGCTGCAATTGATGTCGTCGACGAATTGTTCCAGCTTGCCACGCAGTCCCGGTGTCAAACGCGACGCCTCTTCCAACGCCGGATAAAACCCTTTGAATCGATAGCGGAACAATTTCTTGTGGGAACTTGATCCGGGTTTCGCATCGTTTTGGTGAACCTCGATCCAGCGATCCCCAAGACCATGGAACAACATTCTGCGGTGCGACGCCGTTAATTCGTCAAAGGGAACATCGATCGGGATGCCGGTTTGCCGCGAAAGGGCGCGCAGCAGCCACATCGAGACTTCCTGGTCGACGCTGGGCCAAAGCAACGCGGCACCTTCGGCAAGTGTTTTGCGGGGCGAGTCGATCAGGGCTGTCGGGTTGGTTCCCGTCTGCATGCCCAACCCTTCGCACTGCGGACACCATCCGACCGAGCTGTTGAATGAAAAGTGGTGCGGCGTCAACGTGGGAAAGGATCGCCCGCAGTCACCACAGACCAGGTGCTGGCTGTGGGTGATCGTTTCCCAATGTTGTTCTTCGCGGTCCGGGTGTGCGATCGCGACCTGGATGACTCCGATCCCTAACGATAACGCTTGTTCGACACTGTCGCTGATGCGCGAGCGTTCTTCGGCGTTGACCGCGATCCGGTCGACGACGACTTGGACGGTTTGTCGCTTGCGCGGATCCAGTGCGGGGGCGTCATCGAGCGAGATTGTTTTTCCATCGACGCGAATCCGCTGGTAGCCTTGGCTGCGCAGCGATTGCCACGTGTCCTTGGACGCTTCACCGGCAACAACCTCGATCGGCGAAAGCAGCAAGGCACGTGTGCCTTCGGGCATCGACAAAACCTTCTCGGCGATCTGTTCGGGCGTCTGCGTGCCGACTTCGACGCCGCAATCGGGACAGTGCCGGGTACCGAGACGCGCCATCAAGATGCGTAGAAAATCAAAGATCTCGGTGACCGTGCCGACGGTGCTGCGTGGGGAATGACCGAGGTTCTTTTGTTCCAGTGCGACTGCCGGCGACAGACCTTCGATCCGTTCGACCTTGGGCTTTTGGACTTGGCCGATGAATTGCCGGGCGTAGGACGACAGCGATTCGACGTAGCGGCGTTGGCCTTCGGCGTAGATCGTGTCCATCGCCATCGAGCTTTTGCCGCTGCCGCTGGGGCCGCAGAACACGGTCATGGCGTCGCGGGGGATTTCCGCCGACACCGATTTCAAATTGTGTTCCGCAGCGGACTGGACGACCAAGTGGGTTTTGGCCTTTTCCGGCGGCGGCGCCAATGCGGCCGATGGCTTGGCGGTGGCGTGACGCTTTGTCGGCTTGCGACGCTTGACGCCCATCACTTTGGCCAGCGCCGCCCCGGTGTGGCTGTCCATGTTCTTGGCGATCTCGGCCGGACGTCCCGCGGCAACGATTTTGCCCCCACCGGCGCCGCCTTCGGGGCCCAGATCGAGTACGTAATCGGCCGTCTTGATGACGTCCAGGTTGTGTTCAACGATCACCACCGTGTTGCCTCGATCGGCCAAGCCGTGGATCACGCGGAGCAACAATTCGATGTCGGCAAAGTGCAGCCCCGTCGTCGGTTCGTCCAACACGTACAACGTCTTGCCGGTTTCGCGTTTACTGAGCTCGCGTGACAGCTTGATCCGCTGTGCTTCGCCGCCGGAAAGCGTCGGGGAGGGTTGACCGAGTTTCAGATACTCCAAGCCGACGTCGACCAGCGTTTGCAGTTTTTCGGCGACCTTGGGGACGTTTTCGAACAACTTGAGGGCCTGGGCGATGTCCATCTCCAGCACGTCGGCGATCGAAGCACCCTTGAACTGGACCGACAGCGTTTCGCGGTTGTAACGTTTGCCGCCGCAGACCGGGCACGTCACCCAGATGTCGGCCAGGAAGTCCATTTCCAGCTTGGTCGCACCGTTGCCGTCGCAAGCCGCACAGCGTCCGCCGTCGACGTTGAAACTGAATCGGCTGGCGGTGTAGCCCCGCGTTTTCGCTTCGGTCAGTTTGGCGAACAGGTTGCGGATTTCGTCAAAGACTTTGACGTACGTCGCCGGGTTGCTGCGTGGCGTTCGGCCGATCGGTGATTGGTCGATCGCGATCGTCTTGTCCAGAAAGTCCAGACCGCTGATCGAATCGTGGTCCCCGGGTTCGCATTCGGCGCCGTTCAGTTCGCGGCGCAATGCCGGTTCCAGAATGCCGCCGATCAGCGAACTTTTTCCGCTGCCGGAAACCCCGGTCACGCAGGTCACGGTTCCCAGCGGAATCGTCGCGTCGACGTTTCGCAGGTTGTGAAATCGTGCGCCGTGAATCGTCAGCTGTTCCTCGCCATCGATCGGACGCAGTGTTTCGGGGATTGCGATTTGTCGATTCCCGGCGAGATATTGGCCGGTGACGCTGCGTTTGTTGCTGCCCAATTCGTCGGCGCCTCCGATGCCGACGATTTCGCCGCCACGGACGCCCGGGCCGGGACCGAAATCGACGATCCGATCGGACGCCCGCATTGTGTCTTCGTCATGTTCGACCACGATCAGGGTGTTGCCGGCGTCGCGCAGCCGCACCAGTGTTTCGATCAACCGATCATTGTCGCGGGCGTGCAATCCGATCGAGGGCTCGTCCAAGATGTACAACACGCCGACCAGACCGCTGCCGATCTGACCGGCCAGTCGAATGCGTTGCGATTCGCCGCCGGAGAGCGTGGGCGCGGTTCGTCCCAGGGTCAGATAGTCCAAACCGACGCCGAGCAGAAATCCCAGCCGCGTGCGGATTTCTTTCAGCGCTTCGGCGGCGATTTTGGCATCGGTTTCTCCGAGACTGATTTCGCCAAAGAAGTCGCTCAGCTGGTCGATCGACAGTTCGCACAAATCGGGCAGCGAGAGCGCGCTGCGATCTTGGAACGTGGCCGACGCGGTCGTGATCGTCGCCGCACTGGCCTGTCGATTCAGCCGCCGGCCTTCACAATCGACGCAATCGATCGTGTTCATGTGTTTTTCAAGATGCCGCAACTGCATCTTGTTCTTGGTCGTCCGGTAGCGATCCAGAAGTTCGGGAATGAATCCGTTGAACGAACCGCTGTACTTGCGACTCTTGCGGCCGCCGCGCCACGTCAATTCGTACGTCGACTCGCTGCCCCACAACCACAACTTTTGTGCGTCGGCGGGAAGGTCACGCCAACGCGTCTCCAGCATCGTCCCCGGATCAAGCTCCAACTGCTTGTCCATCGCCGTCGCAAAGCCTTTGTAGATGTGGCGGCGATAGCGACCGATGTCGCCCCACTTGCCCAACATCGTGATCGCCCCCTTGCGGATCGACAGCGATTCGTCGGGGATGATCAATTCGGGGACGAACGTGTACAGGTGCCCGAGTCCGTCACAGGCCTCGCACATCCCCTGGGGGCTGTTGAAGGAGAACAACTGGGGCGTCGGTGCGCGGAAGCTTTCGCCACAGGAGCCGCAGGAGTAGCGTGACGAGAACAAGATGTCTTCTTTGGCCGGCCTCGCCGAATCGCTGTTGGGATCCGAAAGCGACACGATCAGCGATGCATCGCCCAGCTTCAGGGCTTGGTCGACCGCCTCGTTGATGCGGCCGCGGTCGCGGTCATCGATTCCCACGCGGTCGACCACGACTTCGACGTCGTGGCGGCGGGCGCGATCCAGCGGCGGCGGGTCGGACAGCAGGATCGTCTCGTTGTCGACGCGTGCTCGTGTGAACCCCTGTTTACGCAGATCTTCGAACAAGTCCTTGAACTCGCCCTTGTGCCCCCGCACCAGCGGCGCCAAAACCCAGATCGTTTGTTCCGGATCCAGGTCCAAGATCCGTGACGTGATCGCGTCGGACGGTTGGGCGGCGATGGGGACGTGGCAATTGGGGCAATTCGGTGTCGCGACCCGGGCGAACAGCACCCGCAGAAAATCGTAGATTTCAGTGATCGTCCCGACGGTGCTGCGGGGATTGTTGCCGGTCGATTTTTGGGCGATCGAAATCGAAGGGCTCAGTCCGCTGACCAAATCGACGTCGGGTTTGGGCATCTGCCCCATGAATTGCCGCGCGTAATTCGAAAGCGACTCGACGTAGCGACGTTGGCCTTCGGCGTACAGCGTGTCGAAGGCCAAGGAGGACTTTCCGCTGCCCGACACACCGGAAAAACAGACCAGTTCGCCGCGGGGCAGAGTCAGATTGACATCACGGAGGTTGTGCTCGCGGGCACCCTTGACCAGGATTTCGGTCGTCGACATTCGGGCAATTTCGTGGTCAGTAGAAGACGGCATTCCTTGTCCGGGTAGTCTACAGGGAGCGTCAATTTGGCGAAATGACCGGAAAATCTGGACCGCTCTGCGGCTAATTCGTGATTGGGCTGGGAAAGAAGTGGGACCTCGGCGGGAAACGCAGTGATACTGAACGCCTCTCCCACTGATGCCAGGCTAGCGGTCTGCCACAGCTTCGTTTTCCAATGGGCGGGACAGTCGCCGTCCTCTCCGAGGTCGGCGCGGGGAAAAGCTTCGCTTTTGGGGTGCCGAGTTCGGAGAACACGGCGACCCAAGGAACCCATCGTCAAGTACGAAAATTGAGCTGCGGTAGACCACCAGAAGCCTCGCCCACCGCCCCAATGCACATCCCACACTTCCCCGTTTGCCGATGCAGCTCTACTACTTCCTGGCCGTCATCCTCTCGCTCAGTTTGGGGTCGCTGCCCGCATCCAGCCAATCGTTCGCCCGAGCAGCGGGCTTCACCGCCCTGGTGATCGTCGCTTGGTGGGTGCTGTGTTACCTGGCGGTGCGATTGGTCGTGCGATTGATCGATCAAGGCGAAGTGGACGCGCGGGTCGGCTACGATTGGTTTGATCGGCAAACCGAGTGTTTTCGTTGGTTTTCTTTGGGATTGGTGCTGCTTTGTCTGGGGGGATTCGGGCTCGGCCGCAATTTCGATCAACTGCCGGTGGTGCAAGATTCGTTGGCGTTGCAGGCGACGGTGCTGCTGTTTCCTGCGATGGCGATGATGTCCGGATTATGGGCGGGCGAGTATCTGTTTGCGGCGCGGCTGGGGTTGGTGCGGCCCAACGTGTGGGCAGGATTGAAGTCGATCGTTGCGACGCTGCGTTGCAGCGTCGGCTGGCTGATCGCACCGATCGTCGGCATTTTGGCACTGATCGACTTCGTCTCGCTGACATCGATCGGGGATCAGGTGCCGCCGTGGGTGGCCTGGGGCGCGCTTGGGCTGGTGCTGGTCGCCGGGATCCCGGTCTTGGTCCGACGCATCTTTCCGACGACGCCCCTGGATGATGCGACGCTGCACTGGATCCGATCCGTTGTTGCCGCTGCCGGGATCCCACGCTGCAAGATCGTGCAGTGGGACACGGGACTGCGAACCCACAATGCGATGATCGCCGGTTTGCTGGGGCGTTTTCGCGTGCTGATGTTGAGCGACCGGTTGGTCCGAGAGCTCAGCCGAGAGGAACTTGCGATGGTGATTTTGCACGAGGTGGCGCATGCGAGACGGCATCACGTGCCGCTGCGGATTGCCGCGCTGGTTCCCGCCTGGCTGGCCGGCGCGGCGCTAGAGCGGGGACTGATGCACGATTCGCTTTCTGCTTGGGTGGCGGATTGGGCAACGGATTGGGCCGGAACGCTTGGTAGCGCCCTGAGTCTGCTGGCCACCGTGTTGATCTTGCGAATCGTCAGCTACCGCAGCGAATACGACGCCGATGCGGTCGCCTGTCGTTTGGCGCCGACGGTCTCTCAAGTTTGCGCCGACGTTCCGCCGACCGAGAGCGAAGCGGGACACCAGCTCGCCGCGGCGCTGCTGCGAGTGACCGAAGACAGCGACGCGGCCCGCAAGCCGACGTGGTTGCATCCCGGCATCGGCGATCGCATCGACGCGTTTGCCGGATAAGACGGTCAAAAGACCGCAAACGAAACAACGACCATGGTGGGACTGGGCAGGACGCCTCAACAAACATCAGTTCTACCCAGGCACGACGAGCTGTCGAGCCGGCGAGAATCAGGCCAAACCGGCTTTGACGTCGCGGACGATCTGTTTGGCGATGTCATCCAGGTCCAGGTCGGGGGCGGCCAGATGCAAGCCCATGCTGTGGGATTTGTTCATGAATCGATAGTCGATTTGAAAGTCCACCGCATTGTCGGCCAACATGGCTGACAGGGTGCCCTCGAATGAGACTTGGTCGATCATGAACAGGTCGTCATGGTGCTCGGCCACAAACGCCAACGCTCCGACCGCACCGGTCGCGACTTCCTCGGCGGCTTGGACCGCCAATTGGGCGACATCCAGGGCCGCGTTCTTGAGGGCCAGTTCCGCGTTGATGCGAATCACTTCCGGATGAGCCTCGGGGCCGGCGGCGTCAAGGATCCAGCCCGCCGACGCGCGAACGGCCGACATGGTCGCGTTGGCGACATTCAACGATCCCTGGGCGGCCAAGCGAAGTCCCTTGGTGGAGGCGTACCTGGCGTAGGTTGCGACTTCGTACGCTCGACGTTGAGCGTAGTTGTACCACTTGGCTTGCTTGCGGCTGCGAACGGCCTTGCGCCACGTCGAATAGCGGGCGCTTTCGGTTTTTCGGAGCGAATTGACTTTGGAGGAAAGTGACGCGACCGCTTTTTCCGCCGCCGCCAAATTCGATTTGATCTCGTCGAAATCGCGTTGGGCTTCCTTGATCGCAGTGTCACGTTCGCCGATCAGCTTGTCGACCTCCCGCTGTGCCGCATCGAGGCCGGCTTGGGCTTTGTCAAAATCCTTGCGGGCCTGGTCGATCCAATCGTTCAATCCTCCGGCGACCTTGCCCTCCAGCGTCGCGCTCAAATCATTGCGAACCACCGCACGGTAGGTCCAGAACGGAACGCCGATCGACGAAGCCTCGAATTCGTAATCCACCATGCCTAATCCGTCGACTTCCGTCGTGATGTTGTAATACATCCGGCGTGGCGTGATGTGAATGTCGACGTCGTGGGAGACGCCCAGCATCTTGACACCGCCGCTGACGATGAAGTGATCCTGGCTGCTCTCGGACATCAGGATGTCAATGTTGACGTCGGTGACCGAAAGGGCGCCCAAGTCGAACGCCCGCGTCCACGCTTTCAGTCGGACGACCGGTGTAATTCCGGTGCGATCGATCAATCCATCGACGCGACCGGCCAAGTTTCCTTTGATGTACAGTTCGCCCCGGACGCCGATGCCGTCTTCGATGCCAAGTTCGACATCGCCACCGAGCGGGGCAATGTTGAGGACAACGTCACGAATCTCGAACGTCGGCGTTTTGCTCGGGTCGGAGGAGACATCCCCCAGCCCGGTCAATCGCTTGGCAAAATTCATCAGGTCGGTGCTGGAGAGTGATTCCAGTTCGCCGCGAAGCGCGATTTTGACCGGCGTCCCGGCGGCCATGCTGAAATCCACTTTCCCGGCGATCGACACGTGGCGTCCGCCCAGTTCCATGTCCGCCAGCACGCCAACGCTGACCGATGGCACTGCGGTCGGACCGACTTGATTCGCGCCTGTCTGGCCCGGTTGGGGTGCTTTGACGGTGTTCATGCTGATCAGCAAAATGACTTCGTCCAGGTCCAGCCCCGTCACGCCGAACGCGTTGTTGATGTTGCGAGCGGTCGCGGACAAGCGAAACTCGTTTCCGGTCGGCGTTTCCGCGATCCCCACGCGTCCGGATAACTCGACGATCGAACCGTCGCTCTGAGCCATCGCCAAATCAACGCTGACATACAATTGGTCTTGGTCGGTGCCAGGCGATTGCCAGACCAGAAACGCGTTGCCGACACTCAAATTGGGCGGCAGGTCATTGATGACGATCTGGGGCAACGTCGCCCTCAGCATCACGTCTTCGCGCAGCTCTTCCCAGAAACCGGTGTCTTTGGGTTCTGATTGCCATCGCTGCACGACGTCGTTGGAAAACTCACTGAACAAGACGCCTTCGATTTGGATCTCCGGAATGGCCAAACCGACTCGATCCAGCAATTCGGCCGGAATCGAATCTTCAGCGATCGTCGCGGTGGTCAGCACGTTGACGCCGCGCTGCAGTCGGACGGTGAAATCATCCGAAGCATACAGGTCACCGTAGAAGTCTTGGGCCTGTGTCGACATCGCCGACGATTCGATCTCACCCGCCGCTGCAGAGAAGACCACGATCGGCGACTTGAATTCCAGTGGCGATTCGATCAAGTCGTTGCTCTGGGCCAGCGCCCCCAGATCGGTCTTGACGGCCAACACCCAATGTCCCAGTGAATCGTTTTCCAGTGCGTTGCTTCCCAGCGCGTTGCCGACGTATTGAAACAAGACCGGAGCGTCGGATTGTCCGAACGTCGTTGTCCCGGTGACCGAACCATCGCTGCCGAACGTCGGCGCTTCGATCACGATGCCCGCGAACGAGGCGAATTGATCGATCTGGTCCAGTGCGATCCGGCCGGTTTGGTCGGCGATCGCCTTCATCGCGTCGACCGTCTGGCGGGCGGCAGCTGACAATTGCGACGTTTGCGATGGTGCGGTCTGCGCCGACTGGTCGGACTGCTGGCCCGATTCAACCGTGGCGATGAGCGCCGCGGTGTGATCGCCGGCGGTGACATCCAACAGCGACATCGGCGTCGCATCGGCGGCCATCAATTGGCGGGCTTCGAGTGTTTCCAACGGACGCGTGATGCGTCGTGCCGTCGAACGCCGTTTCGTCGGGTTCTTTTTGCAGCGACTTGAACGTTTTTGACCGAACGTGATATTTTTGGGGAACATTGCAGCGACCCTGTGGACCAAAGGCAGAAAAAATGGGGTGGAGAATCGGAGCGTTCCCGACTCACCAGCCCCCTGCGTGGTCCGACCGGCGTTCCCTTAACTGTCCGGGGAAAAAATAAGAAACGTCGTTTGATCGAAACCCACTCGCTTGCGGGCTGTCGATTGAATCGCAACCGAAACAATGGTGAGCCGATGGCGCTAGCCGCGGGCCTCGCAGGCCGATGCTGGCACCGCTAGGCCCGCGGCTAGCGCCGTCGGCTCACTCAATCAACAGGCCGCTCGCGTTTCGTGCTCGTATTCGCTGATCCCGCATGTTCAGCGTCTGATTTTTCGGACGCAGGATTTTGTCAGTCGTGCCGTGGTTTGCATCAACGGCAACAGCGACGTGACCGGCCAATTCATGGCGGAATCCAGCCCGATCACGATGCTTTGAAACGGGAGACGCTGGGCGTACAGGCCGTTGATCAGTTCGTTGTTCGGGTCGGTGCAGGAGTCGCAAAGGGAGCATCCGAGCTCGTGAAGCCAATGCACGTTTTGCAGTTCCAGCAGGAATCCCGGCGAATACTCGCCGAAACGCTCATCGTAGGTCGTCTTGTATCCGCTGACCTGACCGCCGCTGTGGAGATCGACCAGCATCGCGATCGGGACGCCGTCCAGCGTCAATCGGCCGAATCGGATCGCGTCGTGCGGGACGCAGCGATCGACCAATTCCAAGAAGAACGCCAGTGATTCGCTTTGGCAAGCCATCGCGGTCCCCTGGCGGCCTTTCCATCCGGAAGCTTCCAGATCGACAAATTCATGTGCCCACTGGTGAACGTCGTTTGCTCCCGAGGAGTGTTCCAATGCAACGCTTCCGACCGATTGAAGCTTCTTCAGCAGTCGCTTGGCTTTCTTGCGACGATTCTTGGACATCGACTGTCGAAGATACGTTTCCGCGTCGTCCCCTGGCTGCATCGCGGCTCGGGAAAAACGGTCACGCGTGAAGATGGCCCGATCCTGGCGTGCCGCCGCGCGCCGGATCAATCCGTCAAACGCCGCATCGGCCGAGACGGTGTCGAAGGCCAACAGACGGACGCCCCGACCTGACAGCGTGGTGAAGATCGTGGACAACGCGTCGTCGGCGTGCTCGCGATCCAACAGCGGCGTTGAGTCGAACGCTTCGTCGGGCCGCCAAGCGTGCACGGATCGCACCGGCAAGTGATAGAACGACTTGGTCACCAGCGGCATCACGCCATACAAGTGCCGATTCGTATCCATCGCCGAGGCACCTTCGATCACCAACAACCCAGCCGATTCGTCGCCGCGATACTTCAGCAACGGGATCAGAAACTCCGGTTCGTAACACGGGTTGCGCCAAGCACACCGTGCGACCAGATCCCGCCAAGCAGGCACGAACGACTCCAGTGCAGCGGGATCGTCGATGATGCGTCCGCTGAACTGCGGTGAGTTTGTCTCAAAACAGGCTGACGACGGGGATGGCAGAGTCGCGACCATGGCAGTCTCAGGCGGGATGGAAAACAGGTGACTGCCAACCATACGTCGCAAACTTGCCAGATCGTCCCACAGCACCACTTCACGCACCAACGGCTTACCGGCCTGTTGATTTACTAGCCCGCAGCGCCAGCAAGGGGCGGGACAGCGTCGCTGCGTCATGGCCGCGTCCGCGACGAATCGCCGCGATGCACCGTCTGTCATCAATCCGATCCTGTGAACCAGCGGGTGACGGTTTTGACGGATAGGAAAATGTTAGCGGTTTTTCGGGGCCTAACGGTGGCACGGGGGGGAGGGGCCTACCAGAATACCGGGGACCAACCAAGATTGACCCCGTGAGGCAGGCCAAATGAATTCGCCCCATGCACGTCGGAAGTCCAGCCGCAAACGCGATCGCCACCGACACTCGCTGATGGAAAAGCTGGAAGCGAGAATGTTGCTCGCGTCGGATTGGCAAAATCCGGCGCGATCGTTGGACGTGAACAATGACGGGCAAGTCAGCTCCATGGATGCGTTGCGGGTGATCAACAAGATCGCCACGTCGGATGGATCGGGAACGCTGGGGACCCGATCCAACCGGCTGCAAAGTTTTTACGACACCAGCGGCGACGGAAAGTTGACGACCGTCGACGCGTTGCGTGTGATCAATGGACTGGAACAAACCGGCGATGGCTCGATCGCGTACTTGAGCCCGGAAGCCGAAGGTGATCTTGCCCCCGCCGGTTTCACCAGCGTGATGTTGATGACGCTGCCCGGTGATGACGATCAGCTGATCGATCTGTCGGCCCACTTCGAATTCGTCCGCGAAGAGTTCAACGAGCTGGGATTCTTCATCGCCGATGATGCCTCGGGGGCGATCGACGGGGTGGCGCCGGAACACGCTGATTATCCCGAGGCCGTCTTCGCGTCGGCGCATCGCGAGGTAGCGTATTCCAAGTTTCGCGCCGAACCCTTTCGCGAAAGTAACACGTTTCCTGCCGGTCGGCACCTCGGCGTTTACGTCTTGCAGCCGGCCGATGATCTGGGTGACTCCGATCAGCACCTGAGGCTTTTAACCGAATCGATTGCGACCGATGCCACAGCACCACAGATCGGCTGGGAATTGCACGCCAGTCGTTGGCCGGGGATGCTGGTGGGGAACCGTGGGTTTGACGACGTCATCATCGACATCCAGACGCAGGCTCCCTACGACAGCTGCACACGGTTTGTCGACGATTTGACCGGTTGGCGAACCTCACAATCGGGAGGCTCGGACGCGGAACGAGGGAGTGTCGTCGCCGACGAATGCACCGCGGTGCTGACCGAGGGTGATTCCTTCGTGACAACCTTGGAGACGACGTTTGTGGTCCCCGCCGGGGCAAGCGAGCTGAGTTTTACGTACAGCGACCTTGAGTTTGACAGAGCGGACACCCAGTTCATCAACGATGCGTTCGAAGTCGCGTTGGTCGATCGTCTTGGTAATCCACTGATCGCACCGTACGCCGCCACGCGCGACGCGTTTTTTAACGTGACGGAGGAACTGGGATCGGTCACCGGATCGGGGGTTTCGACCGAACCGGTCGACGGCGGCACGAAGGTCACGGTCGATCTCTCCGGCGTGATCGCGGGTGAAACCGCCAACCTGATCTTTCGACTGGCAAACGACGATTCCGATACGATGACGACCGTGCGCATCGTCGACTATGTGATCCCCGGTTACACGGGAGCCCCCGTGGATTCGCCGCCGGATTCAGAGAGGGTCGGGGAATTCCAATCGCAGCAATCTCGCACCGCGCCTGCACCGCTCGCCATCGTGGACACGACGGTCTCAACGGATGCACAGAAACCTCCGCTTGTTTCAGCGCCGATCGATTTCCCGAAAACCTTTGTCTACACCACCGCGGATGACTTCCAGTCGGGTGAACTTTTTAATCTGCGTGCCGACCAGGATGCCGGTTCGATCCAGTTGAACGCATCTGGTGGAATCGAAATCTTGCCGATCATCTGGATCTCCAATTCCGGTGACGGAACGGTTTCCAAATTCAATACCGAAACGGGCGAAGAATTAGCACGTTATCGGACGGGCGCCAACAGTGCGACCAACCCGTCGCGGATTGCGGTCACCGGGGATGGGGCCGCGTGGGTCGCCAACCGCGGTGACAACGCCAGCATCCCCTACAACGCCGTCAAAATCCTGCACGACGGTTTCATCGACCGCAATGGAAACGGCGTCGTCGACACCAGTGTTGATGCCAACGGGGATGGACGCATTTCCGGCGACGAAATGCTGCCCTGGGACGCCAACGGCGATGGCCAGCCCGATGACGAACGCATCGCGATGACGATTCATGCGGGCCGAAATCGAAGCAATCCGGATCAGTGGAATTATGGCGGCGGGGCGCGGGGCATTGCGATCGATGGCAATGGCAAGCTGTGGGTCGGATTGCTAAACCGAAATCAGTATGAAGTCTTCGACGAGGCCACCGGTGCGTTCGAAAAAATCGTCGCCGTCTCCGGAGCCCCCTACGGGTCCGTGATCGGTAGTAACGGCATCCTTTACAGTACGACGGCCAATTCGCGGCACCTGGATCGCATCGATACGAACACGCAATCGTACTTAGGCTCCATCGACATCGGCCGAACCATGTACGGCATCACGCTGGACGAAAACGGCGTCGTCTGGACCTCTGGTTGGCAGGGTTCTTACCTCACTCGTTACGATCCGGCCACGGGCGAGATTGATCACTACAACTCGGCAACGGGGGAATCGAGCGGCGGTGGTGTTGCGGTCGACCACAACGGTGACGTCTGGGCGGCCCACCACGACGGCACTTATCTGTTCAAATGGGAATTCGCAGACGACCGGCGAACGCTGATCCAGGCCAAGACCGTCGAAACCGGCGCGCACGCCCTGAAAGGTGCCGCCGTCGACGCGGACGGGTTCTTCTGGACGACCTCGCTCGGCAGCAACACGGCGATCAAAGTCGACCCCGACACCGACCAGGTGGCGTTGTCCGTGCCGACCGGGAATTCGCCGTACAACTACAGCGATTCCACCGGCAGCGTTCGGGCCAACCTGCTCCGCGAAGGCACCTGGACCGAAACGATTGATTCGGGCCGACCGAGTACGGTCTGGACCACCGCGCGTGCGATCGCCGACACTCCCGATGGCAGCGATCTGACGATTCGCGTCAGGGCGTCCGATGACCCGGGATCGATCAAGTCGCTGCCTTGGACGATCACCGAATCGTTGGCGACGCTGCAGGAGGTCCGTGGGCAATTTCTGGAAGTTCAACTCACGCTGCAGTCCTCCGACCCGGCAGTCGATCCCAGCGTCATCGAGTTCGCCGTCGACGCCTTGCCGCCGCCGGAGATCAACATCCTGACCCCGTCGGCGGAGACCTCGGTCGAACCATCGACGATCGTCTTGTCCGGCATCGCGACCGCAGCGACTCCGTTTTTGAACGTCGACCAGCAATTCGCCAATTCGATTGCTTATGTCACGGTCAACGGCAAACCGGTGGACGCGTTGGACGCCGGCGGAACGTTTTACACACACGTCGATGTCGCCAACGGATTGAATGCATATGAAGTCGAAGCGTTCGATGCCTATGGTCAGAGTCGCACCGTGACAGTCTCCGTCACGGGCCGTGAACCGTCGGGCATCGAATTGGATCGATACAGCGACATCACCGGCAGCTTTTCCGGCGTGTACGGCCGGACCTCATTCAACGAGGACCAGCGGCATCTGTATGTTGACTTGGCGACGCGCAACGACGGCGTGTTCGAAAGCAAGGTGCCGCTGTTGGTCGGAGTCCGCAACATCAGCGACCCGACGGTCTCGGTCGTCGAGCCCGACGGCTACCTGGACGACGGAACGCCGTACTTTGATTTTTCAGGCGCCGTCGACGACGGGACGCTGGAACCGAACGAGGTGACCGCATCGCCAACGATCGCGTTCCAAAACCCGCTGAAGCATCGGTTTGATTACGAACTGGTGTTCTTGGGGAAACTGAATGAAGCTCCGGTGATCATCACGGTGCCGGCAACCGAAGCCCCCTACGACCGAACGTATCGCTACGACGTCGATGCGACCGATACGGATGGGGACACGCTGACGTATGGCTTGACGACGGGTCCGAGTGCGATGACGATCGACTCGGCGACGGGGCTGATCACCTGGATGCCCAGCCAAGACGACATCGGCCAGCACGACGTGGCAGTCCGCGTCAGCGATGGCAATGGAGGCGTCGCGACGCAGCGTTACACCGTCACGGTTTCCCAGGCCCCGCCCAACCGCCCACCGGTGATCACCAGCACGCCGGTGACGATTGCATCAGTGGTAAAATCACTGCAACGAATTCCCACGCCAATCAGTTTGTCGGACTGGACTCAACACGACTTTGACGGGGGTGAAGTTCGCGACTCACGCTGGGAAGTATCGGATGACGGTTATTCGGTACATCAAGTAATCAACTCCGATGCAGCCGTCTTCGTTTCCAATGAAGAACTGGGGCAGTCATCAATTTCCGGCGAATTCACCGTCTTCGACGATCTGGAAGGTGGAGATGATGATTGGGTGGGATTTGTGTTCGGCTACCAAGACCCCCAGCATTTCTATCTTTTTGATTGGAGGGAACGGTCCCCCGCTTTGATGACGGTCAAGGTAGTCGATTCTGATACCGAGGTGGACAATGCCGACATCGGCTATCAGGTGCATCCGGACCCAACTCGCATCCGAACGCTCTATCAGAACAACATCGGCTACGTCGATGACGTGCCGTACCAGTTCGCATTGAATTTCGAACCAGGCCGTTTCGTTATCGAGATCTCTCAAGACGGTGTGCCCGTAATCGAACCGATTGAGATCTTCGACAATGCTTTTTCAGAAGGAAGGTTTGGCTTTTTCAACCAGTCTCAAGCGGATGTGTTCTACCGGGGATTCACGAAAACCACGATTGCAGCGACGACCTATTCCTACGATGTCGATGCAATTGACCCGGATGATGACTCGCTGACTTACCTGATTACTGATGGCCCCGAAGGAATGGTGATCAACCCAACATCTGGACTGATCACCTGGGGGCCAACCGCCGACCAGATCGGCAATCACAACGTCACGGTCGAAGTCAGCGATGGCAACGGCGGAGTGGCGATCCAGGAGTTTGTCGTCTGTGTTCACCCGGACCCGGAAAACCATCCGCCGACGATCGTCTCGGATCCAAACACGTCGTATGGGATCGCCGGCGTCAACAATCCCGCCTCGGGCAACACCAATCCCACGCAGCTTTCGGTGCCTCTGGAGGTTGGTGGCACGGTCCAATCGAACATCTCGCTGACGTTGCCCGATTCGGGTGGCGATCTGGGGACGGCGGATATCGTGTTCGTGGTCGACGAGTCGGGATCGATGGCCGGTGAACAGGCATGGCTGGGTGACATCATATCATCCCTGGATCAGTCGTTGGTCGGGTCGGGCCTGACAAACAACCGATACGGTTTGGTCGGATTCGCCAACTCGGCCCGCGTACGACAATCCGGCAGCGATCGTTGGATGTCGGCCACCGATTTCGCCACCGCAACCAATTCGCTAAGCACCTCGCGTTCAGGCGCCGAAGACGGCTACGACGGCATCGAGTACACGCTGAACAACTATTCGTTCCGGGATGAAGCGTCGCGCGTCGTCATTCTGGTCACCGATGAAGAACGAACGACGGTCAACGGATCGGTGTCATTCAATTCGATCGCCGACCGACTGGAGAACGAAAACATTTTGTTTTCGATTGTTGCGAATGCGCGCATGGAAGATTCCAACGATGCGCTGGCTTTCGGCGTCGCCGCCGACGGAACCGCCTATGTCAGCGACGGCGGTTCCGGATTTACCGTCTCCGATGGCGGCCAATATGTTCGCAGCGAACCGGTCGGACGAGGCGACGTGGCCAACATTCGCACCGAATACGTCGACTTGGCGTGGGGCGTGGACGGCATCACGTGGGATTTGAACTTTTTGCGGAGCGACGCGGCGGCCGCCGAGGCGTTCACCAACGTGTTCTCGGACATTTTGGGCGAGAGCATCATCCGCAACATTCCGATCAACGTCGTCGCGTCCGATCCCGAAGTCGGGTTTGTCAATCTGACCGGAATCCAAACCGACATTGCCCCCGGCCAAACTGTTTCGTTCGACATCCGATTCGAAACCGGCACACCGTCCCGGTTCGATTTGGCCTTCGTCAACGCCAACACCAACGAAGTCCTCGGGTCGGTCCCCGTCAACCTGGGTGACGTCTACGAGTACCAGGTGGTCGCCGTTGATCCGGACAATGATGACCTGACCTATCGTCTTCCCGTCGCTCCCGACGGCATGGCGGTTGATTCGGCCGGTCGAATCACGTGGGTTCCACCGACCGACCAAGTCGAAGCGGTCGACGTGACGGTTGAGGTCTCCGATGGTCGCGGCGGCGTTGACGACCAATCGTTTCAGATTCAGTTTGCCGAGCCCGGGACTGGATCCATTACCGGAAGCATTACATCGGAACCCTACGCGTTTACGGGAATCATCATTGGCGATGTGGACGGATTTGGGTTCGAAGATCCATCCGCTTTTCTGTCCGCACAGAACACTCCGGTCGATACCGATGGAAACGGCCTGCTACAAGATGGCGAGTTTTTGCCGGACCTGAACGGAAATCTTGACGTTGCCACCGGTTCCGGTGACGAGTTTGACAACCGCGACGTCTCTGAACGCGGTGGAGATTCCATCAACGGATTCGGTTTTGTCAATCTGGGGTCCAGCGGTTCCGAGTGGACCGACATCGCCCTATCGACAAGCTACCAAGGTTCCAACTTCCCCGATCCCACTGGTGCGGACGTCCCAAATGAACCAACGTTTAAGTTTCGGTTCGAGGTTCAAAAGGAAAGTGTCTCGGAGGGAAGCGAGCTTTTCGTGAACGTCGTCTTTGGTGATTACGACGTTGTCCCGGCGAGCATCGAAGTGATCGCCAACGATGGATCGGGCGCGGCCGGTGAAACCATCGTTATTCCCCTTTCGATCCAGCCGACAAACGAAAACGGATTGATCCAATCAGCCTCTGCGAGTCTCCAATTCGATCAAGTTTTTAATGAGGTCGGGTCAGCCTGGTATGGTTATCTCGATGTGCGGTTCGTCGCGCCTCAGGAACCTTATACCGCGTTCGATTACGTCGAACTCGGTCTTGAATCGATCACGCAGCAACCGGATCCTTCGGAAGTGAGCTTGCAGGACTGGACCGTTTTCATCGACTCCAATCACAACGCCGTGTTCGATCCAGGCGAACGATTTACTCGGACCGATTCGGAAGGCCAGTTTGAGTTTCATAACGTGGCCGCCGGAGACTACAGCATTCGCCAAGTCGTTCAGCAGGGCTGGAGTCCCAGCTTTCCGACTGACAACGTCTATAGGGTTCACTTAAACACTGGCCAATCGGCGACAAACGTAAGCTTCGTCAATTCGGATGTCAGCGGGGGGCTCAATCAACGGCCGGTCATCACCAGTTCCGCGATTACCGAGATCACGCTAGGCGATCTGTATCGCTACGATGCGGTCGCTTCAGACCCGGAAAACGATGTGTTGGAATTCCGTTTGCCCCTCGCCCCGGACGGGATGACGATTCACCCGGAACTCGGTTCGATCGCTTGGTTGCCGACCGAAGATCAACTCGGCAGCCACAATGTTGTGATGCAAGTCAGTGACGGGCGTGGCGGATCGACCGTCCAATCGTTCCAAGTCGTCGTCACCGCGCCGAACGTCGCTCCGTCGATCACGTCCACTCCCGCCGTGATGGCGACTGCCGGAAAACCGTTTACACATCGGCTGCGAGCCCAAGATGCCGACGGCGATCAGGTGGCGTGGCGGCTGAGTGACACCGCTCCGGACGGAATCACCATCTCACGCGTGGAATTGATGAACTCCGATGACCAGTTGGTCGACTCCTATCACGAACTCGTCTGGGACGTTCCCGAGGATGCTTCGGGATCCGACGCGAGTTTCTCGGTCATCGCCGAAGATGGTCGTGGCGGTTCGGACTCGCAAGATTGGACGTTGAGTATCGCCGACGCATCCGCCGTCAACCGCAATCCCGTCATCCAATCGTCGCCTCGCCCGACCGCACGCTTTGGACTCGCTTGGACCTATGACCTCCAAGCCTCCGACCCCGATGGCGACACACTGACCTATCAATTGATCGATCCGCTCACCGGGATGCAGATCACCGACGCGGGAATCGTCCGCTGGACGCCTTCGCGGAGTGCCGAATCCAACAACTCGATCGAAATCCAAGTCAGCGATGGTCGCGGTGGTGTGGCGACGCAGTTGTTCGACCTGACCGTCGCATCGGTCGACATCAACCAGCCGCCCGAAATCACTTCCGTGCCGCCGACCCACTGGGTCAGCGGCCGCGACTATCAATACGATGCCGTCGCACGTGATCCCGACGGCGATCCGGTCGGCTGGGAACTCTCCGTCGCACCGCGCGGCATGTCGATCGATCCCTACACCGGCGTGGTTCGCTGGACTCCCGATGAGTCGCAGATCGGCAGCCATTTCGTGGAGATCACTGCCACTGATGTGCTGGTCGGCCAAGCGACGCAACGATTCAGCATCGAAGTCGGGTGCAACAACGTCGCTCCGGCGATCGTCTCGATTCCGCCGACGGTCGGTTACAGCGACCGAGTCTACTTGTATGCGGTCCGCGGCGATGATTTGGAGAACGACCCGCTGACGTGGAAATTGCTGGAAGCTCCTGATGGGATGGAGATCAACGAAACGACCGGTCTGATTCGCTGGACGCCGACGGCCGCCCAAGTCGACTCGCACGACGTCTTGGTCGAAGTCAGCGACGGACTGGACTCGGGAACGCAAGCGTACACGATTGTCGTCAAGTCGTCCGACGAGCTGCGGGTCCCCGGCGACCCGAGCAAGGGAACCGTGGGCAACCGCGCCCCGATCATCACGTCGACCCCCAACTTTGCCGCCGAAGCCGGGACGCTGTACACGTACCAGGTCCGCGGAGTTGATCCTGATGGCGACGCGGTGACGTTCTCGATCGCCGGCGACCTGCCAGCGGCGATGACGATCGACGATGCGGGATTGATCAGTTGGACACCGGCCGAACAAGATCCGAGCCCGACGGTCGTCGTGACCGCCACGGACGACCATGGAGCAACTTCGACACAAACCTATTTGTTGTCCATTGCGGTCAACAGCGCGCCCCAGATCAATTCGACGCCGATCGACAGCGTCGTGCGCGGGGCAACGTACCGCTACACCGTTCGCGCCAGCGATTCCGACGGCGATCCGCTGACGTACCGATTGAACGACAATGCACCCGATGGGATGACCATCGATCGATTCGGACGCATCATCTGGCAGACCGATGGTTTTTCCGAAGACGCGGCCGACGTGACGGTGACGGTTTCGGACGATCGGGGGCAATCGGCGAGCGACACGTGGCAGATCACGTTGCTCGACGACACGATCCCCCCGCAGGTTTCTTTCACCATCATTTCAGGTAATCGGTCCTTCCAAGGCGACGGTCAGGTGGACCAGGGATCCAGTTACACGGTCCGGGTGTTGGCGACCGACAATGTCGGCGTGGTGGACGTCGGCTTGATCGTCGACGGCGCGATGGTGACGCTGGATGACACCGGTGCGGTCGTCTTGACCGGCCAGACCGTCGGCGCGGTCGCGTTGGAAGCGTTCGCGATCGACACGGTGGGACTGCGCGGCCAAAGCGATGGGACCGTCACGGTCGTCGATCCGTCGCGGCCGAACCAGCCGGTGGACCCGAACAATCCGGGAACGGTGATCCCACCCGACCTGCCGCCGCATCCCGGATTCGATCCCACCGACAATCAACCGCCGCAGGTGATGATCACGTCGCCGGAGGTCGGTGAGAACGTGATGGGATTGGTCACGATCGAAGGCACGGTCGATGATCCGGAAGACAACCTGTGGTATTACCGCGTGTTTTATGCGCGAGCCGACAAGGTTTCCTTGACGGGGATCAACCTGTCCGATCCCGATTGGGTGATGGTCAACGAGGGGACCGAAGAAGTCCACGACGGCGAGCTGGCGGTGTTCGACAGTTCGGCGGTTTCCAAGGACGGTTACGCGATCGTCGTGGCGGCCTATGACGTCAACGGTCGCGGCTACGTGCAGCCGACGCTGGTCAACGTCGAAGGCAACCTTCAACTCGGCAATTTCCGTCTGGAGTTCATCGATCTGAGTATTCCCTTGGTAGGGATCCCGATCACCGTCACGCGAGTCTACGACACATTGAACGCGGGCGACGAAGGCGACTTCGGCTACGGCTGGAGCCTGGGCGTGCAGGACGCAAGGATCTTCGAAGCGGGGGCGATTGGAACCGGCGGGGCACTCAGTTTCGGCAATGACAAATTTGTCGCCGGAAAGACGAAGGTGTATTTGACAAATCCGGATGGCCGGCGGGTCGGGTTCACCTATGACGTCACCGACATCCGCGGCAGCTTTTTCGGATCGACCGGCCGACCGGTCTTCACGCCCGACCCCGGCGTCTACGACACACTCACCATCGATCAGAAGACCGTCGCCGTCGGAGGCATCGTCGGCGCCCTGGCCGGCGGGATCAATCCCGACACCTACACGCTGACCACCAAAGAAGGCCTTAAATACCGCTACAACCAATTCGACGGCCTGCAAACCATCACCGACCTGAACGGCAACACCGCCACCTTCAGCGACGAGGGGATCAGCCATTCATCCGGTGATGCCATTCAGTTCGTCCGTGATCATAGAGACCGAATCAAAATAATTGTCGACCCGGCCGGCAATCCCCTTTCATATCAATACGATCTTAATGGTGACCTGGCCGGCTTTACCAATCAAGCCGGACTGACAACGCGGCACGAATACTGGGCCGATGCTGCCCATTACCTCGAAGCGGTTTACGATGCGTCGGGCAAACGCGTCTTGAAAACCGTTTACGAAGAGAACTCGGACAGTAGGCAATTGGAGTTCAAGGGCGTTATTGACGCCGAGGGCGACCGAGTTGACGATCGTGAAATTGACGCGGATGCGAACACGGCGATCGTCCGCGATGGAAACGGCAATCCGACCACGTTAGTTTATGACGATCGTGGAAATGTGCTTGAAGAGATCGACCCGCTCGGCAACAAGGTGACGCGTGAGTATGGCGACCCGCGGCACCCTGATCTGGAAACTCGCATCATTGACGAACGGGGATTCATCACCGAACGCGAATACGATGCCCGCGGCAATGTCATGCAGTTCATCGAGGCTGGCAGCCAAGTCGGTCCTTTCGATACTCCTGTCGTCACCAAGTTTACGTACGATTCCGGGAATCGAGTCCGCTCGATCACGAACGCCAGAAACGCCACAACCAGCTTTGGGTACGACGCCCGTGGAAATTTGACCCAGGTCATCAATGCGTTGGGCGACATCTCCAGTTTCATCTACGACGATCAAGGCCGTCGAACCAAGCACATCGATTTCAACGGCTACACGACAACGTTTGTGTACGACGACGCTTGTCCTTGCGGTTCACCATCGAGCATCATCTATGCCGATGGCACCTACGAGGAATTCAGCTTTAATCAATTCGGTCAAGTCACCAGTGAAGGCACGTTTGAAGCGGATGGAACACTCGTTGAAATCAGCGAGACGGACTACGACAGCGTAGGACGTGAAATTGAACGGCGACGCGGTGTCACCGGTGATCCGCATCACCCGCAGTCCGTCGTTCGGAAGTTCTATGTCGGAGATCAGCTTGATTGGGAAGTGATCGTAAGTCCTGACGCTCTCGGTGCCGGAAACACCTTGCTGGAATCGCCGGCAACTCCACTGCAAGATCGCAAGAGTCGCATCACGAAGTACGAGTACGACGAGAACAATCGTCTGATCCGACAGGTCGATGCCGAAGGCGGGATCACTGACTTCCGATACGATGCCAACGGCAATCGAATCCTGCTGCGGGATCCGGTCGGAAATATCACGACTTGGGTATACGACGAACTCAATCAAGCCATCGAGGAACGTGATCCGTTTTACAACGAAGGGTTGTCGATCGAAGGTGCAATGACATCAGTGGATCTTGCCAGCGGCGCTTCATGCGAGACCAATACGCCTGCGAATCATGTGCGATTGACCTGCTATGACGCCGGGGGAAACCAAACGAAAACGATCGATCGCAACGGTCGCAGACGTGAGTTTCAGTACGATCTCGGAGGCCGTCTGGAGGAGGAGCGATGGTACGAAGCCGGAACCGACACTTTGCTCAACACGATCAGCTTCTCTTACGACGAGCTCGGCAACATGCTGACTGCAGTCGACAACAACAGCAGCTATGTGCACACCTATGATCTGCTCGGCCGATTAAAGTCCGTCGAATTCGGATCTAACACGATCTCAAGTGCCCCACAAATCGTTTTGACCCACGACTACGACCCGGTCGGCAATGTCACGAGCACGCGTGACGACGCCGGGGTCACCGTCGCGTCCGAATACGATTCACGAAACCGACTGGCTGTACGCAGGTGGTTCGACTCCGACATCCCCGGTGGAGAAGTCGCCGACGTGGACAATGCGAGGATTGATTTCTTTTACAATGCCGCTGGTCGTGAAATTGAAACTCGTCGCTACTCCGACCTGACTGGCGATGCACTGGTCGGTCTTTCTGATCGAACCTACGACACATCGGGGCGCAGTAATGCAATTCTTCACAAAGACTCGGTCGACCAGCTTCTAGCCGGATACGACTATGACTATGACTTTAGCGGATTGCTTGTCCGCGAAAACCGGTTTCACGAAGAAAGCCAGTACGAGCAAGCAATCGATTACACCTATGACCTAACCGGCCAACTCACACTGGCTGACTTTGAAAAGCAGAACGACGAATCCTACACGTACGATGCCAACGGCAACCGTCTATCGTCCAGCATTGGCGGTGTTGACCGCAGTTACACCACGGGCACCGGAAACCGACTCGAATCTGACGGGACCTACCGCTATCTATACGACGGCGAAGGTAATCAAGTCAAACGAATCCACCTGGGCAACGGCGAAACACGAACATATCAGTATGATCATCTGAATCGCTTGGTCAGGATCGATGACTGGAGCAGTGATCCTGGTGATCCCGATTCACCCGTCGCCGGAGCGATCCTGATGCACTCTGTCGAGTACACCTATGACGCACTCGGTCGACGTTTTGCCCGACAAATCGATCCCGATGGGGCCCAATCACAGTCGACCGAAAACGAGTTCTTTATTCACAACGGCGACCATATCTGGGCTGATTTCAATCAAGCCGAGATAGCCGTCGCGAGGTATTTGTACGGCCATGAAATCGACAGCAATCTTGCACGCTACTCCGTCGGACTCGGAAGGAATTGGTATCTCACGGATCGTCTGGCGACGGTCAGCGACATCCAGCCCAATGGTGCTGTCCCTGTCTATCACGCGATGTACAGCGCATTCGGGAACATCACCACGGGTCCGGAACCGGGGGTCTTTGGTCGATTCGCATTCACCGGCCGAGAGGTCGACCATGCAGCCGAGATCAGCTTCTATCGGACGAGGTGGTACGACGCAGGCAACGGTCAATTCACCAGCGAGGATCAGCTTCGCTTTCAAGCGAACGACATCAATCTCTACCGCTACGTCAATAATTCGCCCGCCAATGGTACCGACCCGACGGGCGAATCCTTCATTGAGCGGGCACTTCTTAACAGCAGAATCCTGTTGAGCCTGTTTGCGAGAGGCGGGACCAGGATCGGTAGTCGGGCGGGCGGAGTGCCCGGGCTACTCAATGGAAATAACTACCTGCGCATCGGCTTAGGGTGGAATAATGTGATCGGTTGTCTGGTATTCCGAATTGCAATCGGCAGTGCCGGATTCTTCGTGCACGGGCATTTGGATTTGTTTCGGCTTCGGTCGACCTGTATTTAATTGCCGCGAATCTCGGCCAGGATTCGTTCGATAGACTCCCGCCCCTTCTTGCTCGCCCAGTCGACGCGTACGCATTGCTGACGGACTCGATCAAGATTCGGGTCCGCAATCGGGAGCGACAGAAAATCGTCCCATTCATAGGCCCCCCCTTCTCCGGATAAGAAACGCTCAATAATCTGAACAACCTCTGCGCGGCAAAGCCGACGTTTGGGTCGCCAAAACATCATCAGACAGAGAATACCGCCTAAGGCGGCAAGCAGCAGGATCAACGCAACTAAGATCGGGTTCACCACAGTCCCACGTGACGGAGGAGAAAACCTGGTGGTGCCAAGTCAGAGGATTATACAGAAAGTGCCTCGGAGGAATCGCCAGAAATGCGGACTGCATTACTGACAAAAGGGGGCTGGCCAAAGGGGACGGGGGTTGATTTGTGGGCTCGGTCAAGTGTTGTGCATGGCCGTTGGCCAAATGGCGGGAGAGCACGTTAGATTCCTGGGGCGATGCCCCAGGCTATTGGTATCTATGGCCGATGGCCAATGATCGAAAAAAGGGTCACGAGCTATCGGACTCGCTCGTCATTTTCTTGTCACCCATTTTCCTGTCTTTCTCTTTGTCGGGGACGCTTGAAAAGGGGCCACCCATGAGCGCCCCCGACAGCCGCAAGAAGACTCGATGATCGAGAGTTGTTTTTTTTGATTCAGAGGATAACGCGACGTATGTTCCTAGGACGCCAAGCACAACGTTTGACAATCGCTCTCGGAGCCAAGCTATGCCCATCAGTCTCGCCAGTACCCTATCCATTTCGCCACAAGAAATGGCGGACCAAGAGAGGCGATCAGGGGAATATGAAATGACAACACGGCTGTTGTACCAGAGCATGATTAAGTATGGGCTCCTGTTGAAAGATGCGGGAAACTTGGCGAGCAACGACCGCAGCACTGCGAAGCAAATGTTGTCCAATGCGTGTGGTTCTTGGGTGGCGTCTCTCGAGTTTTTCCTACGAGTGAAGCAATGGACGCGGCGTATTCCCGAAGACTTTCTCGGCATCTATGACAGGGCGTGGGAGGTATTTCGCCCACGGTCTCACTGGCACGCTTTGGGAGCGGCCCGCGAACCTTGGCTGATTGCGGCTTACGATGGCAGTCACCATGGGCATATTTTCAGGATCCCCCATCACCATTGGTGGCCTGACGAAGGCAACCTTCGGATTTTGACCGATCCGCAGGAGGCAACCCCCAAATTCGTCGTGGGATATAATCGCGTCTACGATGAACTCATTGGTCTTCCGCAGGTAAAAGCACAGGTAAAGCTGCGGAGGCTTTCACCAATCGGCGGCTAAGAGTGACACGAATGGCACGGGCATAAGTAGAATCAATTCGGGGTCTAAAGGGGACGGGGGTTGAATTGCGGTCCTTTCGTGCGCTGTGCAGGCCGTTGGCCAATGATCGTCAAAATGGTCACGAGCTATCGGACTCGCCCCTCATTTTCTTGTCACCCATTTTCCTGTCTCTCCCTTCCCCTGCCATTTTTCTGCCCTCGATTTTTCTGTCCCTCGCTCCCGTTAAACTGTGCCGGTTACGCAGTCCCTTTCACTCGTAGCGGTTGTCACGCTCAACGGGGTCGTGTCGGGGGTGAATTCGGTTGAACCGGTGCGATTGGTACAAGCGGCCCGCCGATACCAGTCTGCAGAGTGGTTGAGCTGCCTCCGGTGCGTCGCCTGATTGCCGGGTCCCTGATTGCCGGGCCGAGGGGCGTCTGCAGCTCAGCGGAAGCGGGGGAAGTGCGAGGGCCGTGGCTTGCCAACGGGCTTCGGCGTCAACGGTTGGACAGGGAGGTCCTGGTGATGGCTCGACAGATTGTTTTTCGCCTTCTTGCGGCTGCCGTTCTGTTTTCCGCGGGCGATTCGTTCCTCCTCGGCCAGGATGATTTGCCCGAGGCGTGCTGTGACGCGCCGCTCTGCGACGGAGTCGGTTGTGATGGCTTGGACGAATGCTGCGACGCGATGCTTGAAAGCACGCCCCGCCGCTGTCTCAGCTTGCAGGATCGGCTGCCCTCGATGATCGGGGATTTCTTTGCCGGCCCGCAGACTCGGGCGGTGGGCGATTACCGGCTCGACCGCGTGTTCGTGTTTGCCGACGATTTGGATGCTCCCGGAACACTGCCGCCGGGGGGAAGCACATTGACGATCTCCGAATCCGGGCCTGTCGGGATTTATGCCAGCAGTCTGGCTTCGGTCCAACAAGCCCAAGCGATCTTTCGCGCCAGTGGAACGTTGCCCGCAGCCAGCCTGGCCGGCACGATCGCCGGCAACGCGACGTTGACCACGGCCGACACGATCTCGCAGATTCAAGCCCAGCTCGCTTCGACCGCACAGGCCTATGACATTGTCCTGCTGCAACCGCCGCCTGGTACTTACGACACGGGCGTCCATGCGGCTTTCCAAAGTCGCAATGCGCTAACGGGGACGACCGTCTTTGACGCCAGCGCGTCGGGAGCGATGCTGCAAGGCGGGACGGATTCGATGAACGGCGGCGAGGACTTGGACGCGTATTATTTTTATGATTATCTGATTCGCTTCGACACGGCGCTGCCGAGCGCGGCCAACGGCGGCGTCGGATCGATGAAGATCGCCGAGGGCGGAAGCGTGTTGCCGCAGGATCGCGTGTTCTTCAACTACAGCTTTTTCGATGATGTGGTCGCCAGCAATGCGTCGAGCGGTCTGAACCGGTTCACACCCGGGTTTGAAAAGACGTTCCTGGGTGGACAGGCCTCGGTCGAGTTGCGAATCCCGTTCGCGACCGATGCGGTCAGCGATCTGACCGCGACCAGCACGGCGGTTTCCAACGGATCCAGCGCCGAACTGGGCAACATCATGCTGTATGTCAAAGGGTTGTTGTACGGCACCGACACGTACGCCTTGACCGGCGGCGTCGGGTTCGGGTTTTCGACCGCGGATGACATCGCCGTTGACTTGGCCGACGGCACACCGCTGTTGCGTGTTGAAAACGACGCCGTGCAAATCCAACCGTTCTTGGGATGGCTGTACATGCCGTCGCAGAAGTGGTTCGCGCAAGGCTTCACCCAATTCAGTTTTGCGACCGACGAGAACGACGTGTGGACGAACTCCGGACAAGGACTTCAAGCAGCGGGTTCATTTGACGATCCCGACTACTTCTTCTTCGATGTCGCGTTGGGTTGTTGGGCCTATCGCAATGATGACGCAGCGTGCTTGTCGGGGATCATCCCTACCGTGGAAGTCCACCACACCAATTCGCTCGGCGACGACGCCTCGATCGTGACCGCCGGCAACATCCAGGTGGGCAACTGGGGCGGAACGACCAGCTTGACGAGTGCGGTGGTGGGAACCACGTTTGAGTTCAAACAGCAAGGTCAGTTGACGGCCGGTTACGCCGTTCCACTGACATCGAGCGACCGACAATACGACGGTGCGTTTCGAATGCAGTACACCCGGTTGCTGCGGTAGTGGGGAGGAAAATGACAGAAAAATAGGGGGCAGAAAAATGGATGCCTGATTAGATGAAGGGTTCTTTTGGCTCACCCAGTGCTAATTGTCTTGTCACCGATTTTCTTGTCGACGAATCCGAAACACCATTTTTCTGCCCCCCCTTTTTCTGTCACCTGTCCTGCCGCGACTATCCGATTTCGGGATAGCTCCAGGGCTGGCGGTACTTTCGTCGCAGCATGCCGTTGGCTTCGTCGTCGCCGACGATCTGCTGGGCGCCCGCATCCCAGCGGACGCTGCGGCCGAGTTTCATCGACAGCATGCCCAAGAGGGCCAGCGTGGTGGCCTGGTGTCCGACGGTGATGTCGGCGACCGGGCGGCTGCCGGTTTCGATTGCTCGAAGGAAATCGGCGTAGAGCAATTTCAGGTTGTGCCCGTCGGGTTCTTGCAGCTCGGCATCTTGGTGGATCACTTGCTTCTTGCTGTCGGCCGGGTAGAACGTCCAACCGTCGCGCCAGCCGATGTGGAACGTTCCCTGGGTGCCGAAGAAGTAGCATCCGATGCTGGTCTGCTCCGGTCCCTGTCCGGCGAATTTGCGATGTTCCCAGGTCGCGGTGAAGGAATCGAATTCGTACGTGGCGGTTTGGTGATCGGGGGCGTCGGTCGTTTGCTCTTCGTCGTTGAGCACGGCCTGACCGGCGATCGGTCGCCCGCCGGTGGAATGAACGCTGTCCGGCGATTGCTGGTCGCTCCACCACAGCATCTGGTCCAGCCAATGGACGCCCCAGTCGCCGAGCGTTCCGTTGGCGAAATCCAGAAAGTGCCGGAAGCCGCCGGGATGAATCCGACGGCAATAGGGACGCAGCGGCGCGGGGCCACAGTACATGTCCCAATCGAGATTCTCCGGCGGTTCGCTGTTTCGCGTCGGCTTTTCCGCCCCGCCGCGGCTGTGCACAAACATTCGCACCAACCCGATGTCGCCCGCCCCGCCGTCCTTCAGAAATTTCATGCCCGAGACGTGGTGGGGGCCGATGCGTCGGTGCAGTCCGACTTGGACCAAGCGATCGGCGGCTTGTGAGGCGGCGAGGACGGCTTGGCTTTCGCCGATCGTGTGGCCGGTCGGTTTTTCGATAAAGACATGCGCTCCGGCCTGGATCGCCGCCAATGCATTGAGCGCGTGCCAATGATCCGGCGTGGCAATGATCGCGATTTCGACGTCTTCCTTTTCGAACAGCTCGCGATAGTCGCGGTAAATTCGCGGGGTGTCGCCGGATAAATCGGTGACTTCCTCGGCGTTGATTTCCAAGCGGTCGGAATCAACATCACACAGCGCGACGACTTTGGTTTGCCCACCGGCCATCGCCTCGCGCAGGATGTTCATGCCCCACCAACCGGCTCCGATCAGCGCCGTGCGGTACTGTTTGTTTTTGGAAGCGGCATGGATCGCCGGGGCCGATGCGAGCGTGGCGGCTGCGGCGGTGCCGGCGAGGAAGGAGCGACGTTGGATGGGCATGGGGGCGGGTTGGGAGTTGGGAGTTGGGAGTTGGGAGTTGGGAGTTGGGAGTTGGGAGTTGGGAGTAATGCCACGGGTATTCTAGTCGCGGCAATCGATGCAGACGAGTTGGCCTTGGATGCTGCGGCAAAAGATGCGGCCCCCGGACAACACGGGGCTGGTCCAGCTTTTTCCGTCCAGGACTTGCCCGCGGGCGATCGGTTCCCAGCCGTCGGGGGTTGCCGGGGCGATGATCAATTCGCCTGGTTCGGTCAACAACAACAACTTGCCATCGGCCATCGCCAGACCTCCGGGGCGCAGGTCGTCGACCGACCAGCGGATTTCGCCGGTCGCCCAGTCCATGCAGCGCAATCGCGCGCCGGCTTCCATATCACCGTCGATGCCGTACAGATAGCCCTGGTAAAGAATCGACGTGTGAATCTGATTCTTCATCTCTTTTGATTTCCAAATCAGCTCGGGCGTCGTCCCCCCGATGTCAAACAGAGCCGCGCCGCGGTTGTAACCCGAGCAGAGAAGCATCTTGCCGTCATGAAAGATCGGATCGGCGGCGTTGCAATTGAAACTGGTCAACCAACGTTCGGCCCAAAGCTGTTCCCCCGATTGGACATCCACACCGATGTACGCTTTTCCGGACGCGATCACGGCGACGGTGGGATCGGAATTGGGGATCAACACCGGAGACGCGTAGCCGCATTCACGGTCGTCGGAGCTCCAGATCAGATCACCGCTGTGTTTGTCCACCAGGACACCGGACTCGCCGACATTCAGCAACAGCCTGTCGCCGATCACCAAGGGAGCGGCGGAGAAGCCCCAGCCGGGCAACCGCACCTCGGCCTCATCAGCGACATTGATGCCCCACATTTTGGAGCCATCGGAGATCTGCAAACAGAACAACTCTCCGGCACGCCCCATCACGTAAAGCCTGTCACCATCGATGGTCGGTGTCGAGATCGGGCCGCCTTCGAAGTCGCGGTCGTCGAGTTCCGCGGGATAGCCGAACGTCCAAATAATTTCTCCGTCGGCGACGTTGATGCAATAGACCTTGTCCTGGTCGTCGACATGCCCAAGCGTGAAGACTCGATCGTCTTTGACCACCACCGATGAGAATCCGGTTCCGACCGAACGGGACCACGCGATGTCAGGCCCCTCGCCCGCCCAATCGCATTTCCAATCCGTTTCACGAGAGATGCCGTCTCCGTCGGGACCACGCCAACGGTACCAGTCCTCGGCGGCGCAGTTTGATACGCCGAGGAAGGAAACGAATAGGAATAACTCGGGCACAACACAACGGTACAAAGGCATACTTGCAATCAACCTGGTGGAAACAATGTCGTTCATTCGGGACAACGTAATTGAAATGCGGCCGAATCGCAAAACCCGAGAAACGCGCCCCGCTCAGCCTTCCAAAAGTTTTCCGAACAGCCCCAGCAAAAAACCAAACACGGCCCCTAGCGGCGGAAAACTGCTGTTATTCAAGGTCGCTTGGGGTGCGATGTCTTCAAAGACCAAATAGAGGATCCCTGAGGCGGCGAAGACTTGCATCCAGCCCAGAATCCTCGGTTCGTCGGCGAGCAAATGATATCCCAAGAATCCCAACAGAGGCCCGAGTATCGCCGCGATCATGAACCAAAATAAGATTTTTCGCGATGCCAGCCCGCCGCTGCGAAGCTCTCGATAAGCATTGAACCCTTCGGGCAGGTTTTGAAGCGTGATGATCACCGCCAGCAGTATCGCGCCACTTTTGCCGCCCGAGATCACGGCTCCAAGTGCGATGACTTCCGGAACAAAGTCGGACAACATCGCGACCAGCTGCGATGCCGACGACTGGCTCCGGTCAAGCAGAATCTGCAATCCCCAAAAACACAGCCCTCCGGCGGCAAATGCCGTCACCGTTTCCCACGTCGCGATCAGTTCGGCGCCATCGGGGATCAGCACCAGCGCGACAGCTGAGAGCAGGGCGCCACCCCCGAATGCGATCACGGTGTGACGGAACTCCTCCTCAAGCCAACGAGGACGTATGTTTTCAAACGACGCAACAACGCCTCCCAATGGAATCGCCCCGCCGGCAACCGCGGTGCAGAGAACGAGTTGAGTGATTGGATCCATTGGCAAATGATCGGCTGCGGGGAAAATTCAAGTTCTACCTAATTCGCTTCGGACGTACGATAGGCCCCCTCTGAACCGGCGATCCAAGCGGCTTTTGAACGAGCACGCCCTGGCTGCCGCCCTCAGGATTTGTCAGTGTGGCCCAGCGACTGCAGCGAGCAGTCGGCCAAGGTGGCATCCAATTCCCCGTTTTCCAAACGCCACAAAAACGGTTGTGCCGGATCGTTCGCCAGCGAGTAGTCAATCGCATCGAGTTCGCCGAGTGAACGTTCTCGATTTCCATCAACAAAGCTGAGTTCCAGATCGGTATCGGCAGTCTCTGGCCAGTGTCGCCGGCCGGTCGGCAGGGGCCACGAACGGTCGATGCTCAGACTGCTCATTGGGGCGTTTCGGATCGCGGTGTCCAGAGATTGCAATGACTCGGTTGCATCCCCCAGGGCCGAACGTCTGGTTAACAGATCCGCCGCCAGCAACGCTTCTCCCGCCGCCCCTTCGGATTCTTGCTGGACCGCAATGAAGTTGATTACCTGGAGTGCATCCAGTGGCGAAGCGAATCGGCTGCCATTGACGTCATAGTACCAATCGGCGATCGTTTCTGCCGAGGTCGGATCGGGTAAAGCAACCGATCCGGTATCCGCCGCTTCTCGCCCCAATAAGTTGATGATCAGCAACGCGTCGCGCGGTGAAGTGGATCCGCTGCGGTCGACATCGGTTCTGATGTAGGGGTTGGTCCAGGGACGTGTGTTGAGGGTTTCGACGGTCGCTCCGCCACCGGTCAGGTGATGCCGTTGAGCACCGTCGACAAAGATCGGCAGGTTGACGGTCCATTGTGCCCCGGCATAGTGGACCGTGTCGTCGTCGTCGTGAATCACTAGCAACGAGTTGTCGATGTCGGTTGATGCGACCACACTGACGACGTCGAGTATCAAATGGTTGGGACTGGCGCCCACCACGTCGATGACTTCAATATCGCCGAGTGGATTCAGATCGTCGTCGGTCAGATCAAGCAGCTGATCACGGTCGGCCAGTTTCAATGTGTCGCTGCCGCCGCTGCCGTGAAAGCCGATCGGGATCGGCGCGTTGAGCACCGCGCCGAGGTTGCCTAGCGACAACAGGTCGTCTTCGTCGGTTCCCTGAAAGCCTAGGCCCGCCAGCGCGGCACCCGGTACTCGGAACAGTTCTGTCGTTTCGTGCAAAACCACGACATCACCACCTTCACCGATCACATTCACGTCGCCGACGATCAGGTTCACGATAGCATCGGCACCCGACGTACCATCCAGAATCTCAAACCGGTAATCCTCGACTTCGCCATCGTCGGCTTCACCACCGGGCGCAAGTCCGCCAAGCGTACTGATGCGGAAGCGGGCATAGGTGGTTCCGACCGAAGCGCCCGGAGGGACAGTCACCGGAACGATGTTCGCGCCCGGCACCAGCGCCGTGCTCGTTCCGGAACCCAAGTGTTCGGCCGGGTGGTCGAACCGGCCATTCCGATTGAAATCGATCCAGGCGTCCAGCTTGGCGGTCCCTGACACATCGATGAGAACACTTCCCAAGGTGGACTGGCTTGCGGTGGATACGAAGCTAGCGATTTGAATCACGCCATCCTCGTCGATTCCATCACCATCGGCCAGTTCGCTCGGTTGCCCGTTCGGTTCAACATCGATCGAAGGCCCCAAACGCGGCCCATTGTCGACCAATGCGTGCCTGGCTCCACCGCTGCCGAGCCGAGTCGGATAGTTGCTGACCAGGTCTTCGATTTGAATTCCCTCCGGCGCATCCCCAAAGTCGAACTCAGCGTCGGTCATGACCGTGATGGTGTCCTCGGCCAGGATCGTCGCGTCGTTGAGAGATCTGACCTGGACGGTGACCGTCCCCGTGCCGAATCCGGTCAGTTCCGTGTCCAGCACGATGCCGCCACGCGAAAGGCCGGGCAAGACAAACAGAGGGATTTCCTGGGCGGGCACGCCGTCGAGATCCTTCAGTGCGGCCGATACCGGGCCGTCCGTACTGAAGATCCGTGCGGTGTATTCGTCTTCCACGTTGCCAACGTTGTCGACCAGCAGCAAAAAGCTGGAAACACCGGGCAGCGGTAACGTACGAGTGTCTCGCTCGAATTCAGCCGTCATTGCTCGTACAGCGGCGATGTTTACGTCGATGCTCTGAGCATCCAGGACGGTCGGCTGGGTCTGTGACCTCGCGGATCCGATCAGTTGCAACGTTCCGGGAAAGGCAAAGTCGATTTCGCCGAGATCGATGGTGACGGTTTGAGACTGACTGGGTTGCAGCGAGACTGTCGCGGTGCCCAGGGTCGCGGCCAGCGCGGCGGGCGCCGCAAGCGAGACGTCGAAGGTCTCCGGCACAGTGCCTGTATTGGTGATCGTCATTTGCACCGATGTTTCCGGATCGGTGGACGTCGGCACGATTTCAACATCGACACCGACGTCAACGACGGTCAACGATCCGGCAGCCGGGCCGGTGACACTGACGTGGTCAACCGAGGCGGCTGTGACGGTGAAGGGATATTCGGCCGCGGCGGTCCCGGCCGGCGGGGTGATTCGGACGGGGAATTCGCGGAAGTTGCTCGCCCCGGCCGGCACGCTGAAGATTCCGGCATTGATCGTTGTGTCAAACTCCGCGGGCAGTCCGCTGACAAACAACACAAACTCATCACTTTCACTTCCAGTGTTGTAGACTCGAGCCGTGTAGATCGCCGAAGTCCCCTGTCCGGCCGTTGCCGACATCGGTTTCAATTCAACCCAAACGCCCCGTGCCGCGCGATCAATCGGTGGCAAAATGGGGTCGCCCGCAACGGTGAGCGATCCTTCTACGTCTCCCGTGGTGCCATGACTCGTCGCCGTGATCACGAAACCATAGTCATCGAGGACGGCATTCGAATCCGGCCGCAGCGTGAGAGGAACATCAACTGATCCCGCGGCGGGAACAACGACTTGCGACACGAGATCGATCCAGTCGGCAGGGACTCCGCTGCTGGACAAGTCGTAGGTGACGTCGACATCGCGCGGGTTCATGACCGAAAGGGTAAAGTCAGCTTTACCTCCGGGTTGTGCGGCGGATCCGGAAGGATTGATCGCAAGGAGCTGCTGGACCGCCACACTTTGAGCTGCCAATGTGAGTTGTCCCGGCGCACTCTGGTAAGCGAAATCGACGGTGGTGTCGAGTGTGATCGCTCGTGACTGGCCGGGCTGCAACGCGGTGACGACGGTGTCCCACGTCAGATTCACAAGATCGGCATCGGGTGTCAAAGCCAAGTTCCACACCAAGGTGTCAAAGTCGGGATCGTTAGCGATGATCTGGTCGGGAGGAAGATTGAACGAGGCTTCGACGACGGACACACCTGAGTTGCGTGGTATCTGGACCTGGGCGGTGAAGGGAATCCTGGGCAGGTCGCCGATGCGATAAATCGACACACCACCAGCGTCCGTCGTGAACAACAGGTCTCCGTCGGCGGTGATCGAGTTCGGAGGAACCGTATCGAGTTCCACCTCCGTTTCGATGACGTACGGATCCAACGGGTTGGAAAGGTCAATCAGCAAGAGTTTGGCATCACGCTGGGTATCGCTTTGCCAGTTCTGGCTTGAGAATCCGAACAGGTTGTTACCGAGTGAACCGAAGTTGGTCCAAAACGACCGTGCCGGTCGATCAAGTTCCTTGGTGGAGATGACTCGGGGATCAAGCGGATCGGACAGATCGAGGGAAGTGACGGTGAGATTTCCGGCACGAAATCCATCGAACGGATTGTTCCAGCCAGTCGTGCTGCCGATGACGACGCCGTAATTCCCCGCGATTCCGATCCCCAACGCCTGCTGTGTCCCGGGAAGATCCACGTCGGTGACGACTTGTGCGGCGCCGGGGTTGCTGATGTCGACGACATGAATTCGTCCGACGCCTCCGCCGGGGTTGGCGACCGTCGCGCTACCCGCGGCCAGATAGGCCAGATCGGGGCCGGCCAAGGTGAGTCCAAACACATTGTGGTCACCACCACTGAGTGCGCAGCCACCGACGTCGGTCGGCGGGGAGTTGTTGTCTCCGAACGTATTGAAAAGCGCATCGGCCAACTCGGGGGTCGCCGAAGTCGGACTGTCCGGGTCGTCCAAGTTGAACGCCACAGACAGCAATTCGCCCATCATCCCGACGATATTCCCGGTCGCGGGCCGCGTCTGTACGCAAACGCCGAACTGAGAGACAAAGGCATGTGAATCTATCAGTTCGATCCCTGACTCGAGATTCGCGTATTGGATCGCAGGCGAACTTCCCAACAAGACGGGCAAGAGCGGGTCGTTCTGGATCGAATAGACATCGACGGCCATGGTACGTGCCGTCGGGTCGCGGATGGCGACCAGTAGGTCGCCATCGACACGACAACCACGATGCGAGCCCGTACCGACGGTGTCCACGACGGTGGGACTGGCGGGATTGCTATAGTCGAGCACACTGATCCCGTCGGTTCCGCAGGCGTAGGCAATGTCATTCTGCACCGCGACACCGGCGGCCCCGGCGACCGGCGCCACAGCAAGCAATTCCAGCGGGTCGTCGGGACGCAATTCATAGACGAATAAACCGTCACTTTGCGTCACGTACAAGTGTGTCGCGTCGGCTGCCATGCCTTCCGGCGTACCGGTCAATTCAAGCTGTTGATCGAATGAGAACGAACCGGGATCGGTAACGTCGATCGTGATCAATTGCGGAGTGTCGGCGGTCGCATCACCTAAACTGGAGATCGCCAGCCAACCGGGGCCCAGCACCGTCAGATTGAGCGCTCCGCGAGCGGCCCGCGTGAGCGTCTCGGTATGGGTGAGCACTGGGTTGCGTGGATCGCTGATGTTGATCGACGCGAGCACCAGATCACCGGTCGGGGCGCGGTCCGTTTCGTCGCCGTTCTTAAACCCACCGGTGCTGCCGATCACGTACGCCATCTCCCCGTGAACCACAATATCGGCGATCAACGTTGTGCCGGGAATCAACAGTTCCGTGACGACCGCGTTCTGGGTGTTCGGATCATCACTGTTGATCGCTGCGGGGTCGGCGACATCCACGACCAGCAAACGCCCCGTGCCGGTTTGTGTGTCACTTCCCGTTGACGTACTGCTGGTCACAAGCAGCGTCGTCGGATCCGCCAAAGCAAACGCACGTGTGTAGAAGTTGCCTCCCATGTTGGGATTGCCGTCGTCGGTCGTGCCGTTGACGTCGAAAAGCGAGTCCAGGAACTGCACGTCCGCCGGATCACTGGCGTCAAACGACAAAATGGTGCCGTTCTGTTCCAGCAGGTTTGGCCCGTTGAATCGTACCTGAGCCTCTGCGGTGAAGACAGAGTCCCCCGAGACCACGAGGTCCTGGCCAAAGATGTAGGGCACCGAGATCGAATCACGTAACAACGGATCCTCCAACGTACCTCCCGAACCGCCGTTGAGATCGAAGACGTGAAGCGTCGAGAATCCGCTTGCCGTGGTCCCTTCGTCGACGGCGAACAGGCGGTCACCGTCAATCGCACCGGCGGTCGAAACGATACCGATTTCCGCTCGGGTGCGCGTCGGTGCGGTGGGATCGGACAGATCGACAACATGCAGGCTGCCGATGCCCAGCGCGTTGCCATGCACGTACGCGGTGTCACCGCCGAGCGTGATCCCCTGGATGGCATCGACGTTATCAAAATTTCCCGTGAACGCTTCGATCGGCAACATGCCGACAAGCTTGAGCGTGCCGACACCCAGCGGGACCTTGCCAAATACTTGCAGCGTGTTCGTAACCGTGCTCACCCCAGGGGGCACGACTTGGGGCCCGACCGTGAGAGTCGCTTCGACGGGTGATCCGATGATTAGCGGTGTGGTCGCATCGGCACCGGGAATCGCGTTGCCGTCTGCATCAGCGACCGTCACCTTGATCGTGTGTTGCCCCTGCGCAAAACCGCTCGTGTCGAGGTTTCCCAGGTCGACGCTGACCAGCGAGGTTTGCACGGTCAGTGACGCGGGAACCGGTGTCGGCGATTCAAACACGGTGGATCCACCGGGATCGGTCACGGAGTAGGAGACCAGTGCCGCTTGTTGCCGGTTGACGGCATTGAGCAATCGCGCGGTCAGGTTGACCTGAGTTCCCGGATCCCCGAACGGCGGCACCACGTCAATGCCGGTGACGGAAACGATTTCATTTCGCGGTCGCACAGAACCGATGGCGGATTCTTGGATCTGCGTCGTGATGCCGGTCACGGCCACATCGACGCTGAAATCAAAATCTACCAGTTCGGTGGTCGAGACCTGCGTTAGCGATCCCGGCACATCGGCAAACTCACCCGGCGCGAGCGTCAGCGTGTCCTGATCGAGCGTCGCCGTGACGCCGTCGGGAACTCCCGCCAGGGCCAAGCTATAACTCGTCGTGGCCGTGCCCAAGTTATGCACGCGAGCGACAAACGGAGCCGGCACCAAGGGTTGAGCGACCAGCGTGTTGGGGCTGAGGGACAGGGCGAATTGATGGGCCGCGAGGTTGCCTACCGCCTCTCCGAAGTCATCGAGGACATTTCCGATGCTCTCGATCGCGGTGCTGATCGCTTCAGCCGTACTCGCTGTGTTAAAACCGTCTCTTGCTGTGGAGAGTGGGCCGACAAAGCCGTTGTAGTCGGTGTCATCCATGAAAAAGCTGATCGTGTTGTCCAGAAGAACCCGCACTTGTTCCTTGAACAACGCGTTGTCCGGCTCTTGAACGAGCCGCGTCAGCCCGATCCCAAGATCTTCGAGTCGATCTCCGAGCGTGGTGTCATTCAGCGCCCGTACCGCGGTTGCTGCTCGATTGACGGCTGCAACGCCCGGGGCGCTGACCGAGACAAAGACTTGAGTCACGACCGGAATCTCGGTGCCGATGTCCGCGGTGATGATGGCGGACAAGATGCTGTTGAGAGGCACCGAGGCATCGGGCGTGAAACCGATCTCCAGGATCTGAGAACTACCTGGAGCTAGCGAAACACTCTGTAAATTTGAGACTGCCAGGCCATCGGACAACTGCGTCTCAAAGGAGACTTCTTCGGCGACATTCCCTGTCGACTGGAGCAATAACTCCAAAGTCACCGTCTCGCCTGGAATCGCGGTGACCTCGATCGGGTCAATGTTGACGGCCAATCCATGGATGTCATCAATGGTGTAGCTGACGGTGTCCATCGCGGTGACCGTGGGATCTTGGTCACTTGTTGCCACGACGTCAAATGTAATCGTCGTTCCCGGTGGACTGAGCGGACCGGTGGGGACCAGATTGATTCCGGTAACCGCTGATCTTCCCCCGTCGACTCGCAATTCCGGATTCGAAATGATGACCTCAAAGCCAGGTGGGGCCTGCGGGACCAAGACATCGAACACGTCTGAGTCCTGTCCTTGATTGCCGACGGTGGCTCGAAAAACCGTGGGGACCTGGCCGCCGTTGAGATCCAAAAAGAAAACCGTGTCATGATCAACGGACAGACTCACGCCAGGATCCGTGGATTCCACTTCGATACCAATTCTTGCTTTGGTTCGCAGTGCAGGATCATGTTGAGATCTCGCTGTCAGATTGACGAAGTGTGTCCCAAGTGCAGCACCCGGTTTCGGGAGTACCGATACCGATCCATCGGATAACGCTTCAACCGTCCAGCCCTCGGGGGCGTCAACGACGATGTCATACGGTCCGCCCAGACTGGATTGCACCAACGGCGTCAAAAACGTGGGAGTATTGTGGTCGGCTGAGAATGTCGTGTTGCTGGGAATCACGTGGGATTGATGTTCTGCAGCGCCCTGCAGGCTGACGGCGACTGATTCAGCGTCAGACGCGATATCTAAGGAGCCGGTATAGCCGTTGAGTGCTATTCCGTGAATAAACACGTCGTTGTCTGTGCCGACGGTCAGGTTGCCAGTGCTTCCCGGGCCGATCTCAACAACCGCATCTTCGGCAGAGATTGATAGCGAGTGTTCCACATGAACATGAGAAACGGAACCGCTGCCCTGTAGGGTGAGAGACTCCGAAACGATGCTGTAGTTTCCCATCGGCAGCGGCGTGTTGTTCAGCAACAGTGAGTTCGTCGTGATTTCTGCGACCAATTCGCCACCGAAGGTCGCTGTCAACTCGTCCCACTCGCTGACGACGGCGATCCCGTCGTCTGATGAAGGAGTGATGAGGACACGACCGACTCCAAATTCACGTCTGGACTGTACGCCGGTAAGGGTCACATCGGCATGGGGGATGGACGACATCGAAATGTCGCCTGTGCCAAGTCGATTGCCATCGGCATCAAATAATTCACCGTTGACGACGGTCAGTGTGTTAGCAGCGTAACGATTGACAACGTTTTTATGGTCCGATGAGTTGATGTCGATCGCACCTGAAGCACGTACCGATTGGGCGCCTAACGCCCCGGATACGTTTCCGCCGGCGAGCGTCGGCTGAACCGTCTGCTGGAATGAAGCGTTGCTAAATGATCCCGGCGTGACAATCTCCGTTCCAAATAGGAAGGGAGGCAACGGTGGGTCGCCAGGGAGTTTCTTGAGTTGTTCCAGTAGGAATGGATTGATCTTGCCGGATAAGTAAATGCTCAGCCAGAGCCCCGCCAAAAATCCGAAGAAGAAAAAGAAGGGGGCTGGATGTTTACCACCTGCAAAGCCGTGCTTGGGGTTTTTCAAATTTGGAAACAACTCGTTGGCGACACCCCAGAGTGTGGAGGCGGCTCCCGCACCGGAACCGACACTATCTGGCGCCCCGTATTTCTGGGCGAGTAGACCTCCGACGTAGATCAACGGAGGCGTGGAGAATCCTAGGGCGAATCCGACCCACAGTGCCGCAACTCGCTCGGAAATGGCTCCATGGCTTCCATCGGCCAGGACCCCAATCGTGTCTCCGGTTTCGAGGTCGATCTCGTACCATGCTACTTGGGCGTTGCCCGCAATGTCGATCGCCCGGTCCGGAACAACGGCCAACTTATCATCAGTGATCGCTCGCAGGATTCTTGCTTTCACATCCGCGGAGATGTCGAGTGTTTCAAGTCTGGTCTCATCGCCAGGTCCGATCACAACCAACGTCGCCCCTTCGGCGACGGCAGCCTGAATGATCGTGTCTGCACTGGTGACGTTGAATTCCGAACCCGCGGACGTACCGAGGACTACAGCTTCGACTTCACTGTCCACGAAGCCGCGATGCATTTGAAAACCGATCTTGCTGGCAACTGCTTGACCGGGTGAAACGACAACTCGCATGTCGTTGCGATTCAAGTCGATTGCTTCGGCGACAGTGAGTCGGCCATCGGCATTGAATCTCGCCAATGATTTCGCGATGGTGATTCTTGGAGAGTCCTGGTAGGCGGCCAGTTTGACATCGCGAGCAACCGCATCGATCACAAGTTCGGAGAGTGATAGGAAATGGGCGAGACGCAGGCGATTGAGAGCAACGCGACTTGTCCACATCAATTCCGAATCGGGCGAGCCAGGATCGATTTGCAGACCGCCGCTTTGTGCGCCGCGTTCGAGCAGTCGGCGGTTGAGCGACTCCAATTCGTGAATCGCCCGCGCGAGTGCTCTCGGGTCGCTCTTTCCCGGCAAGACATTGATCGTCGTTGCGTCAAAAGGCGAAAACGCCGGGCCATCGTCCGGAGAAATCGAGACGTCGCCGCCAGCCCCATCGCGATTCGCCGCACCGATACGATCGAGCAAGACGTGCTCGGACGTCGATGTCGTGCCGTCGATTCCGATGACATCCAATTCGATGAATACACCGGTGAGGATCTGGTTTCCAAAGGGAAAGTTAGTAAAGACCTCCTGATAGGATTCGCCCGAAAAGATCTCATCGCTGGCCAAGTCGAAAGCGGTATCGCTGATTCGATAGTAAGGCGAATAGGTGATCGTTCGCGCCGTGATCACCGCTCCGGTCTGCCGTTGGTTGACAAAGTGCCCAATCGAAATGGGACGACCCACAAGCGCAACGGTATCAAAGGTTTCTTCAAGGACGGTTTTGGTGTTGATCGGGTTCGACAATCCGAACAACGTATTCGCTTCGTGATAGAATTCGGCATTCAGACGGATCGTAGTCCGATGCCTCAGCGCCGGTGAGACTTCAGTGAAGGTCTGCTGCTCATCGGCATAAGTTGCGCCGATGGTTGCGTCGGCAAACGTGGGGTCAAAGTCTTCAAATCCTCCACCAACGTCGAGCTGAATCCAATAGTGAGCTGCTGTTTCCGCGACCAGTTGTGGGTCGTTCACGGGATCCCCAACTTCGAAATCCTGTTGAACAAAACCGATTGCCGATGAATCGGCCGGGAACATCGACAAGATCAGTTGCTGAGAGAGCTCTTCATTCAAGGTTCCGGCGACGTACCGGGCCGGAATCCCCGACGCTCGAAACAATGCGATGCCCAAGCTTGCTTCGTCGAGAGAGTTCCCGGCCCCACTCCACAGCGTGCCGCGGCCGCCACGCAGGGAGCCCGAATAGGACTGATATCCAATTTCATGTGTCAGGAAGTCCGCGATTTTCAGCGGATCGTAGTCAAGCTCCGCAGCTTTCTCCTGGATTACGGGATCATCTGTATTGGCGTCGGGAGTTGATGCCAACACGGCGGGATCAAACGGACCTGTGGCGAGCAACAATGGAGGGGCCGAATCGCGAACGATCCAGCCGTCAATCGAACCAGATGCGGCAGCACCGCCGTCAATCTGTGATGGCACTGGATTAGAAAGTGCCACCTCAATCGTTACGCTTGCTCGACCGTATGGCGCCAGTGATCCAAGTGCCCAGGCAAGCGTTTCACCATTACGTTCGGGAGCCACTTCGGCCGTGTCGAGCGCCACGCCTGTCTGTAGCGTTGTCGTTAACAAGACGTCATCAACAACACACGCAGTCGCGTTGTATGCCGTGTACGTGATTGACAGCCGGTCATCGTTGATATCGTCCATCGTCTGTGATGAAGCCGTCCTGCCGACGGTGATCGAACCAGCGGCGTCGTGACTGTCGCATAACGGTGGATAGGTCAGCAGTGTGGTCGGCGCGAGGCCGAGGTTATTTGCCCGAGACTGGTCGCTTGTTTCTCCGCGGCGATCTGCAATCACGAATACGTGATAAAGCCCGATGGGCGTAGCGGGCACTGCAACGGTGATCGTTTCTGTGTATTGACCACCAGCGGGTAGTTCAAATTTGCGATCAACCCTGCCAACCTCCTGATCGGACGGATCAAAGACGTCGTCGAGCGAAAAGTAGGCGACGTCGGTCCACTGATCACCTGCGGTTGACGTGGCAGAGGAGTTTCGCACTTCGTACGCGATGGTCAGTTGTTCTCCTTGAACGGCACCCGCGGGAATCTGGACGCTGAGCACTTCGAGATCGACGGCTTCAGCGAAGCTTGGCACGAAGGTGGCTGTGCCGAATTGGCCGTCAATAAACGTATCAATAAAGTCGCCTGACTCGACATCAAATCGCTCCACACCACCGTTGCTGACGTACGCCGATCCGTCAGTGCCGAATCGAATGTCGAATGACGGCTCGTTCGGGGCCAATGAGACATAGATCCCCTCGAATTCCCCCGTGGTGCCGTTAAACCTGCGGATGTCGTTGAAGGAGACGTCCGGAACGTAAAGGTGCCCATCGGGGCCGAACGTGAAATAGGCCACGTCATCCAGATTGCCGGGGGCGACAAATTCGTCAATCTGGTTTCCTGTTGCAGGGTCATAGCGGGTGATGCGATCGGCGAACGTGTTCAGGAAACCATCGCTGTCCATCACGTACAGATTGTTGTCAGGACCAAAGGCGATCCCTGAAGCGCGAGCCACTTCTCCCGCCGCGATCGCGGTCTCAAAGGCACCGGTCGCTCCGTCATATCGCAACACCCCCGCACTGGTGTTGGTCGCGACGTACAGGTCACCGTCGGGTCCGAACTCGATCGCGCTGGCCCCGCTGAATCCGCCCGCGCCGGTGTCGATGAAGGTCCCGATGAAACTGCCGTCGCCGCCATCGTACCGGAGGATCTTCTCGTGACCAGCTTCGCTACTGATCACATACAGGTTGCCGTCCGGGCCAAATGTCGGATCGATCGGATCGACCAAGCCACCCGAATTGGCGCTGACAAACTCACCGAGTGGATCGCCTGTCGCGCCCTCAAAGCGAAGGATGTTGTCGGCTTCCGGATTGGCAATCAACAAGTCTTGAGCAAGTAACAGCCGCTTCTCGAGAAACTCAAGCTGGGGACGCGAGAAACGACGGCGATACGCTTGACGATGACGTTGACGACTCTTCTTGGTACGACGTGACGCCGCGTTTCGTGAGAGTTGTTGGGGAAGCATGACGTGATGTCCGGTCGCTACGAGGAATGGGACATTCCAGCGCAAAGTCGAACCGCCATGCTTTCCCCGCGCCGATCAAAGATCGGGTTTGGTATCAAGCGTTCGGGGTGTGAACCGGTCATGAGGTGTCACGTCCGAGCTATCGTGATCACCGTCCAGACCCCGTCACTCGTCTCGCCCCCGTCTCTGCAGGGAGTATTTTCGCCTACCACCTGTTGCCCGGCAAGGTTTTCCGCGAGATTGGGTGCAAAAATGTAGAATTGTGCACAGGAACTTTGTGGGTAAAGACGACGGTGGAACGACTGCAGCTGAACGAATTCAGGCGACGGGTTGTTGCCGGTTCCTTTCCCGATTTCGATCGACTTTCCGATGCATTGAACGCAATGCTGTTTGTGCAGGCGGATCCGATTCGCTGTCCGGCACGCGCCCAGGACTTGATGCTTCGGCAGCGTGTCCCGGGCTACGTCGCGGGTGAGCTGGAGGAGAAGTTTCCCGATCTGGACGCCGAGGAAGGCTATCTATTTGCGTACGGATTCATGACACCCGAGGTCTGGAGAAACCTACGCCTGCGTCCGCATCGCAAACTGAAAAAGCTTGAACGCGACGTGCTCGATGCGGTGGCGGATTTGGGCGAAGCGCATCCGCGGGGTTTGGATGATCGGTTCGGTCGCAAGAGTGTAAAGAACTATTGGGGCGGCAAGTCCCAGCAAACGAAGCGCATTCTGGAGCACCTTCACCACCACGGGCATTTGCGAGTGGTTCGCCGGGAGAAAGGGATTCGCGTCTATCAGGTGCCCGAGGATCGTGGCGATCATCCAGCGGACCCGGCCGAGCGTTATCGCCGACTTGCCTTGACCACCGCCGCCGTGTTCGGCGCGGCGACCCGATCAATGCTGGTCTCCGAATTGCGCAGCCACAACCACCTGGTGCCATCACGACGAGATCGATTGGCGGCCGTCGAGTCGTTGGTTGAGGATGGACGATTAAACGAAGTGGACGTCGCGGGTGTGACTTATCTCTGGAGCCGAGAGGACTGGTTGAGCGACGAAGTGATCGAGCGGGTTCGGATTTTGGCGCCCTTTGACCCCTTGGTACGAGATCGGGCGAGATTCCAGCAACTGTGGAGATGGGACTATCGCTTCGAAGCCTACGTCCCGGCGGCGAAACGGATCCGGGGTTACTACGCGATGCCGGTGCTGTGGCGCGATCAAATTCTCGGCTGGGCCAACGCGAACGTCAGCGACGACCGCTTGAATGTGCAGTTCGGCTTTGCCGACAAACGTCCTCGGCAAAAGGCGTTTCGATTGCAGGCGGAAGCCGAAGTGGAGGCGATGACGAGGTTTCTGCACTTGAACAGCGGCGCGTGGGAGATTGATTGGTGAAGTCGTCGTGGGGATATGGGGTTGGAATGGGGCAAAACGATGGCGGCAAAACGATGAGAGAGAAATGCCAGAGGGAAGCGCGACGGGTTGTCGATTTCGTGAGCCGACGGCGCTAGCCGCGGGCCTAGCGGTGCCGGCATCGCTTCGAGGCCCGTGGCTAGCGCCAACGGCTCACTATTGTTTCGGTTGCGATTAAATCAACAGGCCGGTGAGCGAGCGGCGCGATGAGAAGGCAGAATGATGAGAAGGCAGAATGATGTGGCAGGAAAGAAAACCATGCGAGAGGCTGCTATATTCGGACCAGCAGCTGTGAACATGACGACGCTCGATTTACCACAATTGGCATGATTCATCGATGAACATCAAACGACGCGACGCACTCCGAATCTCCGCCGCTTCGCTGGGCGGTTTGACTGCGCTCGGCCCGTTTGGGATGGCCGGCGCGAACGAGATTTCTGCGGCCGACAACTCGATTCGCGTCCTGAACCCGCGCGGACGTGTGCCGTTGTCGTTCATCATCGATGACTCGACGTGCCTGGTGAACATGGGGCATTTTTGCATGCCGCAATTCGCGCAGGCCTGGCCCGATCGAGACACGTACGATCAACCGTGGCGTGATTGGCCGCGAGAAATCCCTGACGGGTTTGTCCGTGAATTTGGCGAGTGGTGTGCCCAGCACGGTGTGAAGGGCAAGTACAGCATTGTGCCCTATCCGGCCTGTGTCGGATGGCTGGATCGCACGCTGCCGGGTTGGTCGCGAAAGGATCTGGACGACAGTCTGGCACTCGTCCGCGACCTGATGATGCCCCACTGGGACATCCATCCGGAAATGATCACGCACACGCGGGTGATCGACCTGAAGACCGGCCGGCCGATGGCGGAGGCCAATTCAGGGACGATGGAGAACAGTTATCCGCAAACCGACATCAGCACCGACCACTTGACCGCCTACCTGGCCTACGCACTTCGAATCCTGAAGAATTGCGGACTGCATTGCGACGGCATCACCACCCCGGGCGGATTCGGAAACCGCGTCAAAGACAAACTGCCGATCGCGGTCGGCCAGGCGGTGCGCGACGTGTATGGAAGCGAGCTGCCGCACTACTTCAAATACGTCAAAAGCGGTGACGAATCGACGGCACCTCGCTTGGAATTTGGCGGCCAGAAAACCCTGTCCAATTTGACCATGAACGTCCCCGCCGGCACGGGCGATTGGTTCGGCGGTTGGGAAGGCGTCAAGGAATCGCAACCGGACCTGTACTGCACCCCAGACGCCACCTCGGGGAGGATGGTGGAATTGATCGAGCGCGGCGAACCGGCGGTGATGCTGTGCCATTGGCCGGGCATGTATTGCAACGGAACCAAGTCGGGATTCGAGGCATTTAAACGTGTGGTCACGTCGCTCGCCTCACGCTACGGCGACCAGACGCTGTGGTTGAAGGTCAGCGAAATCGGACGCTACTGGGCGGCAAAGGAAATGGCCAAGTTGACGCAACACGATACCGGATCGATCGCCATCGAAGCCCCCTTGGCATGCGAGGACTTCACGATTTCGATGGACGCCGCATCGATCACGAAAGCTCCGACGCTGACTCACGCGGGAAAGACCACCACGCTGAACGAGGTGGCGTCGGTATCGCGATTGCAAAGCGGCACCTTTGCCCGCACCGATGGCAAACTGATTGTCTGTCTGGACCTGGCCAAAGGCACGAGCCAGCTCAAGGTTGCCTGACAGGCTTTCTTGCTCTTGATCACTACCGTGTAACAAACATCGTGAATCGTCGCTCAAACGTAGCTACCATCGCCAGAAGGAGGATCCCGTGTGTATTCCACGCTCGCACCGAGCGCAGCGACGTCAACGAGACGCTCGCCAGCGAACATCATTCTGCCCCCCATCATTCTGCCTTTCATCGTTTTGCCCCCATCGTTTTGCCCCCACCCTCTTCACTCGTCGGCGGAAATCGGCTTCAGGAACCAGTCGTCGTAATCGATCACGATCGGTTCGACCGACGGTGGCGATGATTGGCCGGTGATCTGCTCGATCGCCCAGTGGCAGGAGAAACAGACGTCGCCTCCGAAATCGGTCGCGAACCGGCGTAGATCCGGTAACGCGGCTTCGGCCTTCATCCGCCCCAGACTTTGGGCACACATCGCGCGCACCGTTCCGTACTCCGGCTCCAGCGATTCGACGTCATTGAGCCTTTCGACGAGAACCTGGACCAGATCCTCGGGCGCCTGATCGGGATACAGAAACCCGACGCACCATGACGCGGCGGTCCGCGCCCGTTCACCGAGCGCGAAACTGCGTGGCACATACGCGCGAACCAGTTCGTCGGCTTCATGGTATTCCATTTCACCAAAGGCCTGGAAAAGCTGGGACATTAGGTCCACCACGCCGGGAGAGCCCGCGTTGAGCTGACGTTTTTGAAACTGCTGGTGAATCTCGGTTGCGCGTCCGAGCATGGCCGGCAGATGCCGCTTTTCCCCGAATCGACGCAGGCCCCAGCCGGCGGTCACCATCACTTCACCACGGGGATGCCGCAGCAGATCGACCAACCGGTCCCCGGCCGGTTTGTGGTCCAAGCTGATCAGGACGCGGGCGGCTTGTTCGCAGCCGCGCCAGGCATCTCGGTCGAGCACCCCCGACGCCTGTGCGATCACTTCGTCGCGCAGCTCGGGCGATAGGCCAAGTTCAAACAAGGCGGCGGCGACGTGTCGGCGAAGCCCCGGATTGACGTCGTCCAGCAGCGTCGCCAAGGGGGTGATGCGCGACACCTGTTCGCTGTCGATCAGGGCTTGGGCCACCGTGCGACGGACGTTGACGTCGGGGCTGGGCAGCGCCTGTTCGACGAACTCCAGCACCAGGTTGCCATCGATTTCATAAAGTCGCCGGAGTGCTTCGGATTGCACGGCGGTGCTGTCGCGGTCCATCATCGACCGCAGCAGATCGATCGCGTCGGGATCCGTATGGCGACTCATCAGAGCGATTGCCATCAAGTCCGCGACCATGTCTCCGTCATCCTTACCGATCAGATCGCCGGCCAGTGGAACGAGCCCCGAGCCGGAGAGCTGGCCGAGTGACCGCGCCGCGGCCAGCCGGATTCCAGCGGGCTGTGTCGTGTCGCGGACGTAACGAGCGAGCAAGTCCGATCCGTCTTGCAATTGCAGTGCTCCGATCCCCTGAATCGCGTTGACCAGCGATTGCCGTGGAGAGCCGGGATCGCGAAGCCGCTCGAGCCATTGCGGTGACCGTTCCGGCGACTTCCACCGGACGAGTGCCGGTTCGACAAGCGCCGAAATCGCCGGTCCGTGCTGATCGGCCAGTGCGGCCAGCAACGGCGCTTGATCGCGGGCGTCCATTTCGATCAGGGCTCGTACCGCCGCCCGCCGAACCGACAAAGCCAATTCACTTTGACCCGCCAAGTCGACCAACGCTGGCAAGGCGGCATCGATGCCGTCCATCCCGCGGCGGTGGGCGATGGCGATCGTGTCGACCGTGACTCGTTGCAGTTGGGCGTTGGGCTTGGCGAGGGCATTGAGCCACAGCGGGATCGCGTCGTTGGAAATGATGAGCTGCGTTTCCCGAAACGGAAACGTGGGATCGGTCCCCATGACGTCATCAACGTCCAGGATCGACGACGCCGGTTCGGCTGCGCTGGTAGAGCCGGAGAAGACGCCGATCAACGCGAAAGCCGCGAGTCCGGCAATCCCCGTGAAACCGGCCATTAGACGGGACGAGTGAGACGCCATACTTGTAAACCAAAGACCAAGAACATGAAGGCCGAAAAGCCGCCGGCGACGTACCAGGCGTCAGGCAACAAATCGTAGTTTTCAAACCCGGGCGTTTCGATCACGCTGAGTGCCGCGCCGACCGGATTGATCAACAACACACGCTGCACCAATTCGAACCCGAACGGGGCTCCGCGCCCTAACCAAACCAGTAGCGGGATCAAGAAAAGTGTCATCACGACAACATACGTGACCGTCGTCGCGACCGCGGTGTAACGAAACAGACTGCCGATGGCCGCGCTGACCGCCAGTGTGTAAACCACGGTCCACGCCAAACAGACCAAAACCAAATTGACCTGGTACCACATTTGAGGCTGGATGTAGATCATCACCAGATAGCCCGGCAGCGTGGCCATCAACACCAACAGCAGGGTCCATAGCACGCTTAAGAGTTTGCCACGCACAATTTTCAGCGACGACAACGGAGTCAGACGTAGCAGTTCCCAACCGCCGCCGTCTCGTTCGCCGCTGATCAACCCCGAGGTCAAACTGGGGGTCATCACGACGATCAGCACGACTTGCAAGATCACCATCAACCCGCCGATGGTTTCCGTGCCCCACGAGGTGACGCTGGTGGCGGCGGCAAAGGTCAACACCATCGAAACCACGGCGCAGACGGCGACCAGGCGAAACAGCCATTGCGAACGGCCGAAACGACGACATCGAAACTCCTTGACCATCACCGGGTTCAGGTACCAGGGGATGCCGGGTTTGCGGCGCTGCGGGTCGACGATGAACAAGAATCGCCGCAGCAGCCGCGCCGTCAGTCCACGGTCGTCGGTGATCACGCCCTTGGCCCGCGATTGGTCAAAGATCCGGTAATTCAATCTGCCGATCGTGATGCCGGCGAACACCAAACTGCTGACCAGTGTGATGATGATGAATTGCAAGTTGCCCGGCGATTCAATCAGCCCCCGAGACCCCAGTCCGCCCTGTCCCATGATCTGCATCACGACCGGAACGGGCGACAGGTAACGCGCCCACTGGGCGATGGTTCCCATCACGCCGGACCCGCCGGGAAAAAACGCGTCGGGAACCAGTGTCAATAAGAACAGGGCAAAAATCACCGTGTAGGTCAACCGCACCCCCGCGTCGGCCGATTGGACATAGCTGCTGATCAGCATTCCCAACGTGGCATACTGAAAAACCAGCAACAGCAGCACGAAATAGAACAGCCCCAGACCGTCGCGCAGGTCGATCCCTCCCATCGCATAACAGGCCGCCGCCCCCGGCAAACTGGCCAGCAAGACCAGCATGGCAAACAGCAGGACGCCGGCGAGTTTTCCCAGGTAGATCGACAGCGGGCTGAGCGGCGAATTGAGCAGCAACGACAGCGTGCCGGCGTTCTTTTCGTTGACGATCGATGTGGCGGGAAACGCCGGCACCAAAAACACGACGCCGGCCAGCAAGCCATAGCCGAACACGCGAAACACCTGGATCGACTGGACGCCGTTCAGATCGACCGTCGCATCGGTGGGCCAACGCATCAGCACCGCGACCGAAAAGGTGATCGTCAATGCCAACAGCGTCCCGAAGGCTTTGGGCGAGCGGACAATGCCGAAAAACTCTCGCTGCACGACCGGGTTGAATGCTGAACTCATGATGCCGCCTGTTCTGATGCCGCCTGCCCCGATGCCACTTGTTTCTCCGCTGCGTCATCGTCGTGGCTTTGGCCGGCGACCGACAGGAATGCGTCCTCCAAGTCCGTGGGGACTTCGCGGAATTGGGCGATCGCTTCGCCCGAACCGACCAGGTGGGTCAACAGCGGAGTGATTTCGCGGTCATTCAATTCCGTCGTGAATCGAACCATCGATTCGGTTTTTGCCCCGGTGACTTCGGACGGGTGGTCCATTTCACGCGACCAGTTTTCCACCAAGCCCACCACGCGGTCGACTTGATCGTGATCGACCAACTGGATTTCGAAGGTGCGTCGCTGTTGAATGTCCCGCATGATCTCGTCCAGCGTCCCGAAGGCCCGCAGGCGTCCCTTGGTGATCATCGCAACGATGTCGCACACCCGCGCAAGCTCCGGTAAGATGTGACTGGTGACGATCAAGGTCTTGCCCATCTCTGCCAGTCGCAACAGCATCGACCGCATGTCAATCCGTGCTTGCGGATCCAGCCCGTTGGCCGGTTCGTCCAAGATCATCACTTGCGGGTCGTGCATCAGCGTTCGGGCGATCGCGACGCGCTGTTGCATCCCACGACTGAGCGCGTCAACAAACAAGTCCTTCATGTACGTCGCACCGGCGATCTCTAACACTTCGTCGATCCGCACGATGCGTTGCCGACGTCCGATCCCGTAAGCGGCGCCGAAGAAATCCAGGTATTCCCCGACGCGCATATTGTTGTATTTTCCGAAATCGTCGGGCATGTATCCGACCAAACGCTTGATCTTGCGTGATTCGGTCAAACAGTCCGCTCCCGCGATTCGGGCCGAGCCGCTGGTCGGTTTCAGCAACCCGACCAGGATTCGGATCGTTGTCGTTTTGCCGGCACCGTTGGGGCCGATGAAGCCCAGGATCTGGCCGCTGTGGACCGAGATGGAGAGCGAGTCCAGGGCGGTGAATTCATCGTACCGCTTGGTCAGATTGACGGTTTCAATGATGGGGGATGGATCGGTCACTGGGAGCCTGTTTCGGATTCTTCGACAAGGGAGGGAAGGTCGTCGGGACGGATCGTTGCGACGGCATCCAGATGAACGTAGTCGATTTGCCACGTGGTGTTGTCGACGAAGCGTTCAGCCGGATCGATTGCAGGCGGTTGCCCTGGCTGGGATTGGTCGGATTCGGTTTGATCTGCCTGCGGTCGGACGGTCTGCTGCCGCTGCTGCGCTTCGGAGGACTCGGTGACGCCCACTGCCAGCCACAACCCGCCGTCGTCCTGCAGACGCAATGCATCCCGCCGATCGATCGTGAAATCGATCACGCCCGTCGCATTCTCCCGGCGGAAGACGCTCGTGGGTTGTCCTTCGATCAGAGCTTTCGCAAACAGCGTTCGCGATGGGGCGTTCACCTTCATCGTGACATGGACGCGATCGAGTGACATGGCCGCGACGGCAGCGGGAAAGCGAAACAACAGTTGTGCTTCGGCGGCTTTCGTCATCTCCGGCAACCACTTTCCTGTTCGCGGATTGAACAGCGTTGTTCGACCCTGCGCCCCATAAAAGGTGTCGGTTTGAATGAAGGTCGACGGAATCTGAAACTGCTTCCCCGATTCCGGCCGATCGACTTGGATGGGGATGGAAACCAGTGCCGCCCCGCTTTGATCAAAGCCACGGTCGAATTGAACGCCGACATTGATCGGGTCCGTCCAAAGTAACAGCGACGGCCCATCGCCGAGTGAATTGCGTGGGGAATCGTCTTGGACCGAATCGAACAGGCCGCGTAAAAACGCTTGACGCGTGCGTTGTTGGTCCGTCAGCAGTGAACCGGGGATGAATTGACCGGGCGAAAGTCGATCCGACGTACTCGCGGTGATTTCGCCCGGAACGGACGCCGATTCGATTCTGACCGCCGTCATCGGTGCGGGCGACGCGACGACCAGCGCGTCACCACAGGTGCTGGGATCCAACCCGTGGAGTGTCCCGCGAAACCCATCGGCATCGAAGGTTCCGCGAACGTAGATCGGTTGCTCCAGGGGGAGGATTGAATCGGATGCCAGGTGTCGGACGACACCGGGCGGTTGCGGCGGGCCGATCCAGCGGCTTGTGCCGTCGTCTTCCAAGCTGATCCGGCGTGTTTCGCTGGTTGCCGTGTCTTCCAACGGCATCGTCATCACCTGGTCACTGGAAATCAGTCCCAGGTCGCCGGATTGTTGCGTGTAAACGGCACGGATCGTCGCCACATCGGCTTCATCGGTCGCCGTTCGAACCTGCACGACTTGACTGGTGGCGACCGTCGACGGGATCGCGGTGGTGTGATACGAACCGATCGACAACATGATCACGGTCGTCAGGGTTGCCGAGACGGGAACCAGGAACGCCATCCGTTCCAGTCGACGTTGTCGCGTCCACCAGACGCCGCCGACCAGAATGACCAGGGCGTTCAGACCGAGCACCAGAGCGGCCAGGGAGCGGCTGGGGATTCGATAGCCGATTTGGTCATCCACGATGGGCTGCATCGCGCCGACGAAATCCTGAGGCGGATTTCGGGGTTCGAAGAACCTGCGCGACAGCTGCGACAGGGCGACCGTGACACGTTGATCGGGGTGCACCCATCCGCCGCCGCCCAACGTCGTGAATAGAACCTCCCCATCGCCGACACGTTTCCAAAACGCCACCGGCCAGCCGTCGATGTGACAGACCACATCGTCCGACGGGGTCAACACCCGCAACATCTGCACGGGCATCTCCGACGTCCAGGTTTCCGTCGTTCCGGCCGAACCGCCGATCGGGTCATGCGTGTGCAGGTCGAACGCGTTCAATTCGACCCGATCGATCACGCTATGGTCCGAGTCATCGCCGAGTAGGTCATCGACCAGCGACCGGCTCGTCAAATCCAACATGATCCACGCCCGTCCGCCGCGTCGGATCCAGTGTCGGACCGCGCGAATCCCTTCCGAATCGGACTGCAATTGATCGCCGGCGATCACCACCTGATCCAGTTCCGCCAGCGCCCCGTGGGTGGGCGGCAAAAAATTGGACAGGAAACTGACGATCGGCAGCTCGCGCGGATCCGTCATCACCGAGTCTCGCCCCGCGTTCAGGATTCGGTTCAATCTGGCGCGCCGGGTATCGCCATCGGCGGTGTCGACCAAGCCCGGCGGGTCTGCGAAAAAACCGGTGTTGATTTCGTCGTCCACTAACATCAGCGACCGCTTGGACACGGGCATTTGATTGATGTTCTCGGTGAAGGACTCCCCGTCGCCCGTTTTCGTCACACGAATCATCGAAAGATCGACACGGTTTTCGTCGATCTGTGCTTTCGGTGGAATCGCGATCGGCAGCCAGGACTGGCGTTTGCTGTGGGCAGGGATCCAAACTCGCGTTGAAAATTGCAGATTCGGATCGTCACCGACAAAGACCGAAACGACTTCTTCGGCATCCTGGTCGGTGTGGTTGACACCCACAACGGCCAACGAGGCCCAGCCGCCGCTGGCGAATCGCTGGACGCCGGCCGGCATGACGGTAACGGCAATTCCCGCCGGATCGCTTGCCTGGTCAGCCGTCGCATTTACGCCAGCTTGATCCTGAGCGTTGACGGTTGCCGAATGTGCCAATGGCAAGACGATCGCGCAGCTTATCGCAACAACGCAGACCAGGGGGCTGAAGGCCGCCACGGCTGTGGATCGGGCCGGGATGCTGAATCCGCCCGTGCTGAAGTTCCATGGGATCATCGTCGTTGGGATCATCCGCTACCGCTCAATCTCCGAGGTGTGTTTCGCGTCACGCCAATCGTAACGACTTCGCAAAGCCTCGACGAGCCAGCAGCACCATTCCGGTCAGATTCTCGCGTTACAATGTCGGCCTGCAGATCGTTTCCGCGTTCTCGGCGGAAGTTTTCGATGCAGCATCCACAGCCCAAACTTTCCGAGGCGACGACGTGAACGGTGACTCGAATCCATATCAACCGGTTGAAAACGTGGATGGCGCTGCCGGTCAAACGCCAGATCAAACGAAGCAAAGCGGCGCGGACAAGGTGCCGTTTTCTGCTCACTTGTTGTGTGGATGGCCGTTCCTGATGGTCGCGTTTGGCGGCGCGATCGGCGGCGGGCTCGGCGGAGGCGCCTATGGCATCAACATGGCGATTTACAAGTCCAATCTGCCCATTGCGGCAAAGGTCGCGCTCAACGTGTTGACCGGTATTGCTGCGTTTGCGATCTGGTTCGCCATCGTGCTGGCGATCCATGCGGCGAAGAGTTGATGTGAATTCGGGGCCGGAGGGCGATAGCCGATTTTTTCGCTCCTCAATCGCGGGCGTGGTATAACTCAGGATGCCATGATGAAACGTCTGCTTTTCGTTCACACCGCTCTCGCGGTCCTTTGCTTATTCGCCGACGTCGCCCGATGCGATCAGGTGACGGGGGATCGCTTCGTGGATCCGTCTGCGGCTATCGATCGCTACCTGGCCGAATCCTGGCGGCAGGCATCGATTGAACCGAGTGCACGGAGCGGCGATGCCGAGTTTTGCCGGCGAGTTTGGCTGGATCTTGCCGGCGTCGCGCCTCCGGTGTGGCGGCTGCGAACGTTCCTGGCCGACCCCGCACCGGATAAACGAGATCGGCTGATCGATTCCTTGCTGGAATCCACTCGATTCGCCAATCACATGGCCGATCGCTGGAACGCGTTTCTGTTGCCGGCTGAGACCGCCGAACAGAATCGACAAAACGCAGCGGAGTTGCAGACGTGGTTGCGGCAGCAATTCCTCAAGAACACGCCCTACGATCATCTCGTTGGAAGATTTCTGACAGCGGGGGGGAAAAGTGACCGCGGGCCGGCGATCTTTTACACCTCGCGAAATCTGGAACCGGTCAAGCTGGCCGCGGCGACGTCCCGATTGTTTTTGGGGGTCCAATTGGAATGCGCCCAGTGCCACGACCATCCTTATGCGCGTTGGACGCAAGATGATTTTTGGTCCTTCGCCGCGTTCTTCGCACAACTTCGCTTGAGCGATTCGGACATGCGCGGCGGCGGCCAAGCGATCGAAGACCGATCCGGTACAGAAGTCCTATTTCCCGAATCGGATCGCGTGATGTCGCCGCGTTATCCCGGCGCGTCGTCACCACCCGAAGCCGACCCGACCGACTTTCGACGCCGGCAACTGACGATTTGGTTGGCCTCACGCAACAACCCGTACTTCGCACGCGCGGCTGCCAACCGGGTTTGGGCGCACCTGTTCGGACGTGGGATTGTCGATCCGGTCGACGCCATGGATTCCAGCCACCCGCCCAGCCATCCCGAGTTGTTGCAGTTCCTGGCCGACTACCTGGTCGAACAACGCTTCGATCTGCGGGCTCTGTATCGTGTGGTTGCAAACAGCGACGCCTATCAACGCAGCAGCGAGACCCGCGACGCCACGCGGCCGCCGGCGGATTCCTTTGCCGCGATGAACATCAAAACGCTTTCGGCGTCACAGTATTTCGACAGCCTTCGGCAAAACGTGTTGATGGGAGGACAGAACGCAGGCGGAACCCAAATGGCTCGGACTGAATTTCTCAGACGGATGGATGCAGCGGATGCCGATTCGACCGATTTTCCACACGGCGTCGTGCAGGTGCTCGGCATGATGAACGGACCGGAGATGTTGGCGGCGACGGCGGAGCAGCAGAGCGGGCTGATCGCGTCGATGGACGCGCCGTTTTTCGACGATGCCGATCGGATCGAAATGCTGTTTTTGGCTTGTCTGTCAAGACCGCCGACCGACGACGAACGTCATCAATTTTTGGCTTATTTGAATGAAGAGACGCAGCAATCCGCCGCGTCACGGTTGAGTGATCTGACGTGGATTTTGCTCAATACCGCGGAGTGTTTTGTTTGTCCGTGAGAGGTGGGTGACGACTTGTTCCCAGGCTCCGCCTGGGGACACACTGAAGAGGCGACGACTTGTTCCCAGGCTCTGCCTGGGGACACACTGAACCGGAGGCTCCGCCTCCCGTTAACCCGACACGGGGGCGGAGCCACCGATGTATCCCGCTCCCGGGCGGAGCCCGGGAATGAGAGCGAAGACGAGGCTGGAAGCCGATCCCACAACAAAGGTGAATCCATGTTGCAACCACCGGTCTTCACGCGCCGTCAGTCGATCGCCGCTGCCGTTTCGATCGGTGGAGCGATCGGGATCAGCCCGCTGATGCAATCGATCGCGGCGGTCGCGGCGGAGGCGTCGGCCGACGACCAGCGACACTGTGTGTTGCTTTGGATGTCGGGCGGCCCCAGCCAGATCGATACCTTTGACATGAAACCCAAGCACAACAACGGCGGATCCTTCAAGGAGATTTCGACCGCCGCCCCGGGACTGCGATTCAGCGAACACCTTCCCGGACTGGCCGCACAGGCGGACCGACTGGCGATCTTGCGCGGCATGTCGACCAAGGAAGGCGACCACGAGCGGGGGACGACCGTGATGCGAACCGGGCATGCGATCGGCGGTCCGGTCCGCTACCCGGCGATCGGATGTTCGCTCTCAAAATCGCTGCGGAATCCCGCGTCCAAGTTGCCCCACTACGTCACGATCGCGCCGGGGCCGTTCGCCCGAAGCTCGCTCAGCCCTGGCTTTCTGGGACCGAAATTCGCAGCGACGTCGGTCAGCGCCTCCGGGCCGCCGGGTAACGACAGCTTTGCTCCGTTGCGCGTCGATCATTTGCAGCCACACCCGATGGTCGATGCCCCGCGTTTCGAGCGCCGATTGGCCCTGTGGGAGTCAATGCAATCGACATTCTTGCAGACACGCGGTACGCCGAACGTTGTCGCACACGACACCGTGTACCGATCGGCCATCGACATGCTCGGCAGCGACGCCAAGGATGCTTTTGACCTGACCGAAGAATCGGAAGTCGTTCGCCAGGCGTACGGACGCGGCACGTTCGGACAAGGATGCCTGATGGCCAGGCGATTGATCGAGCGTGGGGTGCCGCTGGTCGAGGTCACATTGGGCGACGGATTGGGCTGGGACACGCACGCAAACAACTTTGACCAGGTCAAGCAACTGAGCGAGCAGTTGGACGCGGGGTGGTCGACGCTGATGACCGAGTTGGCCGATCGCGGGCTGCTGGAAAAGACGACGATCTTGTGGGCGGGCGAATTCGGACGCACGCCCGCAATCAATTCCAACGGCGGGCGAGACCATTTCCCGCAAGCATTTTCGTGCGTGCTGGCCGGCGGAGGGATCGCCGGCGGCCAAGCATATGGCGCAACGAGTGCCGATGGTATGGAAGTGACCGACGGAAAGATCAACCAGCACGACCTGTTGGCGACGCTCTGCGCCGCTCTGGGGGTCGACCCCGCCAGCGAGAACATCGCCGAGGGCGGCCGGCCGATCGCGATCTCCGAAGGCAGCCCGATCCGACAGGTGTTGCTGTGAGCTGCCTCCTTGGCCAGTGCCAGATCGACGTAGCGACGCTCGCCAAAGCGTGGATCGGGCCGGGGTGCCACCTTCTGGCGAAGGTCGCTGCGGTGCTGACCAAACGCGCCAGCTTGGAATCCATCGCCTTGGCGGGGCTCCTTGTGCTATCCGGATGTGATCATACGGTGGGTCCAGCGCCGGCACCGACGATAGCGACGCCCGAGGTGAAGCAAGAGCTGAACACCAGCACCTCCGCAAGTACGTCACCACAGCCGGTACCGGATGAAAGCCGGCGCGAAAGCGACCGAATCGAGAATGTGTCCAACGCCGATTCGGCCGACGCAGAGTCAATCGACACTACTTTGGAAACGACGTCGATCCAGACAAACGCGGAAGTCGACGGATTGACGGAGCTGGACGTCAATTTGGACGCCGATCCGACTGCCCCTTCGCCCCCCGATCCAACCGCAACGACCGAACCCGCGTACCGCCTGTGGATCCCGACATCGATGGGACCGCTGTTGGTCGGCTTGGACGTTTTGATCGACGACCAACCGCTGCGTGAGGCCTTTGATCAAAAATTGTCGATGGTGCGAAAGGCGATCGGCGCGACGGAAGAACTGCAGCCGACTTGGGATCAGCTGTTGGAGCACGTTGCCGGTGACCCCGCGACGTTCGGGCAAACGGCTTCGCGCGTCAATGGTCAGGAAAAAATGCTCATCAAACGTTACGACCGCAACAAGGACCAACGCGTCGATGACCAGGAATTGACGCGTTTCCTCTTTCGCGATTCCAATGTCAACGGCGAATTCCGGCTGTTCGGAACCGACGCCTTTCGATGGGCCAATCGCAGCGAATCGCCGCTTTTTTCCGCCATCGACCGAAATCAGGATCGAAAGCTCGATGCGACTGAGATCGACTTGGCCGCCGACGCATTGCTGCGCGAGATCGATTCCAACGCCGACCAGTGCATCGACTTTGCCGAGTCATCGCGGGGACGCCAAAACGACAACGATGCCTGGCGGCGCAACCGGTCCAACCGTCAAGGCAACGTCGCAATGGATTTGTCTGGGTTCGTGAACTGGTCCGACTTGTCCTACGCGATGGGAGGCTTGCTTGAAGAAACTTCCGTTCTTGGTCCGACCAATCCGGTCCGATCGCTTGACGCGAATCGGGACGAGTGGATTTCGGCGGAGGAAGCGGAATCGGTGCTCGGGATCGATCCTGCATTCTCGATCACCGTCCGTTTCGTAAGCGGCGAACCGGTCATATCGACCGAAGTGGCACTGACAGACGCCGCTGAAAGTACGACAACGATTGAACAGGGAGCCGACCGCTGTTGGATCGTCGGCACAGCGTTTCAGGTGGGGGTCACCACGTCGGACACGCCGACAACCGGAAACCGAATTCCACGCGAAGTCTTTCGTCAGTTGGATGCCGACAACAACGGTGCGATCGACGAGGGTGAACTGCCCGACGTCGCCAAGGAGCAGTTTCCATTGGAACAGTTGGATGCAGATGGAGACGGCAAGTTGAGTTTCATGGAGATCAATCAAACGCTTGGTCGGAAGCAATCGATTTGGAATGTTCAGGTCCGCGGACGAGCCGCGGAGCACCCCGATGCTGTGTTTGCCTGGTTCGACGTGGACCACGACCAATTCTTGTCCCATCGCGAAATCGTCTCCGTGCCGGAGCGATTGCATACTCTGCTTGATAAATCCGGCACGGTGCCGGCGACGAAGATACCCGACACACTGATGATCCAGTTTGGTCGCGGCCAGCCCGATCAAGACGAGATGCGATTCGAAATCAATCGAAGTGATGTATCGGGCACCGACCCGCGTCCCAGTTGGGCGATTCGCATGGACGCCAATCGAGACGGGGATGTTTCGGAGACCGAGTTCATCGGCCCGATCAAAACCTTTCGCGGTCTGGACACCGACCAGGATCACTTCTTGTCGGCCGCGGAGGTGCTCGAGGAACATTAGCCGAAGAAACGGCACCGACGCCGCGGGCATCCGCCTAAGCCCGTGTCCTTCGGATCCGACACCTCGTAGGCCGCAAACGTTTCACAGCGTTTTGATTCTCTACCGATCCAGAGGGATTCAACCGTGAGTGATTTGACGCCGGTTTCGGAGATCCTGTCTCGTGTCGGGAGGGTGACGAATCACTGACATCTTGCGTCAAAACGCCTTGCCGAGCGTCTCCTCGCCACCGACGACGGGCAGCGACAGTGAGGTCGCGTCCAGGTCGATCGTCAGTTCCGTTCCCGGCCTGGGGTGCAGCGTGAAATCTTTGTCGCTGGAAAAGATCATCAGACCGATCTGCTGGCCTTTGGGGATGATTTGATCGTCGGGCTGCAGATCAAACGACACCTCGTAAAACTGTCCGGGCACCAACGGTTCACTTTCGGTGATCGAGTTCCGGTTTTGCGGATCGGCCCAGCCTCGGGTGATGATGTTGTCGGTGATCTTGGCGTTCTTGTCGTTGTTCCACGGCAGTGAGACCAGCCACACCGATAGATTGACCGCCGGTTTGCTGCTGGCCAGTTTGATCGTGATCCGAGGCGTTCCGGAGACGTGGATCGGCGCCTTCAATTCGGGCGTGGTGTAGATCAACCGATGCTCGGTCCATTCGGCTTGTGCCAGCGATGCACCGTCGAACGAGAAGTTGTCGACCAGCGTTTCGGTCCCCTGGTCTTTGGTCGGCGTGATACCCAGCGATCCCGGCTCGGGGGCGCCGGCGGACAGGTAAAGCGTCACCGGTTCGGCGTCAGGATTGGGGTAATCTGGATAGGACGTCGGTTTGTCTTGTTTGTCTTTCTCGCGAACGATCCACGCACGCGGGTCCTTTTCGACATCGTTTTCCACGCCGTGCAGGTAACGCGTGAACCAGCGGTTCATCATCTTGATCGGAGGCGGACCGCCGTGCCCGCCCTGGTGAAAGAACACTTGGGTCGGAACGCCTTTGGCTTTGAGCGCCTCATAGATTCGTACGCTGTGCTCGGGGACGACATTCCAGTCATTGAAGGCGTGTGCCATCAGCACCGCAGCCTTCAGCGGTTCTAGATCGTTCAGGTAATCGCGTCCCGCCCAAAAGTCGTTGTAGTCACCGTTGACCCGGTCGAACTGCTTGAGCATTTCCTCATCGCGGACGTTGCAATCACAGTAGTCACGTCGCGCTTCGGGGCCGCTGTGGATAAAGTCGTACAGATAGTCGATGTCTTCACCCAAGTATCCGTACGGATGTCGCACCAGGCCGTTGGAACGGTAATAGTGATAGTACGACGTGTTGGGGGCAACGGGGATGATCGCTTCCAGTCCTTCCACTCCCGTCGTCGCCGCCGCCAAGGGGATGGTGCCGTTGTACGACGTTCCCGTCATTCCGACCTTGCCGGTGCACCAATCCGCCGTCACCGTTTCGTCGCCATCGGGAGTCGTGTATCCATCGGCGCGGCCGCAAAGCCAGTCGATCACCGCTTTGGGGGCCAGCGATTCGTTGTCCCCACCGACGGTCGGACAGCCTTGCGAGAGTCCTGTTCCGGGCGACGAAGAATGAACCACGACGTAGCCGCGCGGGACCCAGTCTTTCTCGTGCCGCTTGGAGATGATCGGACGCATCCCGGTTCGCTCGACGGGGCCGAAGTGTTTCCGCTCCGGCGGCGCCTGGCCGAGTTCCTGGCGCGGGTTCCAAAAGTACTCCTGTCCCTTGGCGCCGGTGCCCGCATAATAGGGGCTGGAGTTGTAGATCACCGGCAACTTCAACCCTTCACTTTCGGTTTGACGCGGGCGGGTCACACTGACGTGCATCCGATCCAGTTTGCCGTCGCCGTCAGAATCGAATTCGGTTTCGACCCACAGGTCATGGCGGATCCAATAGTCGGAATCTTCAAACGCTTTGACCACCTGAGCCTCGCCGTCCTTGAACACCGGCTTGGCCGGTTCGGCGGCGTTGCCGTTCGACCGACCGGCGAGGAGTAGCGTGAAAACGCCAAGTGTTGAAAGGACCGGACGTGCTGAACGCAACAAAAGCATGGTGGATCTCGTGGTGATTCGAACCGGACGGATTGTTCGCTGTCGGTCGTTGTAGCGTATTCAAAGGGGCCGTCCAGGTCTGCGACAATCCTGCGCCGGGCGGGACGAATGTTGGTCAAAAAATGGGCTGGTCATAAAATGAATTGGGGGGACCGAGACGGTCACCCAACGCTTAGGTTCTTGGTGGGGCTGTTAGGTCCTTGGTGAGGTCAGTCGTTTGGCGTTAGCCCACATGCACCCTCATCATTCTGCCCCGAATCATTCTGCCATCTCTATCCGGATCCCCACCGCCGTGAAGGGGCTCGTAGGCTGGGTGGAGAGGTAGGAAAATTTTGGAGGTAAGAAGATTGCCATGCACCCCGTGCAAACCATTTCAGCCCTGCCATTTTTTGACCTGCCGATTTTTTGACCTGCCTTTCTCAAGCCTCCGCACCCATCACGACCTGACGATCTCGTTGATCACGTTGCCGTGCACATCGGTCAGGCGGAAATAGCGGCCTTGGTAGCGGTACGTCAGCTGTTCGTGGTCGATCCCCAACTGGGCCAAGATGGTGGCTTGCAGGTCGTGCACATGGACGGGTTTTTCCACCACGTTCACGCTGTATTCGTCGGTTTCGCCGTACGTCATCCCCCCGCGAATGCCCCCGCCGGCCATCCAATAGGTGAAGCAATTGGGATGGTGATCGCGACCGTAAATCTTGTCCGTCAACTTGCCTTGGCAGTACACCGTCCGACCGAATTCGCCGCCCCAAATCACCAGCGTTTCATCCAGCATGCCGCGTTGTTTCAGATCGCTCAGCAGGGCCGCGGTGGGTTGGTCCGTGTCACGGCACTGGGCCGGGACTTGCTTTTGCGCGTTGTTGTGCGCGTCCCAACCGCGATGGTACAGCTGGATGAATCGCACACCTCGCTCGGCCAACCGACGCGCCAACAAGCAGTTGTAGGCATACTTTCCGACCTGCGTCGCCTGCGGTCCGTACATGTCCAGCACCGCTTGGGGTTCGTCATTGACGTCGATCAATTCCGGGACGCTCATTTGCATCCGGTAGGCCAGTTCGTACTGGGCAATCCGGGTGGCGATCGCGGGATCATTGAAGTGATCGGCGCGGTCTTGGTTCAGTTTTTCGATCGAATCCAACATCCTGCGGCGCTGGGTTTGCGTGACGCCGGCGGGATTGTACAGATCCAAAATCGGATCGCCCTGGCCGCGGAACTTTACACCCTGGAATCGTCCCGGCAGGAATCCCGCGCCCCACAACCGGTCATAAAGTGGTTGACCGGCCTTGGCCGAGCCGTTGGACGTCATTGCCACGAACGCGGGCAGGTTCGCATTCTCGGTGCCCAGGCCATAATTCACCCAAGCCCCCATGCTGGGCCGACCCGCGATCACCGAACCGGTCTGAAACAACGTGGCTGCCGGGTCATGATTGATCGCTTCGGTGTACATGCTTTTGATGACACAGATCTCGTCGACCACCTTGGACAGGTGCGGCAGCGTCTCGCTCAGCCAAATGCCCGACTGACCGTGTTGTTGGAACTTGAACGTGCTCGGCGCGACCGGGAAGGATGATTGCCCCGATGTCATCGTCGTCTTTCGCTCGGCCGGGTAAACCGACAATGGCACTTCTTCACCGAATCGTTTGGCCAAGTCCGGCTTGTAATCAAACAGGTCCATCTGTGACGGGCCGCCGGACTGGAACAGATAGATCACACGTTTGGCTTTGGGAGCGATCGTCGAAACGGCCGAGGAAACGCCGGCTGGGAGGGGCGTCGATTCGGCCGCACCGAGCAGTGAGCCGAGCAGTGAACCTGCCGCGATCGATCCCAGCCCCAACGCACTGCCGCCCAAAAAGGCGCGTCGGTTGTGTTGTCGCTTGAATTCTTCCGAGGGATTCATCTCAGTTCTCCGCAATGGCCTCGTCCAGGTTCAGGATCGTGTTGGCGACCAACGCCAGTGCCGCCAACTCGACCGGATCCGATTCGGGCGAGCTAAGGGTTTCGCCGACCGACAGCAAGCGCCGTGCGGCATCCGGCGCCTTTCGAAATTCCTCTCGGTACGCGTCGAAGTCCTCGACCAGCACGGCAAGCTCGTCCGGTCGCGGTTGTCGACTGGTCACCAACCGAAACGCCCTGGCGATTGCCTGTGATTGGTTCCCGGCGTCCGGGATCATCACCCGCTCGGCCAAGTGCCGTGCGGCTTCGACGAAGGTGATGTTGTTCATCATCGTCAGTGCTTGCAGCGGCGTCGTGGTTTGGTCGCTCCGCACGATGCAGGTCTCGCGGGCGGCGGCGTTGAATGCCATCATCGTCGGCGGCGGGACGGTCCGTCGCCAGTACGTGTACATGCTGCGGCGATACAGTTTTTCCCCCGTGTCCTGTTTGTACTTCGCGTTGGAAATGCTGCTCCAAATCGCCGGCGGCATGTACGGTTTGACCGACGGGCCGCCGATCGAATCGCTCAGCAATCCGCTGGCGAACAGTGCCGTGTCGCGGATCGCAAAGGGGGACAGTCGCTTGCGCGGTCCGCGTGCCAGCAGGCGGTTTTCGGGATCGCGTTCGAGCAAAGTTTCTGGTGCCGAAGACTGTTGCCGATAGGTCGCGCTGGTCACGACCAACCGATGCATCGCTTTGACGTCCCAGCCGGTGCGGATGAATTCCGTCGCCAGCCAATCGAGCAATTTCGGATGACTGGGCATTTCCCCTTGGACGCCAAAGTTCTCGCTGGTCTTGACCAGTCCGGCCCCGAAGTGATGCTGCCACAGACGGTTGATCGTCACCCGTGCCGTCAGCGGGTGTCCGGGATCGACCAGCCAGCGGGCAAGCCCCAAACGATTGTTCGGCCAATCCTCGTTCCAGGCTCCCAGGACCGGCGGCGTTGCTGGTTCTAGCTTTTCCGACTTGTCCGGTTGATCGTACTGGCCCCGCTCCAGTCGATAGGTGTCGCGCGGTTGGTCCAGCTCGTGCAACACCATCACCGTGTCTTCGCCACCGGGTTGCGGTCGCGGGACGGACGTCTGCACCACCTTGATCTTCACCGGTTCGGGGATGACGAACTCCAATTGATCCTCGGCCAGATTCGGCCAGGTCTTCGGAACCTTGATGAACGGCGGGCTGTTGCCGTTGTTCGGTCCCAAGCCGGCTTCGTCGATGTTGTTGAAGAACGCGAACAGGCGATAAAAATCGTTTTGCGAGATCGGGTCGTACTTGTGGTCGTGGCATCGCGAGCAGGTCATCGTCAGCCCCAGAAACACCGTGCCGGTCGTTTCCACTCGGTCAGCGACATATTCGACGATCCATTCATCCGGGATCGAGCCGCCTTCGGAATTGATGCGATGGTTGCGGTTGAATCCCGTCGCGACTTGGGTCAAAAAACTGCGGTCCGGTAGCAGGTCGCCGGCCATCTGCTGGACGACGAATTGATCGAACGGCAGGTTGTCATTCAAGGCGTCGATCAGCCAATCGCGCCACACCCACATGTAACGCAGCCGATCGTTTTGGTAGCCATCGGTATCGGCAAACCGAGACGCTTCCAGCCAATCGACGGCCATGTGTTCGCCGTAGCGTGGTGATTCGAGCAACCGGTCCACCGCGCGCTGGTAGGCGCCGCCGGCGCGATCGTTCAAAAAGGCGTCCAGCTCTTCGATCGTCGGGGGCAGCCCGGTCAGATCAAAACTGACGCGGCGAAGCAGTGTCGCCCTGTCGGCTTCGGCCGAAGGTTTCAATCCTTCCGCCTGCAACCGTGCGAGGACAAAGCGATCGATCGGGTTGCGTGGCCAGGTGGTGTCGGCCACCTTCGGCAGATCCGGCCGCAGCGGCGGGATGAAGGCCCAGTGTCGATCATCGACCGGCCAATCGGCACCTTCGGCCAGCCAGCGTTTCAATTTGGCGCGATCGCCGCGCCGCAAGCGTCGATTCGAATCGGGCGGCGGCATCCGCACATCGGGATCGGTACTCGTCAGCCGTTCCAGCATGTCGCCGGAGGCGAGCACGCCGGCATCCAGAACCGCCTGGCGATCATCCAAACGAAACCCGCCCTCGCGGGCGTTGGCATCCGGACCGTGGCAGTGGTAGCAGGCATCGGAGAGGATCGGGCGAATGTCGGCGGCGAAATCCAGTTTGGCGGAGGATTGCGGATCGGCGGCCTTCACGAGGCGATCAAGACCGACCAGCAGAACGGTCAGAGTTGCGACAAGAAGTCGAATGGAATTCACGGTCAAATAGACTCTCGGGATGGGAGTGCAACCGGATCGGTCAGGCAGGGCCGCTCGGCAAGAGAGCGGGTGAAGGTGGGCGCGTGTGCGGAGCAAAACGCACCTCCCATGATACACGTAATCGACGTGACGCTGAAGAAACGCGGCTCCGGCACAGGGGTAATCCGGCCGAGCATCGGCGATATCGGAGCGGACGAGGCAATCTTTTACCAGCTCTTCCTCCAATACGCGGCTTCACCTGCCACCGAGGCCCGGCGCGGCAGATCCGCTTCCCCCGAAAGCGAAGGCCCAATTCTTGACCGCGACACCGCCACGCCCTGCCATCGGGTGGCGGGCAGTGCTCCACGGTCCGACCGTGGACTTTGCCCTGTCACCCTGGTCCGACCACCAATCATTAATGGTTCCCCGACTGATGACCATGCCTAGCTCGATCACGATGCGAAACAGCGCCGACAACATGGACGTCGTCGCCCAAGACGAAGCTTTCGTCGATTGCATTGCCGAGGGCTCGCACTTCGAAGGTGCGACACTCACACGAATCACGTTCACTGGCTGTGACTTGTACTGGGCGTCATTCTTCATGGCTGAACTCACTGACGTGACATTCGAGCGATGCGATCTTCGTGGTTCCGACTTCAAAGAGGCCAAGATGCGCAACTGTCGGTTCCTTAGCTGCGACGTCGGGGATGATGCAATTGGAGGCCAAACGGAATTTGGTGATACCGACCTGTCCACGGTACAATTTGTGAATTGTCGCGGCCGATGATCTTGCGATGGTTCGACGAGCAAGAGACGGGGGACAATTGCGTGCACCGAAGGACGCCTTGCGCGTATTATTGAAAAGAAAAGTCAAACGTCCGTCCGCGGTGACTGCCGACGTTACGTCCTTGAAGGAATCGCATCAATTGGTACCGGCAAACGACATTGAAGAACTTCAGCGGTTGATCCGTGGTCGGAAACACTCGCTTCACGACCTTCGCATGGCTTTGCAGGTATTCCCTCGGGATCGAAGTTTCTCGCGCGCGTACGGGCATGCACCATTGAGAAAACGCACCGGGCCCGTAGGCTCGCGCCAAACGGCTGATTCAATCAATAGGCCGTGACGCCATCGGCAAACTCTGTGCCAGCCTTTCGGGCGTCCAGCAAAAACGGCAGCGTCATCGAAGTAAAACGTCACGCAGTGTTTCCGATCGAGTACATTGGCCTGGAGCGGCGATGGCTCAATCGGTCGTCGTGGCCGATCCGCGCCAACCAATTGATGTACCGCAGTCGGCGAGTTGAGTTTGTTGGAGTTCCGGTCGATCGTGCCGACGCGGTGACGATCTCTGTTCTACTCATACGCGTTTGGGGATTTTGAAATGCAAATCGAATTCGCGCGGTTGTTCGTCACCGCGATCGCATTCTTGCTTCTCGTCGCTCCATCTGCCCAGGCTGAGGATCGCATCCCGCAAGGACTTCGTCTCTTAGTCAACCTCGATTCACAAACTCCGCGTGCTCTCGTTTCATATTCTCCAACCACCACGGCCGCCCAGCTATCGGCGATCTCGATTGGACTGAAAAACGCCGGCGTTTCCGAAGTGCTAATAGCCAGCATCAACCGCAAGGAGTTTAACCACCCTAATACCCACCACCTTGCAGTCGCGTTTGAGAAGGATCAGGCAGTTGTTCTACTCAACGATCAGGTACCCGCGAAACTGAGCCTGGCAATCGCAACGAGCGTCGGAAAGCTTGAAAGCGTTTCGCAAGTGAAGACAAAACTGTTCGAATTGTTCGCAGACACACGCGGGGAGGAGACGCGTTCTGAAGATCCGTTTGCGCCCTAGGGAATCATTGTTGTCGTTGATCGTCGGATAACCAGGCGACCCATACGTAGCGGCGGAGTCGCCTTGGTTTGGGTGATCAGTGCAGATCGATGCCGACACTTTCACCGGCGAACGTGCGTTCGATGTGGTCGACGATCAACGTCGATCCAACCAGCCTCAATCCCGGGGGCGATTTGTCTTCATCAGTCTTCATCAGCGTTCATCAGCGTTCATCTGTGGCTGATGGCGAGGCGTTGCTTGAGTCGACAGCACCAAGAGTGCTTGCTACTTCCGTCCGTACAGCGGACCGAAGTTTTCGCAGGCGCGGAAATCGGCGCCTTCCAAGTCGTCCGTTCCGAAGGCGTTCCAGGCACTGGGGCGGAAGACGCGGGCGCGGTCGACGTTGTGCATGTAGACGGGAATGCGAAGGATCGAGGCCAACGTGATGAACAGGTGACCGACGTGGCCGGCCGTCATCACGCAGTGGTTAGCGCCCCAGGAATTCATCACGTCATAGGTCGATGAAAACGCGCCGCGATCGGTCAAAGTCGGTGCGAACCAGGTCGTGGGCCAGGTCGGGTTGGTGCGCTGGTCCAGCCGGTCATGAACGTCTTCGGGCAGTTCCACCGTGTGGCCTTCGGCGATTTGCAGTGCGGGGCCGAGACCATCGACCAGATTGATGCGAGTCATCGTCGCCGGCATGCCGCCGCGGGTCTTGAAGCGCGTGCTCATTCCGCCGCCGGGGAAGTATTCCGTCATCGACGGATGCCAGGTCGTGGCTTTCAGGCATTGTTCGACTTCTTCGTCGCCGATTTCCCAGAACGGTTTCATGGTCGGCGATCCGTCGGCGGCGGATTGTTGGCCCGTGCCGTCCAGGGTTGCCGGGCCGGAGTTGATCAAGTGCAGCAGGCCACCGCTTGCCAGACCGTCCAGCCGATACCCGTCGCAGACCGATGCGATCGCATCGGGGCTCCAGTAGGTCCGCAAATCGGCGAACACCTGTGCGGTGTTGGTCAGCAAGTGCCCCAGCAACATCGTCGCGGCGTTTAGGGCGTCGTTTTCGGTGGCGACGATGTACGGGGCGCGTTTGCCGTTCCAGTCGAACGAGGTGTTGAGGATCGCTTCCATGAAATCCCCGTTGGGGAAGTGATCGGTCCATTGACGTTGGCCTTGAAAACCGGACGCGATCGCGTTGTGGCCATGCGACTGTTCCTTCAGTCCCATTTCGGCCAGTTTCGGATTGCCGACCATCAAATCACGGGCGATCAACGCCATCTTGACGCTGTCGGCCCATTCGCTGTCCAACTGCTCGCGGGAACGTTTGGCGCTGTCGCTGTTGTAGTCGTCGCCTTCGGGACAGTTCGTTTTGACCCAATCGAGGGCGCGTTCGTATTCGGTTTGGTCGTATTGCCCTTTGTTCATCCGACCGCTGAACTCACTCATGTCGATGTCTTCGACTCGCATCCCCAGCCACTTTTCCCAGAAGCCATAGTCCACCATCGATCCGGCGATCCCCATCGAGGTGCCGCCCATCGACAGATAGGATTTGCCCCGCATCAATGCGGCGGCCAACCCGCAGCGGACAAAGTTCAGGATTTTGGCTTGCACGTCTTCGGGCATGTTCGCGTCGCCCGCCTCCTGGACGTCTTGCCCGTAAATGCCGAATGCGGGCAGCCCCTTTTGCGAATGCCCGGCCAGGACCGCGGCAAGGTACACCGCGCCAGGTCGCTCGGTGCCGTTGAAACCGAACACCGCCTTGGGACGCAGCGGGTCCATGTCCATCGTTTCCGATCCGTAGCACCAACACGGCGTGACGGTCAACGATACGCCCACGTTTTCGCGGCGGAACAGTGTTTCGCACTGATCCGCTTCGGCCACCCCGCCGATGCAGGTTTCGGCGATCACGCACTCGGCCGGTTGGCCGTTAGGATAACGAACGGTTGACGAGATCAATTCGGCCACGCGCCGTGCCAAGTTCATCGTCTGGTCTTCAAGCGATTCGCGAACGCCTCCCAGCCGCCCGTCGATGGCCGGTCGAATACCGATCTTGGGTAGGTTGCCGTTGAAAACGCTGCGAGAGGAAAGTGGTGCATTCATGACAAGAGTTCGGTGGGCGATTCACAGTTTCCGGAAAACGAGTCGAGCGGGAATCCTAGTTCCGTGATGTCGGCAAGAGAAGTGGGAGACGATCCGAATGATACACGAACCGATTGGAATGCTTGACAGTCGACGATCACTCGATTTCCCCTGCCGGGTCATCACGTTTCAACGTCAACTGCCTCAAATTGATCGGTTGCCAAGAGCCCGGGATCGGATGGACACGAACACTCATGCGGCCCGGTTGGTCGATTCGAAGGGTTCCGAGATCCTTTTCCGCGTATCGTCCATATCCGCCGGTTGAAGTGACGGTCGCGGTCAGCTCGGACTGGTGGACGGAAACGCGGAATCGCGTTTGTGGTTCTTGGACCGACAGGACCGAAGACACGCGATAGTCGCCGGGATCACGGATTTCGATTTCCCACTCGACCCAGGCTTGATCGTCATGCCAATACCCGATGTGATCGATGCCGTCGTGCTGGCGAATTCCGGCGTCGCGACTGCCTTCGTTATTGTGAATGAACGCCAGTTCGGCCCCCAATTCCAACACCCCGTCCTTGCCGGGGGTGGGCAACAACGATTTGACTTTCGGTGCACCGTCGACGACCAATTTGATCACGCTGTTGAACTCGTCGGTCGGCTGTTCGGGCAATCGTACCCGGATGCCGTCATCCGTCACCTCGGTCGTCACGGACTGCCCTTCGCCGAGCAAGGTGGCCGACAAGACTTGATTGGCCAGCCCGCGAACCTCCAAAATTTGATCGCTCGGCCAATCAAACACGTGCAAATACAACGCCGTTCCGTCGGGGCTGACTTTGGCGGTGCAACGTCCCCAATCCGGTTTTCCGATCGGGCTGGCGGTGGTGCCGTAAATCGATTCGCCGTTGGTCTGCATCCACTGTCCGATTTGCCGCAGTCGATCGGTCGCCTGGGGCAATAACGTTCCCTTGCCGGTCGGGCTGACGTTCAGCAAGTAGTTGCCGCCCTTGCTGGCGATGTCGGCCAGATTCTGAATCAAGGTGCGGGTGGATTTGAATTTCGTATCGGACTTCTTGTATCCCCAACTGCCGCTGATCGGCATACAGACTTCCCAATCTTTGGCCGCAGGTGCTTGTCGGGGGATGTTCCGTTCGAACGTCTTGTAGTCGCCCGGAAAGTTTTCGCCCAATCGGTCGTTGGTCAGAACATCGGGTTGCAGTTTGGTCAGCGAGTGCAAGCTGTTGAACGCCTGCTCGCTCATCGCCCGCGGCGTGTCCCACCAGAAGATGCCGATCGGCCCGTATTCGGTCAGCAATTGACGCACCTCGGGGACAGCTTTCTCGCGAACGTATTGATCGCTGCTGATTCGCTGGATGCTTTTGTCCCAACTGTTGCCAAATCCGCCGGGGTGATGCCAATCCTGGGCCTGGGAGTAATAGAACCCGAATTTGATGCCTTGACGTTGGCAGGCCTCGGCCAACTCTTTCATGATGTCGCGGCCGAAGGGGCTGAAATCGACGACGTTGTACTCGGTCGCTTTGGAATCGAACATCGCAAATCCGTCGTGATGCTTTGCGGTGATGACCAGATACTTCATGCCGGCTTGCTTGGCCAGGCCGACGAATTCATCGGCGTCAAAGTCGACGGGGTTGAATTGTTTGGCGTATTGTTCGTATTCGGAAATCGGGATCTTGCCGCGTGCCATCATCCATTCGGCGCTGTTGGGCAGTTCCTGGCCTTTGTATTGACCGCCGACGACCGAGTAGACGCCCCAGTGGACGAACATGCCGAACTTGGCGTCCCGCCACCACGCGATGCAAGTATTCTGATCGTCCTGCGTTTCGGCGTACTGCTGGGCGAACGCGTGGTCTTGACACGCAAAGCCGCTGCATAGAAGCATCAGCATGATCAAAACGCGAGGAAGTCGGCGCGTCGATTGATCGGTGACGGCGCGGGGATGGTCGGTCGGTTGGGGGGGCATCGTTGCGGAATACGGTTGATCGGGTGTGGCCGTTGATTCGACGTGGCTACGCTCGGTGCGAGCGTGGAAAGCGTCGGGGATCCACCTTCTGGCGAAGGTAGCTACGTATTGGGTGGCGTTTCTTTGAACGATTGTCTTGGGTTTGGTGCTTGTCAGTCCGAAGAGCCTTCTCGCAAGGACGAAAAGTTCTTCGGATCGGGTTTGGCGGGAAGCGTCGCTTTCCACTTTGTAAGTTTGGCGACCAGATCGGCGACCACCTGGGGACGTTGTTGATGTAAATCCTTCTGTTCATACGGGTCGGCAACGATGTCGTACAGTTCGACATAGTCCGAGTCGACATCGCTGAGCAGTTTCCAATTCTGATCGACGATGCAGTAATCGACCCAATGAAAGGAGTCGGCGAGTCCCGGTTTGCCCTTTCCGCTCATCTTCCAAAACAACGGTTTGCTTCGACCGTCGCTGGTCTCGCCCTGCAGCGTTTTGACCTGGCTGATACCGTCGGGCACGTAAGATTCCGGCAACGAGGCACCGGCGATTTCACAGAACGTCGGCAACAGGTCCACCGCGGACATCATCGCGCGATCATCAACATGCCCCGCGGCGACTTTGCCCGGCCAGCGGACGATGAAGGGGACATTGATCCCGCCTTCGAACAATGCCGCCTTGTACCCTTTGCGGCCGGCCGTGATTCCCTTGGCCGCTCCGATCCCGAACCCCGCCCCCGTGGCGGTATCGTAACTGAGCGAAAGTTCCGTCCCGGGGCGGGCCCGTGCGGGCCCGTTGTCCGAGCTGAAGATGACCAACGTGTCGTCGGTCAGGTCCAGCCGGTCCAACGCATCGAGCACCTGGCCGATCCGATCGTCGGCGTGCGACAACACCGCCGCATAGATCTCATCGGGTTCCTCGAGACCGCTGTTTCGAAACCGCCAGCGATACTTCGGCACCACATGGAAGGGCGTGTGCGGTTCGTGAATCCACAGGTTGATAAAGAACGGTTGGCCCGCTTGATGACTTTGCTCGATAAATTCGATCGCGTGGTCGGCATCTTCGTGAACCGGCATCTGCTCGCCGGAACAGTTGAACGCACCGTAGGTGTCATAGCCGTACAGTCCCGGTGATGGCGAATCGGGAATCATGTCGTTGGCCAGATGCCACTTGCCGAAATGGGCCGTCGCGTAGCCGACGTTTTGCAACAAGCGGGGCAGCGTCACGCAATCGGTCCCCAACCAGTCGGGCATGTTGCGTTTGGCGTTGCTGGGCACCCAGGCAAAGTGTCCGTCGATGTTGTACCGAGCGGGAAAGTGTCCGGTCATCACCGCGGTCCGGCTGGGCGAACAGACTCCGCTGGCAACGGTGAAGCGATGGAAATCCGTCCCCTCGCGGGCCAGCCGATCGATGTTGGGCGTTTGGACATACCGATGGCCGTGGCAGCTGAGGTCTCCCCAGCCCCAATCGTCGGCAAAGATGAACAGAATGTTCGGACGCGACGGTTCAGCAGCGACTGTTGAAGTCAGTGCGACGTAGGACGCTACCAACAGCAGTAAATATGCGGCAAAGACACGGGATTTCATGGTTGTTATTAATCTTGGTGCCGATGGGGAACGCTGGCCAGTCACACCCTCGTAGTCTACCGCAACTCAATTGACGTACTTGACGATGCGTTCCGAGAGTCGCCGTGTTCTCCGAACTCGGCGCGCGAAAAAGCGGAGCTTTGCTCCGAGCCGACCTCGGAGAGGACGGCGACTGTCCAGCCAAATCGAAATCTGAGCTGCGGCGGAATGGCTAGGGTCCCACAAATGCAGGAGGAATCAACCGCCGGCTGCGTCGACTTGCGAATGATTTGCGACACTCGCCGGGGCGGCCGAAGGTGGTTCGGTGAAAAAGGCCTCCCCGGCACCCTCGATCAGCAAATAGGTTCGTCCGGCAGCCAACCTTCCGAACGACTCGACCGTTCCATCAGGCCAGGTGACGTTGACGTCATCGACGTGGTCGCTGGATCCGATTCCAGCCTTGAGAATTCGTTCGTTGCTGCTCATGTAACCGTCCCCGGAGAGCACCCAGAGCCGACGGGGGTGACCGCCGGCGACAAGGTCGATGATCGCTCCGACCGCGTCACGAGAGCTGGTCGTGCCGACGCAGCGGAATCCGATCCGGCGGTTGTCCGTTACGGTGCGGTTGGCCAACAAGGCCGGCGGAGCGTTTTGATGCGTGATGATCAAGTCATCCGCCAAGTCTTGATCGACGTCGATTTTCCAGAGTGCGCGCCCGATATGGTTGGCCGCCAGGTAGGTGTCCTCGCTGGCAAGGTCAACGATTTGAAACGGTCCTTGGGGCGCCCGTCGAAACAGCTGGAACGGCTGTGCCAGGGACGGTTGATCGGGACCGAAGCCACCGATGTGTCCGTTCGTGATCGCCAATTCGTCGATCCCATCGGCGTTCATGTCCACTGCTTGCGTCCCGAACCCGACCGTCATTCGCGTCGGTTCGATCAATGCTTGAACGGCCGTGTTGTCGACCCAAAATCCGCCCGTTTGTTGTTCGTAGTAAATGTTGTACTCGCGTGCAAAACCCGTCACGTAAACATCCAGGTCCAGATCACCATCGAAGTCTCCGCCGGCGATGCCCATCGATGCCTGCGTCAGCGATTGCCCATCGACCGCAATGCCCCGTGGGACGGCTGCTTCGATCAAACCTTCGCTTGTGACCTGAAACCAGTGATTGGCCGACATGTCGTTGGCGACCAACGCGGATTGAGTCTCACCGGTCAATCGCCCGGCCAATACCCCCAGTCCGCGTCCGGGCGTGATTTGATCCAGCTGTTCGCCGAACGAATCGACCAATTCGCCCCTGCCGTTGCCCAGCAAGACTTGGTCGTCGTCACCGGCAAACTTTGCCGGGTGACAGGGAGCCGGCCGGCCCTCGTTTTGACAGGGCAGATCGACACCGCCGGCCAGCGAGCAATAATTGACTGCAACCAGATCCACGATCCCGTCAAGGTCCAAGTCAACCCAAGCACCACACGTGGTCCACTGGATCGACGCCGTGCAGAGCGAACGCGTGTCGTCGGAGAACGATCCGTCGCCGTTATTTCGAAGTAACCGGTTCGCCCCGACGTTCGCGATAAAGAGATCGGAAAAACCGTCCTCGTTGTAGTCGCCGACCGCCACGCCTTGACCGACAACTGAATTCTTGCAGCCGGACACAAGCGTCACGTTGCCGAACACTCCGCCAAGGTTCCGCAGCAGGACACTTGTTGGTTCGGTCTGCGGACCGGTCTCACGGACAGGGCTGCAGAAAAACAAGTCCGACCAACCGTCAAGATCGAAATCGATCGTTCCCCCGCCGCTGCCCATCGAATGGATCAAGCTTGATGCGATGTCGGGGTACTGGAGCGTCGGCACGACCAGATTTCGCGAACGGGTTTCATCAGCCCAATGAATCGCATCATCGTTGCCGAGAACAGCCGGACGGTTTGTCGAGGGGACGAAACGACTCGAACGATTGACCCGGGTGACCGGATTGGACACCAGAGAATCCAACGGAGCTAATTCGGGAGGCGTATTCCAGCTTCGACTTCGTTTCAGGTTTTCAATGATGTCCTGACGCAATTCGCTCAATTCCGAATCGCGTTCATTTGGCAGCGTCATCGCGATGGCCGACCACGCCTCGGCTTCCCAGCGCCGCCCCATTCGGTTCAGCACCCGAGCGATCTCGACCGCAGCATGCTGGCTGCTTTCGCCACTGCCGCCGAATCGCTGCAGGTGCATGCGAAGGTCCAGCAAGTTTCTGACGTGCCGGTCGCATACACGCGTGATCCGATCAGCGTCGTTGTCACGGAGCGTCGTCTTTTCACCGGCATGCGAAATCACCACATCTGAAACAAGCTGACGGATCGCCCGGCTGGTTTGAGACCACGGAACCACCCGATTCGGGCTGATGCGAGTCGCTGCGAGATAGCACGACAGCGCGGCCGAGAAATCATCCAGTTGAAAATGCCTGTCTGCCACGGCGATCCAAAAATCGGACTGGTCGCGACAGTGCGGCAACGCGGCGTTCAACCACTCCGAAAATTCCTGATCGCCGGCCTGCTGGACACCCGGCATGCGCCCGAGCAACGCCAGTGCGGGAGCAAAACCGGCATGGTGCCGGACGATTTCACGTAACACCGCCTCGGCATCGGAAAACCGGCGTTGATCGCGAAGCGACTGCGCGATGCCGAGGCGAAGTCGATGGTCGTCTGGATTGCGCTCGATCAGCGCTTCGATCGCTTCGGGCGGAAACAAGCGTTCGGACGTATCGGTGCCGGCGAGCAATACCGCAACGTCGAACGCTCGGTTGCGAATGATCGCTTCGTAATGCTCAGGAATTAAGTCGACTCTGCCGGCTTCTCCGAGCAGCCCGAACAGCTGGCGACGAATCGACAGGTTGTCCGATTCAGTTTCCACCGCCTGGGAAAGCAACTCGATCGCCGGATACAGTTCCCCGACTTCCAGCAACGCCTGCACCGCCCACTCGACCCTCGTCGGGTTGAAATCGGCAACTTCGGCGGCCTTGGCAAGCAGCATCGCCGCTGCTCTGCGGTCACCGGCAGCCGCCGTCGCCCGAGCCGCGTCGGTGAGAAGTTTTGGATCTTCCGGCGAAGCGATCAGCGCGCGACGGGCGACCTGCAATGCGTCTTCAGCCGTCGCCTCATCAGTCGCCGCGTTGATCGCATCGGAATGCGAATCCTGTGCGGCGTTGTTGCTCCCTGGCGACCGGCTGTCGCTCGAACACCCGGCCACCAAGTTGACCATCGCGATCAATGCGAAGGAGTGAATGAGACGTGCGTTTTGGTTGAAGACACCCTTCATTGGCTCTGGTGGCTACACGACTTACTACGGCTCCCTTCTCCCACGGCTTTGCGGGGGAGAAGGGCTGGGGATGAGGGGGCCAGCAGCTTCGCTCCGTTGTTGGCCCCGTCGATTCTCTTGATGCGAACGAAGGCGAGCGTACGAAAGGGAGCACTCATTGCAGGATCCAATCTTCAGGAAGGGCCCGGTACCTACCGCACCACCAACTCTTGAAACGCCGTGTTTTCACCTCGGCCTGTGACCGGTCGAACACTCCACAGGATCCAACGAAATCGCCCCAGGTTGCGTCCCGGTTTGGCACGAATCGAGACGGCATTAAAATCCTCGTGGGACGCCGCACGGGTGTCGATTGATGTCAGTGGCGTGAACTTGGAGCGATCCCCGACATTCCAACCGGGATCGGACTGCGAATCGCTTCCATAGACCGTCCATCGTTGTGCACCTCGGACTCCGCCATAATTGGCAGACCAACTGGTGATCGACGAAACGTCTTTCAGTTCTCCCAGGTCCATGCGGTAAGCGCCGGCCGTGACGCCATTGGCGAAGACCGGGCCGTATCCCATTTCGATCTTGCCGTCGGTCAATGTCGCGAGCGATTCATTGCGTGGGGTGGGCTGGGCGTCCACCTTGCCGGTCGTTGGACTTTGCAGAATCACCGTCTGGAAACCGTCAGGATTTGGAGCGGACTCGAACAGGATTCCTGGGGCGTGCGGATCGGACAGCGAGATCGTTTGTTGGTTTCGAATCACCTTCAGTACCAAGGCGTTCTCGCGTAGCTGTTGATACGCCGCCAGCAACTGAGCGACGCGAGTGACCGCAGTTCCATTGATTCCCTGAACCAAGTCACCATCGCGTAAGCCCGCTTTGGCCGCGTCGCTGATCGGTGTCACCTTTGAAACCACGACGCCACCTTCTTCTTGAGAGACCCCATAGGCGGAGAACTCGCTGCCTTTCAGATCGCTGACCGCGGCTCCCAGCCAATACGTCGTCGTCGGTTTTCCGATCCGGCCGCTGTCGGAGCGGGGTTTTGCCATTTCCTGCTTGACTTCCAAGGCGGGGATTTCCGGCGTGCGCGCGATCCGCTTGAACGCCGGTTTCTTGACGCCGAACTGACCCATGGCAAAGTTTTCGAATCCGATCTTCAGTGCCGGCGAATCAGATTGCACGCGAAAATCACCGGCGGCCGGATCGATGAACTTGGGATCGGCGACGATCGAGTTGCGATCCCAGCCGAAGCTGGCGTAGCGATCCTTGATCGCCGGGACGTGTGCGTAGTACAGATTGCCGTCGACGCGTTTTCCTTTCGCCGTTTCGGTCGGCATCCGCGCCCCCTGTGGCGCGGCCATGAAGATGTTGCCAAAGACTTCATCGCCGCTGTGGTTGTACCATACATGCGGATGCAGCCCGTTGTTGACGGTGATATTGTTCCACGCGCGGCGACGGAACCCCTCGCGCAGCTTCAATCCGCCGGAAAGCATCAGGTTGTTGTAGATGTCGTAGTTGGACGACCCGTCATCCAGATCGATGTCCCAGCCATGGTCGCAGCGCCATCGGCTGTCGCGAATCACGGTCGTTTCGACCGCATCCAGGAAGGGGAACTGCGGTTCGGCGTCGATGACGACTTGGCTGGCGTTGCGGTCGCTGCTCCAGTAGCGATCGCGCCCCCATGAATTGAATGAACCGTGGTCGTGCGTTTCCTGGACGGTGTCGAACACGTCGCAGCGCTGGATCAAGTGACCGCCCCACGCGCCGTCGCCGATGTTGATGCCGGCGCGGGCACAGTCATAGATCGAGCAGTCGCGGACCGTGATGCCTTGTGCCATGGTGATTTGAACCCCGGCCGGTTGGCGTTCGACGCGACCGATTCCGTGAATCAAACAGTCTTCGACGATGCAATCCGCCGGGTAATTGTCTGTCTTGGGACCGGGTGTGCGATCGACCTTGGTCAGATCATTCTTTTGGCGGTATTCGAACAACGGGTCGCGGACGGCATTGGGATCGCCGACAAAGCACACGCCGCTGGCGCCGGTGTCGTGGATGTGACAACCTTTGACCAGCGCGCGTCGGTTGTAATTGCTCAGGAAGATTGCGTTGCCGCCGACCTGGTCGAATTCCGCATCCAGGATCCGGACATCTTCGGTCCCCGCCAGCACGACCGCGCCTCCCCGATAGATCGTCCAATCCGATCGCAACAGCGGCTCCTTGGTTTCCATAAACGTCCGCGCGGCATGCCGGAACACGAATCCCTGCAAGGTGACGAATCGCACGGGATCGTCCGCAGTCCCGTCGAACTGGACCAGATGTCGCAGCCGCACGACTTCGACAACGGCCTGGTCCAAATCGATGCCTGCCGGAGGCATCAGGTACAGCGTGTTGCTCTTGGAGTCGTGAAACCATTCCCCCGGGGCATCCAGTTCTTCGAAAATGTTTTCCACCATCCGATAGTCTTTGTGCATGCCCATTTGACGGTTGTTCTGCCAGCCGCCTTCGTAGGTCACGTCACCGTCGGCGTTCTTGCCGGTGATTCGATAGTGGTAGCCTCCCCAGCGGGAGCGGTGCATCGCATGGATGAAGCCATCGGTGGGATCCGCCCAACCGCTGGCCCGCTGTCGGGAAAACGCATCGGCGGCAAATCCCTGGTAGGCCTCGGTCTTTTTGTCGGCGTCGAAGTTCGGATAGCGTGCCATCCGTTGCTTGCGTCCTGACAAAAACAACTGGTCGATCGCCAGTCCCGGTTTGGTGCTGGCCGCGAAGATGCCGTCGCGGTAAGGCCTCCATTGCAAGTCCAGCTTGGTTCCGCCGCTGAGTACCGCGCCGCCTTCGTTTTCGGCGCGGTAGGTCACGGGCCATCGTTCCGTTCCCGAATCGGCTGCGGTGAACGTGAACGTTTCACTGAGGTAATACACCCCGTCGGCAACCGACACGGTCACGGCGGCCTTGCCGGCCGATCGTCGCGCCAAGTGCTGAGCGCGGGCGAGACTAGCCAGTGGCGCGGCGGCCGATCCGTCTCCCGCGTCATCACCGGTCGGGCTGACGAAGATCTCGAGGGCCTGGGAACAGGGGACGCCCAGGCCGAAACAAATCAGGAGCAAGAAGATTCGAAGCATTGGTGTTGATTGGTCGCTATTGGTCGTTGGGATCGTTTGTGGTGGCCAGGGTGTCGCGTTCGGTCTGATGCTGCGATCGATACTCGCCCGGGGATTGTCCGAGTTCGCGTTTAAAGACCGAACCGAGACTTTCTTTGTGGCTGTATCCGGTCTTGAATGCGATTTGTTCCAACGTCATGTCGGTCTCCCGCAGCAATTGTTTGACGCGATCGAGTTGGGTCAGGGTGATCTGTTGGTGCGGCGTGCGGCCCAAGGCTTCGCGGAACCGGCGTTCCAATTGTCGTCGGGAAAGTGAAGTGAACTGTGCGACGTCGCCGACGTTGATGCCCTGGCAGGCGTTCTGGCGGATGAATCGGCACACGCGTGCGATTTCGACATCATCGACCGCGACCACCTTGGTCGACAGACGCTCGGAAACCGTGACCGGCGCGACGTATTCGATCTCGTTTTCCGGACGCCAGCCGGTCAGCATTTGTTGCAAGATCTCCGCCGCCCGATACCCGACGCGCTCGGCATTGGGGCGGACGCTCGACAGCGGCGGATCACACAACAAGCAGATCGCGTCATCGTCATCCACGCCGATCACGCCCAAGTCGTCCGGGACCGCGATGTTCGCCAACCGGCAGGCATTGAGGACCTGTTGGCCGCGGATGTCGTTACAGACAAACAACCCGGTGGGGCGCTCAAGAGCGGACAACCATTGCGCCAGGGACTCCAGTTCCAGCACCCCTGCCTCTTCCAACTGTGTCAGCGTCGTGCCGGGCACGCCCGGTGATTGGTAAACATCGAAGGGACAGTCCGCGGCGTCGACAAGTTGTTGGAACGCCGCCAGTCGGGCATCGGAATAGGTTGCAAAGCGAAACCCACAGAATGCGAATCGGCGGAACCCGCGTTCCCACAAATGCGTGAACGCCATCTCCGCCACGCGTTTGTTGTCCGTTTCCACCTGCGGCACACCGGTGAATTTTCGGTTGCATCGGACATCGATGATCGGAACACGCAATTGGCGAAGCGGCTCGATCGTATGCCAGTCCACGCGGGCGATCACACCGTCGATGCGTGAATTGAAAATCCAATCGGGGATCGCCGAGTCCAGCGTCATCTCTTGGTGCAACAGCGACCATTCCACTCGCGTGCGTGAGAACAACGCAACGCCGCGTAGCAGTTCCCGCCCGTAAGCGCGCGAGGCTTCGACAAGTAGTGCGATCCGGGGTCGATTGGTTGGATTCAATGCAGCCTGCCTATGACGTGCTCTCCACCTGTGTCGCAAAACGCCGTCTGCGTGTCGCAAATCATTCGTCAGTCGGTCGCGAGCTTGCGACGACGGACCGTCCAACGAAAGCTACCAGAAAGCCTTGCGGACCGCAAATCAGTCGCCTTGCGTCGTGTCAATTCATCTTGGCCACATGTGTCACCTGAGGCGCTGCGTGTGTGAACGGGCGTTCGGTGGATCGGCGGCGCAGGGGGATTCGCTAGTCGGATCGGCTTTCAGCGGGATGTATCACGCCCAGTTGGTTTACTCGTTGTTAATGAATGAGCAGAGCGATACGAGCCCGAAGCGCGAGCGAGCGGATCCGCCCTCTCCCCCTTGCTCGCGCTGCGGGCTTGTCAATCAACAGGCCGCTGACACGTCATGAACACGCCGACGCAAATCGTTTGTTGGTCGACGCAATAAATTATTTCCACCCCGCCTGGACGATGGTACCGTGGCGGCGGATCGGGGGGCTCCGCCCGGCCACTTACTATTCTCTTCTTTTTCCTAAGGTCATTTGTATGAACCGAACGTCCAAAGCGGGGTTCACACTCGTTGAACTCCTGGTCGTGATCGCGATCATCGGCATTCTGGTCGGGCTCTTGCTGCCGGCTGTTCAAGCGGCGCGTGAAGCTGCCCGACGCATGAGTTGCAGCAACAATTTCAAACAGCTCGGGCTGGCGATCCACAACTACCATTCCACCTACAAACGGATACCCGCCCACGGCGTCGGGACGACCTCCAATCCCAGTGCCGGCAACGCTTGGTGGGCCTCCAACGCGTTGGCAAACAATCGCCGCTTGAGCACACTGGTCGGGATTCTGCCGTTTATGGAACAGCAGTCGATTTGGGAACGGATCAGCAACCCGATGGATATCGACAGTGACGGCGTGATCGACTTCCAATCGATGGGGCCGACGCCGGACAACATCGACTATGAACCTTGGACGATGGAGATCCCCACCTACCGTTGCCCGAGCGACCCCGGTGTCGGACTGCCGGCACTGGGCCGCGCCAACTACGCCGCCTGTTTGGGCGACAGCACTTGGCAAACCATGGTCGGTCCTTGGGACGGCGACCTGATGGAGCCGGTCGCGTCGGTCCGTTTCCAGCGTGCCCAGGCAGGGCACCGCGGTTTCTATAAACCACGCGATATCAGCGGGCGGTTCCGCGACGTTCTCGATGGCCTGTCCAACACGATCGCCATGGGCGAGATCGCAACGTACTTGGGCGACACCGATGCTCGGACCGTCTTGCCCAGCGACGGCGGAACACTGGGCAACAACAACGGTTCGATGAACGCGATCCGCGACAATCCGGGTGCCTGCGATGACTTCGTCGATCCCGATCGGCCGCGGTTTTGGCTTAACGGTGCCTCACGAGCGACTCGTGCGAGAGGTTTCCGCTGGGCAGATTTCAAACAAATCTTCACCGGTTGCTTCACCATCCTGCCTCCCAACGACATCTACTGTTCGCGTCACAATGGCGACGACCTGACGGGGACCGCTCCGATGTCCAGCCGACACCAAGGCGGCGCGCATGTCCTGATGGGAGACGGTGCGGTCGTCTTTATCACCGATTCGATCGAAGCCGGCAGCCGGAATCACGGTGACGTCTGGATCAACGGAACCGGGCCCCGAGCACCGGGCAACAAGAGCCCCTACGGGCTTTGGGGCGCCTTGGGAACCCGAGCGGCCAGCGAGACTATCGAAGAACAGTTGAACCAATAACGTCCCCAAGCTCGGACATCAAAAGGAAGGCGACATGACTCCTGTGTCGCCTTCCTTCAAGTCGATGGCCCCTAGCTGGACAGCGACACTTTGAGGATGAAACAAAGTGAATCGCGATTCAAACGTAGCCACCTTCGCCAGAAGGTGGTTCCCGGCATTGCCCACGCTCTGGCGAGCGCCGCGACGTCATGGGGAAGCGATCCGAACAGGCTTTCCGAAATACCGAATTCTTCAAGCGAGTTAATATGAACACACGATCTCTCCTGCTGTGCGTCGCCGCCACCGTCTCACTTTCTCTGACGCTCGGCGGCTGCGCGGAATCCAAACCGACCTCGGTCACCCAGGACGCCGACCAAGCGGCTATCGACGCCTACAAGGAAATGGAAAAGCAGATCGAATCGGAAACCATGAGTGAAATGGCCGAGGACGACCTGCAATAGCCGGCTGCAATCGCAGAGCGATCGTTGGCGAACAGATTCGCCCGTCAAAACCGCGTTAATCACTGTCCCCGGAAGGACGGCTCGGCGAAGGTGGATTCCGCGGTTTGCCGACCACCACACTCGGTGCTCGCTGGGGACGGCGAGCCACGCCGGCAGGGCGCGTGGGCAGGCGTGCGCGTGGGATCGATTCTGTCAACGAAAGGAATTCATCATGGTCCAGTTTCTATGCGTGACCCGGCCGATTCGTCCTCGGTCGTTGACGTCTTTTTGCGTGTCGTTCCATCGTGACGCTGGTGATCCTTGCCGTCGCCATGTTCAATCGGAGCCCACTCCGAGCCGATCCTGCCACTCGGCCCAATGTCTTTTTGATCCTGGCCGATGAAAAGTGACATTGGCTCAAAGTGAAAGGTAACAAACACCGAGAAACGTGCGGAGTTTCTCGTTTTCGACGGTTACTCTAGATCACTGTTGTGTTGGTTTTGCCGGAGTAAATGCTGTCGACGCTCGCGTCCTGTTCGATGATCCAATCCAAGGCAGCAAGCAGGTGAGAGGAATTCGTCCGCTGACGAGATGATTCACCACGTCGCTCCAATTGATCGAGTGGTCCAATGCCGAGAACATGGTATCCGTGCGATGCAATCTCGTTCAGAAAATTCTTGTGTTCATCGGTTGTGTTTGCACACGCACCGTTCCACCACAACAGTATCGGTAGCTTCCGTTCTCTCCCAAAAGCAGACAAATACTTGGGGCGATAGATCGTCATGCCGGCTAGCGTTGTTGACTCCGTGGCGATCGCCGAATAGGGACCTTGTCCACCATCTTCCACCTCAATTTGCTTTGGTGATTCTGCTTCTTGGTCAGCCTCTGTTTCATCGGTCAGCTCGATAATTTTGGCATAGGCGGGCTTGGGATTGTTGTTCCCGTCGAAGAGTAGCGGATATTGTCCCCAGCGCCACGTGCGTCGGTCGTTCAGACCCCAGAAGGTGACTCGCTCAATGACCTTTTCGTGCTTGCCAAAAATGGCGAACAGTTTGGCGTAGTCTTCGGCTTGTGCGTTCAAGTCTTCGAGCGAAGGCGGAGTGTTGCTGCGGAATCGACGCCTTCCGAATTGACCGCCGGAATCACCACGAATCGTGACGTCGAGCTCTGTGATGCTGACCTTCAGTCCAAGCGATGCATAGTCGGTGATCGCCTTTTCGATGTCTTCGAAAGGAACTCGCCCGCTTCGCCAATGCCCTTGGATGCCGACGGCATCGATGGGAGCACCCTCGGCAAGCAGTCGTTCAAGCAGCACCATCGAACTTGCATGCTTGGGTCCCGATTCGATGTTGTAGTCGTTGTAGTAGAGCACCGCATCGGGATCTGCCTGTCGAGCAAACTTGAATGCCAAAGTGAGAAACTCGGGGCCGAGCGTTTGCAACCAATTCGAGTTGCGTAGATTCTCCGTCTTCGCGGTTTCAGAGTTCCCACCATCGTTGATGGCTTCATTGACCACATCCCAACTCTGCAACTTCCCTTTGTACCGTCCCGCAAGCGTGTCAATATGTTGTTTCATTCGCTGCTTGACCGTCTCGGGATCGCGCCCCTCGAAGAACCAATTGGGCGTCTGCGCATGCCAAACCAACGTGTGGCCGTGAATGGTCATGTCGTTCTTTTCGGCCCATTCCACGAGAGCATCGGTCCGCTGGAAATCCCAACGATCTTCTGCCGGGTGAACTCGCTCGGGCTTCATGCAGTTTTCGGGAGTGATCGCGGCAAAATGCTCTGCGGCTAGTTTCAACTCCTCTTCCGAATAACGCGAAGGAAGGTCACCGGCCATGCCGACCAAGAATGAATCTTTAAACGCGTCTTTGATAAGGCGATCGATTCTGACTTCGACCACTGGTGTGAAATCTTCCTTCGGTGGTGGCTCGGGAAGCTCACGCGTGGCAAGCGACACCTGGCCGCCCCGCTCTCCAAATGACCTTGTTATCGCGAGATCCTTTCCTTTGCGTTCGCCGCTGTACTCAATACGAAACTCTCGGTCGCCGAACTGGCGGACCTCTGCAAAACTGAGTGAATCGTTGTTGACTTTCACATCGACGAACTCGACTTTGCGTTGATCGTCGCGAGTATCCACTTCCGCGTGTGCGGCTGCATCGCCGGCGTCATTGATCGCAATATGGAAGCGGTAAGTCTGCAATCCGAAGGGGGAATCGAATTGGCAATGCCAAGTGCCAGTCACACTTTCGGAATTCTGCTCTGACAAAGCATTTTCTTGGCCCAGCGTGAACGTGGCGGACAACGCGATGCAGCAAAAGCCAACAATCGATTGAAATGACATACGGCGATATCCGATGTGGTTTTGGAAGTTGCAGTGATCAATTGGCGAAATGGCTTATTCGGCGACCACGCCCTCTGAGGCCAACGATGAAAGCATTGCAGCGGCATATCTCTTACCAAACTCGCGAGACCCTTCCGAGTTGAAATGCAGTTTGTCGTCGGTCGGCAAACCTGCTGACGATATTACCCGAGCACCCGAGATTGCTTCCGGTAAGGTCGCGATGATCGCGTTGTGACTTGCACATCGGCCTCCCTGATCAGCGTGCACCATCTCTCCGGCCAACAGTGGCACCTCGTTTGGATCTAAATCGAGGTCCTTCATCAAGTCGTCATAGACAGACTTGACTTTCTCGGGCCACTCTTTGTCCCCGGTATTGGATTCGCCTTGATGGAGAAGAATCCCATTGATGACGCCGTGCTTCTTCGCCTCTCTAGCCATGTCGACAAGGTACTGATAAGGATTTCCCTCGTAGGCTTTGACAATGTTTTTCAACCAATCTCGCTCGCCGTCGATATAAGACTGAAACGACTGCTTCTGATACAGTTCGATTTTGCATCCGGGCACACAAACCTTGATGATTCCAACGCGGACGTCGTCTGGAAGCGAATGAACCATCGCTTTCCCGAAGGAATCGACCATACAGATTCCTCGTCCGCGAGCAGCCAGCGGTGGGACGGCGTGGTACCAGCTTCCTTTCTGCCAGCCCCTTTGTTCATTGTCAAAGTCGGCCATCACCAGCAGACGCTCGGGTACGTCTCGGTCAGCGTCATTCATCCGCCCGCCGCTATCCATGTTGGATTGGCCGAAGCAGAGATAAATGTGGAAGTTTGGGTCGACCGAGTCGGCCATTACGACGGCCTGTTGTGGCTGAGCATCCGCCCCACGTTGCATTGCTTCCTTCGCGTTCTCGGACACCAGGTCGTCAACGGACTTAGACCTTGTCGCTGTTGCCTTTTCCGTTGCGAAGTCACCTACCTTTCGCGAAAACAGGATCGTGTCGCCGTCAATCTGCCCCTCGTATTCGATGCGAATCTCGTTTCCACCAAAATTCAGGTTTTCGACGAACGAGATGGTATCGCCGGTCCGTTTGACCTGCTCAAAGGTGACATCGCGCGAGCGACCGTTGACTTCCGCTTTCGCTGTCGCAGACAGCTTGCCGCCTTCCTTGCCAAAAGTCATTGCGTAGCTTTGAACGCCGATTCGAGTGTCGAAGTCGACCTTCCAGCTGCCTAACAGGCTGTCTTCAGGCTGAAACAACAGAGGGGCGAATTCCTTCAAGCTGCGTCGCCAAGTCTGCCATTCGTGGGCGGTTTCGGGAGACAGGTAGTAGTGGGCATCGATTCCCATCTCTTTTAATTGCTTCACGGAGCCGGCCGGGTTGCCTCCCCGACGAGTTCGACCGCCGTCGACTTCTTTGCTTCCGTAGCTAACAAACACGAGTTCGATTTTGTCTTTGAACCCTTCCGTGTTCTCGACATCTTCTTTTCCAATCGTGGCTCCACTAAAAAGCCCGATGTGTGAAAACTTGTCAAGGTTGCGTAGCGTGATTGACTTCGTTTCCATGCTACCCATCGACAGTCCAGCCATGGCACGATTTGGTTGATCGGTCAAAGTGCGGAAGTTCTGGTCGATATGTGGGACGAGTTCATCAACGAGGACCGTTTCAAAATCCTTGATATCAAAGTTCTGAAGCCCGCCAATGCGGACTTCGTTGGTCATGCCATAGGTCATGACGATGATGAAGGGCTTCGTCTTTCCTTCCGCGATCAAATTGTCCATGATCAGACCCGCGTGGCCTTGGACGCTCCAGCCGTATTCGTTTTCGCCCCAACCGTGCTGCAAGTACAGCACTGGGTAGCGTTCGTTTTGATTGCTGTCGTATCCCGGAGGTGTGTAAACGAAAGCTCGCCGCTCGGAATCCGTGCTCTCTGAATGGAAGTAGATCTCGCGAACTTGGCCGTGAGAGACATTTTTCAGTGCATAGAATTCGCGATCGTGGGCAGGAATTTCAATTCCACTCCCCCAACGCATTGCTCCGAAATAGTATTTGCTGTTGGGATCAGGTACGTGAGCACCGTCGATAATCAGCTCATAGTAGTGGAAGCCTTCATCAAGTGGTCGTGAGTATCCGGTCCAAGCGCCATCGTCGCCTTTGACGAACTCCGTGCTGTCGCGAAATGTCGTTGCCACGCTCTTCGCTTCCGGCGCGACGACTCGAAACTTGATTCGGCCTTGGGAATTGACTTGTGGGTAGTCTCTTCCAGCTTGGTTGGTGGGCGCCGGCTGGAAATCGTCTTTGATGCCTTCTGGAAGATTACTTCCAGCAGCCGCGTTCTGATCTTTGTCCGCAGAAGGCTGTTTATTCGAATTGTTGGTATTGTCTTCCTGCAGCCCTGAGGCCTTGGATGTCTCCTGAAATACCAATTGAGCAAAATAATACAGATTGTTCCGCCAGTGGGTCGGATCGTGTCCGTGCGAGTCGACGTTCCAGATGTGTGGAATGTCGTTCTCATTCAAATAACGCTGCAGACGTTGACTGATTCGGATCAATCCGTCTTTGCTTCCACATGACAGATAGAGTAGCTCGAGTTGTTCCTTCGTCTTTTCTGGATCGGGGACCAATTCCTCTGGGGCCTTGGTATTGGGCGCCGACGAGAATCCGCCGACCCAGGCAAACGTGTCCAGGTTGGTCAGTCCGAAGTTCAGCGACTGCCCACCGCCCATCGACAAGCCGGCCAGGGCTCGGTGTTCTCGATCGGCCTGAACGGAATAACGCGACTCGATGGTGGGAATGACGTCATCGAGCAAGTCTTTCTCAAAAACGGCAAATGCTGGAGCACTCGCCATCACATTGCCTTCGGCGCGATCATTCTTCTGCGCGCGGCCGTTCGGCATCACCACAATCATTGGAACCGCTTTGCCATCCGCGATCAGGTTGTCAAACAACACATCAGGTGTCGCAAAACGCTGCCACTCGGTCTCGTCGCCACCAATGCCGTGCAACAAATACAAGACAGGGAACTTCTTCTCGCTCGAGTACCCCGGGGGCGTGTAGACGTTCATCTTGCGAGTCGTGCCGACCGTCTTCGACTCATAGTCGATCATCTCCAACTTGCCGTGCGGAATGTCTTCTCGCTTTGCAACGATGCTATCTGCAGGATCGGGATAAGTTTGCTTGTCTTCGGGACCAAGTTCGATCGGGCCGCCGAATCCGCCTCCGCGACGACCTTGGCGAGGACGTTCCGGGTTTTGCTCCTGTGCTTGGGCAACGGCACAGGCAAGCTGTAGCATGCCGAGTAGGGCTAGAGCAACAAATTTTCTCATGAGAGGGTCTCGATATAGAAGAAGAGGAGAAGGAACGTCAACGAATCACCGTCAGGTCTAGTGAGCTTCACCTGCAAACTCGACGGTCACCGCAAACACGAGCGGAAGCGAAAAGTCACCGCCTTTCAAGAATTCGATTTTCGTAAGTGCTTTGTCAGCTTCGGCGGGAATCTTCAAGTAGCGAATTTGCTTGCCGCCAGCTTCAATCGCCTTCTTCGATTCCGGCACATCCTCGCCCGCTTGGTAAGTCACGATGTGCTTGCCGTTGACCAATTCAAAGTCACTTGTGCTTCCGTCAGCGTAATGACGACGGACGATCATGCTGGTCGTTTCATCCTTGAAACGTGGGTAGGCAGCCCAGGCGACGCCCCCCAATATGTGAATCGTTTTCACGTTTCCAGCGCAGTCGAGGCTAGCCGATTCTGGCAACGTGCTTGGGAATCGCGATGATTGACGTTGCAAACCGATGATATTGGCGATCCGATCTCCCTGGGGATCGACCAATTCGAACGGAACGCCCTCGACCTCTACACGCCCATAGGAATCGAGTACAAACTCGTCTCCAGGTCGTCCGCGGAATCCGGGGAGGCCTTTTTTGCTGTTGATGGTCGCAGAGTTAGAGATGTTCAGCGGCGCGTACTTGCCACGTTTGGCAAGAAACGAAAGCAGATCCGCCATTTCAGTTTTACTGATCGAGCTTTCAAAACCCTCTGGCATCAATGACTTGTGCGACGAAGTCAATTGCTCGATGTCTTCGCGAAGGACCAGCTTTTCTTTGCCTTGCGTGTCGATGATGCGTAGCGAGTTTGCCGACTCGCCGGCTAGCATTCCGGAGAGCACATTTCCGTCGACGGTCAAAATCTGGTACGTGCGGAAGTTGCTTTCGACGCTTCGCGATGGATCGAGGACGTTCATCAAGATTTCTTCTTTGGGATGAACCGCCATGCCGGTCAAGTTAGGACCGATTTCTTGCCCGATTTCGCCATGAATGTGACAAGCCGAACAATGCTTCTTGAACATCGCCAGGCCGTTCGTCACATCGCCTTCCACGGCAGCGACCGGTAACCATTGATCGACCAATGCTTGGCGATTAGATGTTACCATCGCACCTCGCGTTTCCATCAAATCCTTCGCTCGCGATGCTATCGATGAGGTGGGGTGGTTCAGTAAGGCTTGGCGTTGATCGAGCTGAAGATCATTGAATTGCACTTGTCCATCGGCAATGGCGTCCAGCAAATCTTCAGTGCTGTCGGCTCGGGATAAAAGCAACGTCAGAACTTGGCTACCGAGTTTTGGACCCAGCGAGGATTTCATGTCCAACAACGTTTCGGAAAGACCATTCACGCGGGCGGCCTGCAGTGAGTTCAGTGCCGCGATCCCAGTTTCTGGAGCCAGTTGAGGTGTAAAGAATGCCTCAACCGCGTCGAGAATCTTTGGACTCATTGGTGCAAGGCGAATCGCTTGATCCCAAGCACTCAGACGCTTCGCTGAATCGGCATCCGCGTCCAAAGCGGTTGTCAGCAGATCGTCCTGTATTTCACTGACGATCTCGTTTAGGTTCGTGATCGACCACTTGTCGGCTACCGCCAGGATCGCGGCTTTGCTTTCGACCGAAGTGTCGTTGGCTAAGAACCGGTCACGAACAATTTTCTGCGATGACTCGGGAAGATTAAGAACCAGATCTCGCGGCCAACCCTTTGCCAAGCCTTCCCAGACCGTGACGGCGACTGGTGAATCGGGCGAGATTTCAAGCAGCTCGCTGATTTGCTCAGCCGCGGGATTGCTCCTCGCGAGGTGCTCCGCCAGAACGGAAATCCGTTGACCCAGCGAATTCGCGGCGGACGGACTCATCTTGCCGAGCGCCACGATCGCCGCAGCAGGATCGGTCGAAGCAGCGGCAGTCCATGCGTCCAATAAAACGCTATCGTCTTCGATCGAAGATACCAAGCCAGCAAGCTCGTCACCGTTGATCGCAGCGTTCGCTTTTCCTTCGGCAACGCGCAGCAACAAGGTCAATCGCACTTTGGGGTCGACGTCGTTTTGCAGACCCGCTTCAATCGCCTTGGCGACTTGACCGCTACCGCAACTCGCGATTGCCGCGTTGCGCACGGGGCTGGATACATGATCGAAACCGGCGGCACACGCCTTTGCCAGTGCAGCGACTGCTGACTCGTTACCCGGTTCCGACAAGCCTGCGAGCGTCCAAATCGCATGCATCGCGGCTGGGTTCAATCCGATCTCGTCGACTTGATTGTTGTCGACCAATGAAACGAGAGCATTGAGCGTCGCATCGTCAGTCGCCGCACGTTCGACCAAAAGACGCTGTGCCGTTCGACGCCAAAAGAAATTGTCGTTACTGAGTGCCGCAACCAACTTCGCGTTCTCTGCATCAGCGAGTTGTAACGTTCGCGTCGCAGAGCCGCTGCCGGCCTCGTCGGTCACCAGTCGATAGACTCGGGCAAAACGTTTGTCGCGCAGGTCACTTTCATACGCAGCCCCTTTACCGGTTTGGAAACCGTTGGGCGTTGGGTTGTGCTGAACAATGTAGTTGTACCAGTCCAAGACCCAAACGTTGCCATCGGGACCGACCTCCGACATGATCGGCGCCGACCAGTCATCGATGCTGGCAACCGTGTTGAACATGTTCCGACTGCGATAGCTTGCACCGTCCTTCTCCAGCACGAACGAACCGACGAGATGCCCCGTCGGACCGCAGACCATTTGAATGCGGTTCCACCAAGTCGGTGGATAGTTGCGTGCGGTGTAGATTGCTGAGCCGCATCCGGCCGTGAATCCGCCGTGCCAGTCGACCTGACGGATGCGATCATCGATCGGGTCGAATCGATGTGACTGGGCAATATTCTGAAGAGTCTCGGGCGACCAGCCGGCGACTTGATCGTAGTACCGGTTGGGGATCGGCATGTGAACGCTCGGGCAACCGTTGGCCGTTGAACCAAAGACATAGCCTTCCTCGCTGAAACCTAGCCCCCAGGTGTTGTTGTTCGTGCCTCGCATGAACTCCAATGTATCGACACGGATTGTGTGCTGATCGAAGTCGCTTGATTGGTTGTCTGCGACTTTGCCCGTTTCTGCGTCGATCGCATAGGCTGGCGCTGTCTCATCCGAGGCACCCGCCTTGACCTTGAATCGCCAAAACCCTTGGCGGAAACGCATTTGCGGTTCGCCGTTGATGACGGGCTGGGAATTGTTGTAGCCCTGCATGCCCCAGATCCAATTGTCGGGGCCATACTGAAAATTGCTAACGCCGCCGTGGGTGTCCCCCAGCGCCCAGCCGGTAATCAGCGACTGTCGAAAATCAGCTTTGTTGTCGCCATCGATGTCCTTCAAATAAATCGTCTCTTCGCCGTCCTGGACGATCGCACCACCCCGGTAGCAAACCAATGTCGACGGTATGCTAAGGTTTTCCGCAAAGACGGTGAACTTATCGGCCTGGCCATCGTTGTCGGTATCTTCGCAAATCTTGATGCGGTCGCGGCCGACAGCTGATTTTTCTTTCAGTTCATTGGGATAGTCCACCGTTTCGCAAATCCACAGACGCCCGTCCTCGTCCCAGGTCATTGCGATCGGCTTGCCCTTTAGCCCCGCGGTCTTGTCCTTTTGTTGGCGATCGCTGGGCCACTTGTCGGTCGACTCCTTGGCCCAGATTGCAAGATGCATGCCTTCCGGAGTCGCGAATGCTTTGATGGATTCTTCTGCTGGTAGAGGATCTTGCATCTTCGAGAACGGTTCGGCCTGCGTTCCCCACTGGGCACCCGGCGTGTAGTTGGGGATCTTCGCCCCCACGTCTGTCGTTGCAAATTGTTCATCGTCGACCGAAGGCGGATTCATCGCCGGCGCGGAAAAGGGACGATTCGCAGCGACGACCGCACTCGCTTTGGGATCTGTAGGTTCAACACTGTCGGCCGAAGCTGCGGTGAGCGTCTGACCACAGGCCCACAGAACACCGCGTGCGAGCAACTTTTGAAAGTCATCGTTGGACCACGTCCGATGATCGTGACCCCACGCGGTATAGAAAACGCGTCCTTGTCCGCTCGTCCGAATCCATGTGTAGGGTTCACCATCGGGATCGCTCACGGGGCCGGATTCGTCGCTCCGTGTCTCAAGAACGGTCATGTCCGGGTTGAGCTTGCTGTGGCGGTAGCTTTCGTCCATCGACCGAACCGGTTTCAGCCCCCGCATGATCTCATGGTCAGAAGCCACGATCTTGGTTTCAAAGCGAGTGAACCCGTGACTTCGAAACTGACCGCCAACCAATTCGATGTACTTATCGGAATTGAGAAAACAGAACGACGCGCAGTGAACAGGAATCAGGCCTCCACCATTGTGAACATAGTTCAGCAGAGCCGACTCGGCGTCCGGTGTGATTTGCTCAATGTTTGCGAAGACCATCAGCCCTTCATAATTGGCGAGATGATCTTCGTTGAGGTCGCTCAGTTTCTCCGTGTAAGTAAATTCGATCCCTTGCTCTCGGAGCGGCCCAGCCAAATGCCGATAGAATTCGGATGGCCTATGGAATCCTCTGTCGCCAAGCATCAATACCGAGACTTGCGATTCCTGAGCCGATGCGAAGCCGCAGGCGAGAAAAATAAGGATGAGCAGATTTGCAGTTGCAGCGTGTTTTGATAGAGCAGTCATCTTGTTTCTGGTAGGCCGATTTGGTTGACGGTGCAAACTCCACCAGCTCGATGTCCATCTAAGCAGATAGAGCTGGATTTTCGGTGGACAACATGCCGCCATCAATGGGACGAGATATCGCGAATGATGGAACGGCGGCGCGGTGCGTTATAGCCAGATTGAGCTCAATGGAAATGAGGAATTGCGCACCTGGACGGAGATATTGCACAAGTTCGCAGCAGATCCGCTCGGCAGATAACCGTGCGTACACGCATAAACCCCAGGCCGGTCTGAAAGTTCTGCAAATCGGTGAGGCAATCCATTGTTTTCGGGGATATTTCGATTCCATTGGGCGAATTCAACGGAACGACGCGCCACCTCCTAGTGAGCGTTAGATTTACATTGCGCGGCAGCAGCGGGGTATTCGCTCAAGTTGGCGACGCTGCGTCATTTGGGCCAGCGTCCATTTGCCAGGCTGCGCGGACAGTGACGATGTGGACCGCCATTGCAAAGAACCGCCCCCTCAATGCGCGTGGAATGGTTTCAAAAGTTGGGGCTACGTCTTCATGTGTTTGTTGTGTACACTTTTCCGAAGTGGAGTTATTTCACAGGTTCATCTCGGTGGTCTCGTTAGAGAATCCGACTCGCGTGCAGAGAAGACGCAAGCATCAACACAGGCACTTCATGCGATTCAGATCTTTGCTCGTTTTTCTATCTTTTACACTCTCCTTGGTTATTGTGGGTGATTCAGCCGCCCAAGAGAGCAACGGACCAACTGACACGGCCACATTGAAGGAAGTGGTCGGCAATCGCCTTAAGATTGGCGTTGGGGTGGGTGAACAGATTCTTGCACCTGAGAATTGCATGAAGCCGCAGTGCATTCATCCTGCGGAAGATCGCTGGAACTTCGCCGCACCGGATCGCTTCGTCGCGTTCGCGAGTCAGAACAATCTGGAAGGTGTCGGTCATTGCTTGGTTTGGGCCAAGGATGATCGAACCGACAAATGGATGAAGAGCGGCAAAGATGGGAACGCTGTATCGCGAGCCGAATTGCTCGCGAGAATTGAAGGTCACGTCGCCACGGGTGTCCCTTCGGAGACTGATCCATGATGGGGGCATCACAAACGCCCATGGATCGGCGAGGGCGGCCATCAGACATTTTCTTTCGCGTTGGAGTCGCTTAAATAGATGAAGGAATCCACACAGCAAGAGCGAGAGTTGCCATTAGCATTGCGTGCGGCCTACATGGCGCTTCACCGCAACACGGAAGCAGCGTTTGCTCAGCATGGCGTGACCGCTGACCAATTTGTGCTTCTATTGGCACTCTCCGAGGGCCAAGCATTAACGCAGCGTGAACTAGCGGACCGAATCTCCTCTGACCCGAGTACGGTCCGAGCGATGCTGGTGTTGCTGGAGAAGATGGAACTGATCCAAAGGGCAAGCCACCCAACCGATTCCCGAGCAAAAACCGTAGCACTGACTGCGAGCGGAAGGCGAAAGCTGCGCAAGCTTTGGAAGGCCGGGCAATCCATCCGCGATGAAATGTACGGCTGCATGACGCCGGATGAGGCGGACACGTTGATCCGCCAGTTAAGAAACATCACTTCCACGCTCAATCAAGAAAAGTCACTCGTTTAGCGTCGGTCAATAGGACGTCGATAAGAGCGTCGATTCTTAGGACTTCGTCACCCACAAACTGAAAGCTCGATGACGAAGATTTTGGTCCTTTACCATTCCAATACCACGAACACTCAGCGTATGGCGGAGCTGGTGGCTGAAGGTGCGCAGCAGCTCGACGAGACTGAAGTCCGGCTGCGTAGCATTGAAGAGGCCGATCATGCGGATTTGGAATGGTGTGACGGACTCGCGCTTGGCTCTCCGACCAACTACGGCTGCGTGAGTTGGCAGATGAAACGGTGGTGGGACCAGCAACCCATTGAAAACTGGGGCAAACGCGACGGAAAGATCGGCTGCGTTTTTTCTTCCGCCGGAGCTTGGGGTGGCGGCCAGGAATGGACCTGCATGGCATTGCTGTCCATCCTGATCAACTACGGTTTTCTCGTTTTCGGCTTGACCGATTACTCCGGCATCAAGTTCTCGGCTCATTACGGAGCCATATCCGCGGGGGCACCTGAGGAGGAACGAGTTCAGGAGGCTTGTCGCCGACTCGGGAGAAGGTTATCCGAGTGGACGGCAAACATGATTCATGGACGAACGGAGGCACATCCTTTGAACCAGTCCTACGAACGTTTTAAAGACCTAGGCAAATAGCTCCCAAGTACGAATGGCACGGGCATAAGCCAATACGCTGAGCCGTAGGCGCTAGCCTCGGGCCCTACCGCCGTGTTGAAGGCGTATCAAGGCCCGCGGCTAGCGCCGTCGGCTCACTAAGCCCGTGCCATTCATCCCAAGTACGATTTCAACGTTTCCCGTTTGTTTCCCCCGCTCTCTTAATGAGGTTCTGCAATGAAGCCGCAAACAAGATTCAACCGACGTGATTTTCTTCAAACGACAGCCGCCGCCACTGCGGCCGGCGTCTTTATAGGTACCAGCTCCGCTTCTCGCGCGCAAGACTCGCCGAATGAACGTCCCGTTTTCGCCACGATTGGACTGCGAAACCAAGGCTGGACGATCACGGACAAGTCAACCAAGTTTGCAGACTTCGCGGCATTTGCCGACGTCGATGCCAAGGTGCTGGGAGCGATCAACGAAAAGCTCGAGAAGAAAACCGGCAAGAAAGCGGAGGGGTACAAGGACTACCGCGAAGTGCTTGACCGCAAGGACATCGACGCAGTGATGATCGCAACACCAGATCACTGGCATACCAAGATCTCCGTCGAAGCGATGCTTGCTGGCAAAGATGTGTACTGCGAGAAGCCGCTGACCTTGACGATCGACGAAGGCAAGTTGATCGAAAAGATCGTCAAACAAACCGGGCGAGTGTTCCAAGTCGGAACCATGCAGCGGACGGAAAACGAACACCGATTCCTCAAAGCCATCGCACTGATCCGTGATGGACGGATCGGCGAGATCCGAAAGGTGACTTGTGGGATCAACGGCGCAACCGGTTCGCCAGTGATCCCTGCGATCGATCCTCCTGAAGGCCTCGATTGGGACATGTGGCTCGGCCCAGCACCTAAGGTTCCATATAGAGCGGGGACCGAAATGCGTCAGGGCTATGGTGGCGGCGTACCGCTCTACACCAATTGTCACTATGCGTGGCGCAATTGGTACGAAACCTCCGGTGGCCAAATGAATGACTGGGGTGCTCACCACGTTGACATTGCGACGTGGGCATTGGGCGCGAGTGAAACCGGTCCAGATAAAGTGACGCCGGTCAGCTACTCATTGCCGGTCGAGTACAAGGATGGCTATCCGACGGTCAGCGATCAATACAACTCGCCGACAAAGTTCGAGATCCACGTGAACATGCCAGGCGACATTCCAATGATCATCACTAGCGAAGGTGACAACGGCATTCTGTTCGAAGGAACCAAGGGTCGATTCTTCGTTAATCGCGGAAGGCTGGCGGGCAAGCCGGTCGAAGATCTGGAAACCAACCCGTTGCCTGAGGACGCAGTGGAAAAAGTTTACGGCGGCCCTGTCAGCGAGAATCATACCGCCAACTTCATCGAAGGCATGCGAGCGCGTGAACAACCGATCTCCGATGTTTGGACACACAACCGGATGCTCGAAACTTGCCACTTGGCAAACATCGCGATCCGCTTGGGGCGTGAACTGAATTGGGATCCGACCAAGCGTGAGATCATCGGCGACGACGAAGCCAATTCGTTTCTCTCACGCGAAAGCCGTAATGGCTTTGAGATCGATATGTAGCGATCAATTCGACACCGTCCCTCCTCGCGCGGACTGCGAGGAGGAAGTGGGCAGCAACTAATCTGGCCGCGTAGATTCCTGTTATTGACTTGTCACGTTTTCACATCCGATGACCCGGCGATCAGTCGCATTGCTTATCGAGACTTCAAACGGCTATAGCCGTGGGCTTTTTGAAGGTGTGATTGCCTACACAAAGGTCCATGGGAACTGGTCTGTTTATTTAACAGAACAGGAGCGTGGTGCCTCTCCCCCCAGTTGGCTCAGGACATGGGGAGGCGACGGGATCATCGCCAGAATCGAGACCGATGCAATCGGTCGTCAACTTGTTCAGTGCGGAGTTCCTATCGTCGACCTCAGTGCCGCAAGGCATATCAAAGGTGTTCCTTGGGCAGACACGGAAGACAAGGCGATTGCCAAACTCGCGTTCCATCACTTTGCCGAACGCGGGTTCCGCAATTTGGCTTACTGCGGAGATGCAGGATTTGATTGGTCACTCAAGCGTGGTCAACACTTTCGTCAGTTCGCTGAATCCGAAGGCTACCGCTTCTTCGAACATCAGTCCGTCGCACGTTACGCTCGAACGTTCAATGCTGTTACCGAAAAACAGCGAATCATGAACTGGATCCGTGAGCTGCCGCGTCCCATTGGGATCATGGGGTGTTACGACTTCAAGGCACAGGAAGTTCTCGATGCATGTCGACAAATGCGTGTTCCTGTTCCAACGGAAATTGCCGTTCTTGGAGTTGACAATGACCACTTGATATGTGAACTGTCGGAACCAACGCTTTCGAGCATCATCCCTGACACGAAACAAACCGGATTTGAGGCGGCAAGTCTGCTCGATCGTATGATGGACGGCGAAACGATCACCGATGAACAGCCACTGGTCACTCAACCACTGGGTGTGAAGCTTCGTGAGTCCACCGACACCGTCGCGATTGAAGACGAGCAAATTGCCAAGGCACTTCAGTTCATACGACGCAGGGCGTCAGCCAACATTCGCGTCACAGATGTCCTTGAACAAGTAGATCTTTCGCGCCGTGCTTTCGAGCATCGATTCAAGAAACTGGTGGGGGTGACACCACATGAAGAGATTCAACGAGTGCGAATGAATCGCGCCAAAGAACTACTGCGTGACACGGACCTGACGGTGCCCCAAATTGCCAATCTTTTGGGATTTGAGCATTCGGAATATCTCGGCGCTGCCTTCAAGCGGGAGGTGGGGGTTTCCCCGGGCGATTACCGACGAAACAGCTCTCACAGCCCTGATTGATTTATGCTTTGAACGTTCCACGATTGGGAGCTAATGCACCGAGCGATTTTGGCTGGCAAGTTTCAAGTTATCGCTGATAGATAGCTCGAAACTCTCGTGGCGTGTGCCCAGTGCGTTTCCGGAATTGCTGAGTAAAAGCGCTCTGGTCACAAAAGCCATGATCACTGGCGATCTCGCTTATCGTTCGGGATGTCTGGGCGAGTGCATTTGCAGCGGATTGAACTCGCGCGCGAAGCATTAGCTCATATGGACTGAGCCCCAGTGCTTCTCGCAACTTGCGATGTAGATGGCGTTACGAGAGGCATAGGGCGTCAGCCATTTCGGCAGTAGTTGATACGTGATTGCAGTGCTCCCGCGCAAAGTCCACGGCCGCTACAACCTCTCGCACGCTCTCATGCATCGTTCGCTGTTCAGCTCGGCGAGTCATCCCCATGACACCAATGACCCGTCCCCGCTGATCTCGCAACGGCAGCTTTGTGGTAAGAAACCAGTCCAATCGCCGCTGCTCATCGTAAAAGAGCTCGAGCCGATTGACGATCGCCTTTCCAGTGCGAAACACACGCTTGTCGTCTTCGCGATAGGACCTCGCGATCTCGGGATGCAGGAACTTTTCATCGGTGGAACCAATCAGCTCAGACTCATTGCTGGCACCACATCGTGCGCACGTGGCTCGATTCGCCGCCATGAATCGGCCCTCCTCGTCCTTGACAAAGACGAATGTATCTGGCGTGAGTTCGAACATTCGCAGCACATCTCGCGGATCCGCAATGCGGCCGAAAAACATGGCCTGGGGTGATGGTTTTCGCATGGCAGGATTTTAACAAACTTTGGCAGGCGTTTACCAGAAGCATTCAGGAATGATGCATATAATCGGCGCCATGTGTTGCTGACAACGAAAGACAACTCCCCGCCTCCCGATCCCCAAAGGTGCTGCTCCGCTGCTCGTGTTCGAGCACGAGCGGGATCAGCAAGAGCCTTTGAAATACATTGCTCCGAGCTTGATGTTCTTGAAGGAATTAGCTACGCGGCTGGAAACTAGATAAAAAGCCGGGGGAGGAGGGTGGAAGTGTGATAGCTCCAAACTCGCATGAGTTCTCTCGCGATTAAAAGGGAAGCAGCCAAAGGAAGACGAGATGAATACCGCGCGTTCGGCTACCCCAGGACGTCGATCACGAAGTCATCGCGATCGACTTTACGTGAGATCGCCACCGTTTCTTATCGCCAGGAAGTCCTAGCAGGAGTCATTTGGCATGTTCGATTCTTTGCGGCGCATTTGGGTCCTGCCATTGCTTGCCATGTGGCTAGCGAGCGGTGTGCGCTCAGATGCACAAACTGTTTCTCTCCTTTCAAGCCCAAATCCTGGCCCGAACGACAGGCGCTCGGCGCATCGCTAGCTGACTACGCCCAGAACGAAGGTTCTGACGTTGGGCTGTTTGAGGATTTTGACGCTGCGGCGCGTCGTATTCTTTCCGACGGCGTTACTCCAAAAGTAACACCCGAGACGACCAGTCGTTGGTTCGACGAAACCGCGGACAGGGTGTTGGCCAATGTTCGGGAGGCAAAGGCAAATATCGGCAACAAACGTGGCAAAGAATTTGATTCGACGATTACAGATCTCACAATCCTAGCTCATCTCGCAAGGTTTCACGCGCGGAGAAGCCTAGCAGCCGTTCACTACAACCTCTATCGACGACGTCAGAAACCGGAGGAACTGGTTGCCGCAGCGCGCGGAGAAGAAATGGCAATTGACGCTTGGCGTGATTTGGTAAACACTGCTGGCAACCGGTACTCCGACGACCTTGCAATGGGGCCGAAAAGCTTCAATTTAGGCGGACACTGGCGGGACGAATTGAAGATACTTGAAACCAACCTTTCGAAACTCCAAGCCCAGGCTGCATCCGTTGACGCCGTGCCACAGGCGGTCGCGTGGTCCCCACGCACCACGGGAGATGTCACGCCGCCTGCTGTCGAACATGATCCTGTGTCGTCGGCAAGACTTCTCAGCCCTTTGCGCATTGTGGCTCGCGTCACTGATCCATCCGGGGTCCAATCACTCAAGTTACGTTACCGTCACGTAACTCAATACGAAGAGTATCGGGAGCTCGACTTTCATCCAACAGAGCGGACCAACGAGTATGCGGCAACGATACCCGGCGGTTTTCTTGTGCCGCAATGGGACGTCATGTATTTCATCGAAGTGATCGACGGAGTCGGCAATGGAGCGATCTGCCCTGATTTCCAGACCCGGGCGCCGTATGTAATCGTAGAATTGGAAAGATAGCTAACCCTCTGCTTCCAATGCCGCGCCGAGCCGTGTTGCTGGCGTCGCTGCTTTCGATTCCTTGCCATTTTCGAGTAAACCTCGTGGGGTTGGCCCAGTTGCCGCTGGGATTTGACTTGGGGGTTGAGAAAGAAGAAACTATTGGCGGGAACCGAGTTCGGTTCCTTGCCGCCAGGGGAGCACCATGCGGTTTGCCGACCGCGATCCTCTGGTTTTTTTGTGCGCTCAACGAATCCGCCTTTCACGGCGGAACGCGACATCGATACGAACGCCGGTAACGCTGAAAGACAGCGCCCGCATTCAAAAGAATGGGATTCAACATGATTCAATTCCTTGCCACGACGCAGGCCGGTTGCCGCCGGTTATTCCCACGTCATTTGCTGCATAGAACAGCTACACTCGCCTTCATAGCAGTTGTCGGCCAGTTAACGCAAACCCCGTTTTTTTCCGTCGCAAAAGCCGATTCGGCGAGCCGTCCAAACATCGTACTAATACTTGCCGATGATCTGGGCTATGGCGACGTGGGGTGTTACGGACAGCGGATTGCCAAAACGCCCAACATCGACGCGTTGGCGAAGCAAGGTGTGCGATTTACGCAGCACTATTCCAACGGCCCGGAGTGCAGTCCGACTCGCACGGCACTGTTGACCGGGCGTTACCAGCAACGTGTCGGTGGGCTGGAGTGCGCGATCGGCACCGGCAACGTGGGACGCTATGACGATGCGATCCGATTGGCCGAGCAGCATGAGTTGGGGTTGCCGGTCGATCATGCGGTCTTGCCGAGCATGCTGACGTCGGCCGGCTATCGGTGCGGTCTGTTCGGCAAGTGGCACTTGGGTTACGAAACCAAATTCAACCCGATGGAATATGGTTGGGACGAATTCGTCGGCTACCTGGGCGGCAACGTCCACTACTTCAACCATCAAGAACTGAGTGACTTGCATGTCCTGTTTCGCGGCCGACAGCCGATCGAGCGCGACGGTTACATGACGCACTTGATCACCGACGATAGCATCGAGTTTATCAAGCGACACAAAGACCAGCCCTTCTTCGCCTATGTCGCCCACGAGTGCCCACACTTTCCCTACCAAGGCCCCGGCGACAAGGACAAGGTCGTGATCGAGGAGAATTGGATGGCGTTGGATTCGTCGGCGTACGTCGCCATGATCGAGGACCTGGACTCGGAGGTCGGCCGGATTCTCAAAACGCTCGATGAACAAGGGATCGCTGACAACACTATCGTGATCTTCGCGTCTGATAACGGCGGGTTTGCCGGCGCGGCAGACATGGGGCCGCTTCGCGGCAGCAAGGGCACGACGTACGAAGGTGGGGTCCGTGTGCCGCTGGTGGTGCGTTGGCCGAATCGCATCCGCGGCGGGACGGTCAGCGATCAGGTGTGTGTGACCTTCGATTTGACGCGATCGATCCTGGCCTTGGCCGGAGCCGATCAATCGCATCTTCAACTGGAAGGCATTGACATCTTGTCGCATGTCGCCGACCAACGCGCGGACGTTGCTCGCACGCTGTTCTGGCGCGGCCGACGTGCAAAAAGGACGTGGACGGCGGTGCGTGAGGGAGATCTGAAATTGGTCCGCAAGCTTGAGGACACGAAGGTGCAGCAATGGTTGTATAATCTGGCCGATGATCTGAGCGAAAGCAACGATCTTGCCGCCTCACGACCGCAAGATGTCAAGCGGCTGGAGCTTTTGATCGACCACTGGGAGAAAGACGTGCGACCGCTTCGCTGACCCGAGGAAATGACATGACCTGGGTAGGGACGACGATCATCATTGTGGTGAGCCTGTTGGCATGGGTTTACGTGCGATATCCTGCAAAAGAAGCACGCGATCCTGCACAACTTTCCGATCATCGGCCATTTCTGATACTGGTTGGAAGCGATCGGGCCGGAGTTGCGGCAGCACATCGTCACCAACAACGACGAAGAGCGACCGTTCAGTCGTGAAGCGATGCTGGCGATCAGATGCATCCAAGCCCAGCGCTGTCATACCGGGGATTGCCCGGCGGGGATTGCCACTCAAAACCGCTGGCTGATGGGCGGATTGGATCCGACCGATAAAGCCAACCGGTTTGCCAACTATGTCGTGACAATGCGGAAAGACTTGCTGCAACTGGGCCGGGCCTGCGGCGTGCCGCATCCGTGCGAAGTTGAGCTAAAGCACTTTGAGATTCTGAACGATGCCTTCGGCACCCAATCGGCCGAGAAGCTGTTCGGTTACCCGATCGCGTAAGCGGATTGATCAGCCGTTTGGCGCGCGTCCGACGACGCCAGTTCCGCGTTCCACGTAGCTACCTTCGCCAGAAGGTGGTTCATCCGTGCCATCCACGCTCGCATCGAGCGTGGCTACATTGGACGCTGGCTCGTTATGCCGCGCGGCGTTGGACCGTGGGGACGATGTGTTCGCCGAGGGTGTCGATTTCCATCCGCAGCAACGTTGCGGTGACCTCGGCCGCCGACGGGCGGTTTTCCGGGGTCTCGTCGACCATGCATTCGACCAGCTCGCAGACCGGGCTGAGCACCTGTTCGTTGCTCGTTTCGACGCGGGCGAGCCATTCCCAGAGCATGCGGCCGGCGGCAAACAGATCGCTCGCCGGAGTGCCGGCCGATGCGTTGACCAACAACTCGGGCGCGGCGTATTTTCGCGTTCCACGGAACGGCGCCGACGGGTCCAGGGTGCCTCGGTGAGCAAAGGCCAAGTCGATCAGCGTCACGTGCCCGTTGCTTCCCACCATCACGTTGTCGGGTTTGACGTCGCCGTGCGTCCATCCGGCGGCATGCATCGCGGCGAGCCCCTGACAGACTTGGCGGATCAACCACAACGCGACCGGCAACGGCTTTCGCGGACCGCTGGACAGATGCCATTTCATCGTCCGGCCATCCAACATCGGCATCGTCAGGTACGGCCGATCACCGGATGCGTCGCCGTCGAGTACGGGAACCACGTTGGGGTGCCGGATCACGGCCCCCGCGGCGATCGAACTGGCGATCCCCAAGCGGCCTTCGGGCGCCGTCGCCACTTTCATCGCATAGTCCCAGCGCGGGCTGCCGACGGCGTCGACCGGCTGGGCGAAACTGACGCAAAACGATGCTCCAGTGCGCAGACTTGATCCCAGTCGCCAGATTCCCAGTTGTTCAGGCAGCGTTGATTCCATGTCGCCGTCGATCGATGTGGTCGTTCCAGGGGCAAAAGAAAGGCCGATTAGGAACATCGACCAATCGAGCGCCGTGCTGGTGATCGGCGGAATCAACCGGCAAAGTCGACCTGAATTACCGGCGATGGGGAGGAGGTGAAAAATGGCAGAATGATTCGGGGCAGAATGATGGGGGGCAAAACGACGGGGGGCAAAATGATGGGGGGAAGACGATGGGGGGAAGACGATGGGGGGAAGACGATGGGGGGAAGACGATGGGGGGAAGACGATGGGGGGAAGACGATGGGCATCGACCTCCCTTGTGGTTCAGGCGACGGGGGAAAACCGCACGACACTCTCGGCGGAGGGGGATTCTGCATAAGAGGATATTTCGAACGGGTTGGCCGATGGTGTAAACTGGAGGGGCCTTGTGAAGGCCCCTCCGCCTCGCCCACCACTTCCCACCCCGTTGGTCTTTCGCCATGAATCGCCACCGTCCCCCGCGTCCGGTTGTCCGTCGCCGATCGATCCTGCAGGCCGCTGGTATTTCGATCGCACTGCCTGCCTTCGATTCGCTTCGTAACCGCGCCGCCGCGGCGGAATCGGATGCCCCGTCTGCGACTTCCTCACCGGCACCGCGGCGGATGGTTTGCATCGGCAATATGCTGGGGTTTTACCCGGAAGCGTTTTGGCCGGAGCAAACCGACGATGTGAATGCGAGTGGCGGTGGCGATGGTTCGGCGGGTTTGTCGACGACGCTTGCGTCCCTGGCGCCCCACAGCGGCGATTTCACCGTGATCGGTGGTCTGGACCACGGGCTGAAAGGAGGCCACTTTGCGATTCACGCGTTCTTGTCGGGGGTGCGCAGCGTGGACGCGAAATCGATGCCCGACGGAAACATCACGCTGGACCAGTTGGCCGCCGAAACGATCGGCGGGCAGACTCGATTTGCCTCCTTGACCGTCGGTAGCGATTCGGGGATCCATGGCGGCTGCCAAATGTCGTGGAGCCGTTCGGGAACACGTGTGCCACCGATCACCGGGCCGCGGGAGTTGTTCGAAAAACTGTTCGTCGGAATCGCTGCGGCAGACAAACAGCGGGCCGCCGATCGGTTCCGGATGAAGGAGTCCATCCTCGATGCGGTCCGTGGTGACGCCAACAGCATTTCGAAACAACTCAATCGTCGCGACGCCCAAAAGCTGGACGAATACCTGACCTCGATCCGCGACGTCGAACGCCGGCTCGGGGACAGCAAACAATGGATCGACATCGAGAAACCGCCGGCGCCGTTCGACGCCCCGAACAACACCAACATGGTCGACGACCTGCCGATGTTGTACGAGCTGATCGCTCTGGCACTGCAAACCGATTCGACTCGAATTGCAACCTTGGAAATCGGTGGGGATTTCGAAGCCCGCGATTTCGGGTTCAAAAGCGGCTACCACTCGCTTTCGCACCACGGCCAACGCGAAGAGTCGATCGAGGCGCTCAAGACGATCGAGGCCTATCAGGTCGAACAATTCTCTCGTTTCTTGACCAAGCTTCGTGAAACCGAATGCGGCGAATCGAATCTGTTGCAGCAAACCTCGGTGCTGTTCGGAAGTGGGATGGGCAATGCGAATTCCCACACCAACACGAATCTGCCGATCGTCGTCGCCGGCGGAGGACTGCGCCATCGCGATCCGATGTGGTTTGACCGATCGAGCCCGCATCGACCGCCGCTGACCAACCTGTTCTTGACCTTGCTGCACCGCTTCGGAGTCCCCGCCGACCGTTTCTCGACCAGCACCGGCACCTTGACGGGTTTGGAGTTGGTTTGATGCGGCGAACTTCGATGACGGGGCTGCGGCAACAACAGCTGCTGAGCTGGATGTTCGGCTGTTTGATCGCTTCGGTCATGATCGCGACGCCTGCCTTTGCAGTCGATGCAAACGAGTTTCTGCGCGACTACTGCGTCGATTGCCACAACGCCGACGATGCCAGCGGAGAGCGTCAGTTTGAAACGCTTGATTTATCGTCCGCCGGTCCCGACACATTGATCACGCTGCAAGAAATCATCGACCAGTTGACGCTCGGTGACATGCCGCCCGAAGACGCCGACCAACCGTCGGGTGACGATCGGCAGGCAGCGATCGAACGTTTGACCGACACACTGCAGCGATTGCGTCAACAGTCCACCAGCACCGGTGGGCAAACCGTGCTGCGCCGGCTGACGCGCCGAGAATACTTATCGACAGTCGGCGATCTGTTTCAATTGGACATGTCGATGTTTGATCCGACCGATCGCTTTCCACGCGATAACACGGTCGAGCACCTGGATAACGTCGGCGATGCGCTGGTGACGTCGGGGTACCTGCTGGAACAATACCTGGACGCAGCCGAAAAGGTCGTCGAAAAGGCTTTTGCGAACCTCGATCCACCCGAAGAGCAGACGTGGCGTTTCGACGGCGATTTTCACCAGCAACCCGAGCTGAAATTGGCGCACCGGGCGGCATTCAATTTTCGCTACCTGTGTCTGTACGATAGCCCGCTGGCCGACCGTCCCGAGGGTGCCTATGGGCCGCTGGAAGATTTCCGACAGGGCGTGCCGACGGACGGCATCTACGAAATCCGTGTGCTCGCCCAAGCCCTGCATCGTGACACGCCGTACTCCGAGTCGGTTCTGAAGATCGATTTGAGCGAAAAGTTTCGTCTGGGCATTCGGCCCGGCAACGCCGACGCGGGCAGCCTGCATACGATGCAGCCGATTCAACCATTGTTGGCCCAGCGGACGATCGAAGATGGCGACCCGCAGTGGTACACGATGCAGGTTCACTTGGACCGGGGAATCACGCCGCGATTCACCTTCGAAAACGGCTTGCGCGAAGTGCGACCGCTGCACACACGGCTGCACCGGATGTATTCCCATCTGCTTCCCGAGCACGCGCGGGGCGGAAGCGGGATCGTTCGCGGCCGGAACGTGATGTTGCGTTATGGCCAGGTCCCCCAGATCCGAATCCACGAAGTCGCGATCCGTGGCCCGATTTTTCGGCAGTGGCCCAGCCGCACCTTGGCGAGCGTTTTGCCCGACGGAGAGTTCAATCCGGCGGACGTGTCAAAGTTGACCGAAGCGTTCGCTCGCCGGGCCTATCGTCGGCCGCTCAAACCGGGTGAGTTGGATCGGTTGATGGTGGTGTACGAGATCCGCCGGCGAGATGGACGCGAACCGATGGATGCGTACAAGGACACACTCAAGGCCGTTCTGTGTTCGCCGGCATTTTTGTACCTGCACCCCGATTGTCGACCAGAATCCGATCAGTTGTCCCAGCATGCCCTGGCCGCGCGGTTGTCGTATTTTTTGACCGGATCGATGCCAGACGCAATGCTGCGAGACCTGGCCGACTCCGGGCAACTGGACCGAGCCGCATTGCTGGACCAAACTCGTCGATTGTTGGCCGATCCCCGGTCCGATGCGATGATCACCGGATTCACCGACGCCTGGTTGAACCTGCGTGCCCTGGGTGAAATGCCGCCCGACCGCGACACGTTTTGGCGTTATTACGCGTCGAATTTGCAGGGCGACATGAAACGCGAAACACAAGCGTTTTTGCGGCACTTGATCGATGGAAATGCATCGGTCATCCGCTGGTTGGACGCGGATTATTCGTACATCAATCGCGATCTGGCAAAGCTTTATGGCGTCGTCGATCAGGTGCCTGCCGAGGGCGCTGATGAATTCCGCAAAGTCACGTTTTCGGACCGGCGTCGCGGCGGATTGCTGGGCCAGGCGAGCGTGTTGACCGTCTCGGCCAACGGGATCGAAACCTCACCGGTCGTCCGCGGCGTTTGGATGCTGGAGAACGTCCTCGGCACGCCCCCGCCGCCACCACCGGACGATGTGCCGGAGATTGATCCCGATGTTCGCGGCGCGACATCGGTGCGTGACCTGCTGGAGAAACACCGCTCCTCGGCCGCCTGCAACGAATGTCATCGCAAGATCGATCCGCTGGGGTTTGCACTGGAGTGCTTTGACCCGATCGGTGAGCTGCGGAACCGATACGAGAACAAGGCACCGATCGACACCTCGGGCAAACTTCCCAGCGGGCAAACGTTTGCAGGCGTCGGAGAACTGAAAAGGCTGTTGGTCGAGCGGAAAGCGTTCTTTGCCCGTGCGTTCACCGAAAAGATGCTCGCCTATGCACTCGGCCGCCGCGTCGAATTGGGCGACCGGGCGACGATCGACGCGATTCTGGATCGGCTTGCCGAGCAAGACTATCCGACGCGTGAGTTGATCGAGCAAATCGTCCTCAGCGATTTGTTTTCGCGGCGGTAGCGAGTCGAGTCATCATGCACCGCGTGACCGCTGAACACGACCGTTCACCGAACAAGGCAGTCGTAGCTACCTTCACCAGAAGGTGGGCCGCGGCATTTTCCACGCTCTGGCGAGCGTAGCCACGACGTCGTGACGCGACATTCTAGAAATCACTCAACTCCATCCAACGTTCTTCCGCCTGTTCGAGTTCGTTGCCGATTTCGGTCAATTGGTCGTGCAACCGTACGGCTTCCTCGGGGTCGGTTTCGGTCAACAGTTTTTCGTTGATGGATTTCTTTTCGTCGTCCAGTTGGGCGATCTTCTTTTCCAGGTTCTTGAGTTCCTTTTCGGTCTTTCGCGATTGCCGCTGGCTTTCGCGATAATCTTCCGCGCTGGCGGTTTTGTTCGGTGGCGGTGAAGAGGGTTTTCCGGCCGCACGGTCGCGTTCGCGTTCCCCCGCATCCACTTCGCTTTCGACGCTTTGCAGATAGGACTCGTAGTTGCCGAAGTAGTTTTTGACTGTTCCGTCGCGGACTTCGATCACATTGGTCGCGACGCGTTGCATGAAGTGCCGATCGTGCGAGGTGAAGATCACGGTGCCTTGGTAGTCGACCAGGGCATCGGCCAAGGCTTCGACGGTTTCGACGTCCAGGTGGTTGCCGGGTTCGTCCAAGACGAGCACGTTGGCCGTCCCGAGCAACAATCCGGCCATGCACAACCGGGCACGTTCGCCCCCGGAGAGCACTTTGATTTTCTTGTTGATGTGGGAATCGCGAAACAGCAGCGCGCCGGCCATCGCCAAACAATCCTGGCGGGTCGTGTCGGCATTCGATTCGTACTCCAGATGTTCCAGCACGGTCCGCCGGTCATCCAGGCTGGTGTAGACGTGTTGGGCGTAGGTGCCCAACTCGGTGGCGTGGCCCCATTTGATCGTTCCCTCGATCGGCTCCAGTGAATCGACCAGCGTCCGCAACAACGTCGTCTTTCCTTGG